>NZ_JBSGJX010000021.1:0-167343 GCF_053605785.1 Nonomuraea sp. NPDC003754
CGGCCGCCGCCGCCGAGCGGCCGCTGGCCGACCTGGTCGAGCCGGCGCCGGCGGCCGAGCCGCGCCCCGCCGTCTCCACCTCCGACCTGGCCGACCAGCGCACGGTGACGTTCGCCGCCCCGACGCCCGACGTGATGAGCATCCTGGGCGCGGGCGCCAAGCCGGTGCCGCCGCCGCAGCCCGAGCCGCAGCCGAACAGCGGCTCCTTCTCCGCGTTCGGCAGCAACTCGTTCCCCGCCGTCAACAGCGGCTCCTTCCCCTCGGTGCCGGCCGCTCCGGTTCACGGGGCGCCGACGAGCGACCCGTTCCCCGCCTACGGCGCGGCCGACGCCGAGACGACCTGGCAGTCGGCGCAGCAGCCGGCACGGCAGTCGGCACAACAGCCGGCACAGCAGCAGCCCGCCGCGGGGCAGAACTCCGGCTCGTGGCCGGCTCCCCCCGCCCATGACGTGCTCGACGCCGCCGCCCCCGCCTCGTCGTGGCCCGCGTTCGAGACCTACACCCAGCCCGCCGCCGCCTTCCCCAACTCCTACGAGGTGCGCTCCGGCTGGGCCGCGCCCGACGACGACGCGCTGGTCACCGGGCCGACGCCCGCGGCCACCACGCCCACCGCCCCGGGCCGCGCGGTCTCGCCGTACGACGACGTGCTGGGCGGCGGCGCGCAGCGCGCCTCCGGTTACGAGCCGCAGGCGCAGACGCAGGCCACCCCGTACGCGCCGCCGGCCACGCCCGCCGCCTGGCCCGAGCAGCCCGCCGCGGGCGGCAGCTGGCCCTCCTACGGCGAGATGTACGGCCAGGAGGAGCCCGAGTCGGCCAGGCAGGGGCGCCGGGGCAACCACCACCGCGCCCCAGACCAGGACTATCCCGACTATTACCGCTGATCGTAAAGGCCTCTCGTAACAGGCGTTTCACCGGGCCGCCAGCGGTTACAGTCTGTCGGTGGACACTCAGAGTAATCGCCTGACTGCCCTTAGACACGATGTGCCCGCGTCGCTGGTGGTGTTCCTCGTCGCGGTCCCGCTGTCGCTCGGCATCGCCGTCGCCTCCGACGCCCCGCTGGCCGCCGGGCTGACCGCCGCGGTCGTGGGCGGCGTGGTGGCGGGGCTGTTCGGCGGCTCGGCCGTCCAGGTGAGCGGGCCCGCCGCCGGCCTGTCACTGGTGGTGGCCGAGCTCGTGCACACCTATGGCTGGCGGGCCACCTGCATGATCACGCTGCTGGCCGGTGTGGTGCAGCTGCTGCTCGGCGTGTTCAAGGCGGCCCGTGCGGCGCTGGCCGTCTCCCCCGCCGTCATCCACGGCATGCTGGCGGGCGTGGGCGTGGTGATCGCGCTGTCGCAGCTGCACGTGGTGCTGGGCGGCAGCCCGCAGTCCTCGGCCGTCGACAACCTGCTGGAGCTGCCCGCGCAGGTCGCCGACCTGCACGACCACGCGGCCGCGGTCGGGCTGATCACGATCGGCGTGCTGCTGGTGTGGAAGTGGCTGCCCCGCCGGGTCCGCCTGGTCCCCGGACCGCTGGCGGCGCTGCTGATCGCCTCGGTCGCGGCGGCGGCGTTCAGCCTGGACGTCACCCGGGTGGACCTGCCGGAGAACCTCCTGCAGTGGGTGCCCCCCGTGCTGCCCGCGGGCGACTGGCACGGCATCCTCGCCGCGGTGCTGCTGGTGGCGCTGCTGGCGGGCGTGGAGTCGCTGCTGTGCTCGGTGGCCGTCGACAGCCAGCACGACGGCCCACGCACCGACCTGGACAGGGAGCTGCGCGGGCAGGGCATCGCCAACATCGTCTCGGGCGCGCTCGGCGGGCTGCCGACGGCCGGCGTGATCGTGCGCAGCACCACCAACGTCCAGGCGGGCGCCCGCAGCCGCTGGTCGACCGTGCTGCACGGCGTGTGGGTGCTGGTCTTCGTCCTGTGCTTCGGCTGGGCCATCCGGCTGATCCCGCTGGAGGCGCTGGCGGCGCTGCTGGCCTTCATCGGCCTGCAGATGTTCAACCTGGGTCATGTGCGCAAGGTCCACGGCCACGGCGAGGTGCCCGTCTACCTCGTCACGCTGGCGGGCGTGGTCGTCCTCGGCCTGGCCGAGGGGGTGCTGTTCGGGCTGGCGCTGGCCGTCCTGCTCGCGTTGCGGCGGCTGACGTGGATCTCGGCGCACGTACGGCAGGAGCAGGACGGGCGCCGACACGTGACGATCTCGGGATCGCTCACCTTCCTCGGCGTGCCGCGCCTCACCGACGAGCTGCGCGCCATCCCGCCGGGCGTGCCCGTCGACCTCGACCTCAACATCGACTTCATGGACAACGCCGCCTTCGAGGCGCTGCACTCGTGGCGGCTCATGCACGAGCGCTCCGGCGGCAGCGTCGACATCGACGAGCTGCACGACGAGTGGTACAGCCTGGCCGCCGCCGGCCACCGCATGTTCCCCGCCAAGACGCCGGCCAAGGCGCACGAGCACGGGTGGCTACCATGGGCGCACCGCCGCAGGCGCAAGAAGGCGACGGTGCCCGAGCAGGGCGGTCCGGCCGA
The DNA here is from genome assembly GCF_053605785.1 of Nonomuraea sp. NPDC003754. Lineage (NCBI taxonomy): Bacteria > Bacillati > Actinomycetota > Actinomycetes > Streptosporangiales > Streptosporangiaceae > Nonomuraea > Nonomuraea sp. NPDC003754. Next base: position 2,517 of record NZ_JBSGJX010000021.1, read on the forward strand.
GTGCGAGCTGACCGTGGGGGCGCGCGAGTTCCACCGGCGGGCGGCGCCGCAGATGCGGCCCATCTTCACCGAGCTGGCGCGCCGGCAGCAGCCGACGCACCTGTTCATCACCTGCGCCGACTCCCGCATCGTGCCCACGCTCATCACCGCCAGCGGTCCAGGCGACCTGTTCGTGGTGCGCAACATCGGCAACATGGTCCCCCGGTACGGCGCCGAGCCGCACGACGACTCGATGGCGGCGGCGATCGAGTACGCGACGCAGGTGCTGGGCGTGCGGACGATCACGGTGTGCGGCCATTCGGGGTGCGGGGCGATGGCCGGGCTGCTGTCGGGCGGGGAGAAGGCGGGCAGCCTGCCCGGGCTGCGGCGGTGGCTGCGGCACGGCAACCACAGCCTGGCCCGGTTCATCCTCGGCGACAGCGACGGCAGCGACAGCGGGCCGCTGGACCGGCTGTGCAGGGTGAACGTGACGCAGCAGCTGGAGAACCTGCGCACGCACCGGAAGGTCGCCGAGCAGGTGGCCGCCGGGTCGCTGGAGCTGGTGGGGCTCTACTTCGACATCGCCTCGGCCAGGGTGCACATCCTGCCCTCCCCCGAGGTGCCCGTGCCGGCCGGTGAGGAGGAAGCCGTCTCGTGAGCCCGCCTACGCTCTCGGTGAAGCCGCGGCGTGAATCGCGTGCCATACCCGAAGAATGCTCGTATGAGAGTTCTGGTCATCGGAGGTTCAGCGTTCCTCGGCCGCGCGATCGTGTCCGAGGCGCTCGGGCGCGGTCACGAGGTCACGACCTTCAACAGGGGGCAGAGCTACCCTGACGTGCCTGGCGTGGAGGCCGTCCGCGGCGACAGGGAGTCGGCGGCGGACCTCGAACGCCTGGTGGACGGGCGGCAGTGGGACATCGTCGTGGACACCTCGGCGTTCGTGCCGCGCGTGGCCGGGCAGTCCGCGCGGCTGCTGTCCGGCCACGCCGGCACCTACGCCTTCGTCTCGACGGTGTCGGCCGTGCGCGGCTTCCCGGCCGAGCCGGCGACCGACGAGTCAGGGCTGTTGGACTGCGCGCCCGACGCCGGTCCCGACGACGGCGACTACGGCGTGCTCAAGGCGGGCTGCGAGCGCGCGGTCGAGCAGGGCTTCGACGGCAACACACTGATCATCCAGCCCGGGCTCATCCTCGGCCCGCACGAGAACGTCGCGAGGCTGCCGTGGTGGCTGACCAGGATCGAGCGCGGGGGTCAGGTGCTGGCTCCCGGCGACCCCTCGGTGGCCATGCAGCTCATCGACGCCCGCGACATCGCGATCTTCACCCTCGACCAGGCGGAGAAGGGCGTCCGCGACCGCTTCATGGTCACCGGGCCGGCGGGCAACACCACCTACGGCGAGTGGCTGGAGCTGTGCAGGCAGGCCACCGGCTCCGACGCGGAGTTCGTGTGGGTGGACGACCAGTTCCTCCTCGACCACGAGGCCGGTGCCTGGATGGAGCTGCCGCTCTGGACGCCGCGCACTCCCGAGACGGCCAACTTCTGGACGATCTCCACGGCGAAGGCGGAGGCGGCGGGGCTGCGCTGCCGTAGCGTGGCCGAGACGGTCCGCGACACCTGGGAGTGGCTGCGGGAGATCCCGGTCGCCGAGCGGGTGTTCGGCCGGAGGAACGTCCACGGCATCGCGCCCGAGAAGGAGGCGGCGATTTTGGCCGCCTGGGCGGCACGCTAGCGGACGACCGCACGCCGCGCCCCGGGCCGGGGGACATCCCGGCCCGGTCGGGCGGTCGCGGGGCTGGTCAGCGGGTGCGGGTCAGGGGGACGACCACCAGGTCGACTGCGTGACGGTGGTGAAGCCGAGCGAGTCGTAGAGCGGCTTGCCCGCGCTGGCCGCCGTCAGCGTGACCGGCAGGTCCTTCAGCAGTCCGCCGAGCACCGCGTGCATGAGCGCCCGCCCGACGCCGAGCGAGCGGAAGCCGGGCAGGGTGGTCACCCAGTACAGCCCGCCCACCGTGCCGTCGGCGACCGTCACGCACGCCCCCGCGGGCTCGCCGTCCTTCTCCGCGACGAAAAGATCGACGCCCTCGTGGCCCAGCAGCGCCGCCGGGAAGGCCTGGCCGGCGAGGTGCGGCTGGAAACGGGACAGCGGGAAACCCTCGACGACGATCCGCTCGGCCGTCTCCAGCTGCTCCGCACGCTCGACCCTGACGATCTCGACGGCCGGGGGCGGCAGGGCCGTACCGGGTCTGCGGATCATGACGGGCATCCGGCGCGGGGTCAGCCCGATCGCGGTCATGTCGACGACGCCGTAGGAGTCCTCGACCAGCGCGGGGCCGCGGGTCCAACCCTCGGCCAGCGCGGTCAGCTCGGCGACGTCGGACGCGTCGGGCGAGGAGGACTGCAGGATGATCCGCAACCCCGCCCGCTCGTCGCCGGCCACGGCGACGAAGCCGGGCCGCTCGACCACGTCGTGGCCACGCGCGCCGGCCAGCGCCTTCCACAACGCCGTCGCGTTCGTGGTGGCCAGGCGGAGCTCGGCCAGGTCGGTGATGGTCATGGAAGGGACCCTACAAGAGCGCGCCCTGACCTACGGCGACCGGATCGGCCGGCCCGACGGCCGCCTCCGGGATCTGGGTGACATGCCGCCCCTCGGCGCCCTTGTGGCATCCTGAGAGGCCCGCGATCACGAGGAGATCAGTGATGGCCCACCCTCCCGGCACGCAGCCCGTGCCCCGGCGCACCCCTCTCAGCGCGGAGGAGAAGGTCCGCGCCGAGGCGAACTTCGTGCCACTCGTCGCCGAGCAGCTCGCCGCCGGCGGCCGGTTCCGGGTGAGCGCCGACACTCCGGAGCTGGTGGAGCTGTTCCAGGGGGTCGCCCGCAGGGTGGGTGACCTGCTCCAGCGCCCTGTGGTCAGCTACGCCAACGGCAGGTACATCGTGATCGAGTTCGGCCGGGAGGAGGCGGGTCTCACCGCCTGAGGTCTCTGCTCGGCGCATGCCGTCCGCCCTGACACACGATCCAGGTCACGGGGACGTTCCGTCATCACGGACGGTCACCGTCCCCTTGCAAAACTCCTGCTGAGCAGGCCTCGCGCCCTCGTCGGCCGAACATCACGAAGTACCCCCGTCCTGATTGCCTTGCCTCCCGTCGGCGCTGATGGTGGGAAATTGTCGGTGGCGATCTCAGCACGACAGGCCGCGGCTCGAACTGTACTCAGGACGGGAGACCGACCATGTCGAACCTGCACAAGAGGGCTGGCGCCAATCGTTCCGCCGCTGCCCTGCACGTGAACCCGCTCTACAGCGGGCTGATCTCCGAAGGCGGGGTGCCGCGCTACCGGCTCCCCGACGGCCCCATGCACCCCGACGCCGCGCTGGCGATCATGCTGGGCACCGAGGGAGGCGCCCACGCCGAGCTGCGCCCCTGCGTGGACGTGGACTACTCGACCGAGACCGTGCACCGCTTCTTCGCCGACGACGTCCGGCGGCTGGCCGAGAAGTACGTCGAGACCATCGCCGGCCGCGGCGAGGCCGAGCTGAAGCCCAGCCAGGCCCCGCGATAGGACTCGAACCAGCTTCCCGCCGTTTGGGTCAGTCCACTCTGATCCACGCCCAAGGTCCGGCGGTTCAAGGACGTACACCCCGGTCCACTCTCGTCCGTCTCGTGTGGCTCCCGATTTGGCTCCTCTTAAGGCTCTCCGCCTATCGCGCCTTTCGTCTCCGAGCGCGTTCGCGTTCGGCGGCGGGCAGTGAGTTCGTCGGCGACCACTCCAAGAATGCGCAGGCGACAACCATATCTGTCGGAGTCGGCTGGCATCATGACGACATGACCATGCAGCCCTTCGATATCTCGTGGCTCTGCGGCGAATACGCCGAAGAATGCTACAGCTTCATCTATGTCCGTGCCACACCTGAACAGGTGGTTGCACGTCTCGGTGGTCAATGGGAGGACTTCACGTCGGGGCCCTTCCCCGACAACGCCGATCACTACTCAAGGGGACCTCTCGGCGTCACCTCCGTCGGCGATTGGACGTTCGTTTTCGATCCCGACTGGCTCGGCACTGACGAAGACGTGATCACTAGACTCTCCGAGGGCACCCGTCTCATCTCCCAAGCGGCACTCGGCATCAAGTGCATGGACTACTTCTATTGGTGTGAGGACGGTGAGATCAGATTCGCCTGGGGAGGCGATGAGGGATACCTGACGGAGATTCCGGACGAACTCGTAGACACGATGACAGAGATCGACAGGCTCTTCCCATCGTCTCCCCGGCTCTACGAGGGACCAGCCTTCCTACTCGTAGAGCACCTGACCGGGATCAGAGCGACGGAAAACCTCCTGAAGGGCTCCACGTTCATGTGGGGCGTCGTCCCCATACCAACCAAGTCGTAGTCCCCTTACGGGAAGTTGGTCGAGCTCAAGACCAGAGCATCACGACGCACTCTGCCGGTCGATGACCTCATTCTCGCCAGGCTCGCAGAGCACCAAGAGCGTTACTCGGCCGGTCCGGAGGGTGCGCTCATCACCAACCGATGTGGCCGGATCGCTCAACGCAAGTCGTTCAACGAGTGCTGGCGCGAGGCCGTGAAAAAGGCCGGCCTTCCCAAAGGCACTCGATTTCACGATCTGCGGCACTTCTACGCCTCCGGGCTGATCAAGGCGAACCTCAACCCCAAGGTGATTCAGGCCCGTCTCGGTCACGCCACCATCGCGGAGACGATGGACACCTACGGTCAACTTTTCCCGGACCAAGACGATCTCGGACGTGGAGCGATCGACGCGCTTCTTCTTCCCAAGATCGCGGAACAGGGACGGAACGGGCAATCTTGAACAGTGCTCCGCCCCTGGTCACAGGGGCGGAGAGAGACGAGCCGGCCTGTAGGCCGGGTTCTGTCCTTCGCGAACGAAGGGGCGACCATCCATCTAGGACCGCCGTTGCCGGCGGTCTCAAGCGGTCTACCCGCGCGACTCGGACGGGCAGTCCTCGAACGCCGCGCGCGGGACGCTCCTGCTGGGGCGTCCCTTCTTGACCTTGCTCCGGGTGGGGTTTACCTAGCCGCTCACGTCACCGCGAGCGCTGGTGGTCTCTTACACCACCCTTTCACCCTTACCTCCCGGATGTCCGGGAGGCGGTCTGCTCTCTGTGGCACTGTCCCGCGGGTCACCCCGGGTCGGGGTTACCGACCACCCTGCCCTGCGGAGCCCGGACCTTCCTCGGCGAGCCCCGCGAAGGGGCTCGACGCGGTCGCCCGGCCGGCTCGTCTGCAGGGAGGTTATCAAACTCCCAGCCACCTCCAATCCATCCACAAGAGCCCCGTGATGTCCTGGGGTGGTCATCGTCTGAGGGGGACGGTGCCCACGGCTCGGTCGTGCCGGGTGAAACCTCGCGGCATCCGGCCCGACCGGGCCGTGACCGGACGACGGTCACGCCTCGGCCCACACGCTCCTGGGATGCCTGGGCGGTGCCCGAGGGCGCGGGCTCCTCGTGCCGACCCACGGAGCGGGCGAACCTGACTGGACCCTCCTGGCCCGCCGGCCTGCCGCGTCCGCAGGCGGGTGTTCACCCAGGGCACGGCGGGCGGGGCACCGCGGGCGGGGTGGGAACGCGGGCGGGGTTCCGCCCGCCTCCAGGGCCACGGGAGCGGGGACCCGGCGCGGCCCCGGCGCAGGCGTTCTGCCCTTGGTCCGGTGGGCCGGGGTTCTGCCCTTGGTCCGGTGGGCCAGGGTTCTGCCCTTGGTCCGGTGGACCGGGGTTCTGTCTGGACCCCGTTCTGCAGCCGACGGGCCGAGGTCCGCCCGAAGACAGCGGTCCGAGGCGCTACCTGGCGGCAGCGGTCCGAGGCGCAACCCACGGGGCTGTGGGCCGCGGTACTGCCCAGCAGGCCGAGGGACCGCCCGAAGACAGCGGGTCGGCAGGTGGGGGGTCAGTGCAAGTGGCTGATGTCGTTGAACGCCTTCACGACGGCGGGCCCGTCGGCGTAGAAGTCGATCAGGGACAGGCACGCCACGTCGAGATGCATGCGGTACAGCGCCTCGGGCGGCGCGAGCAGCGCGAGCCTGAGGAGCGTCTTGATCGGCGTGACGTGGGAGACGACCAGCACGGTCTTGCCTTCGTACTGCTCGACCAGCCGGTCCCTGGTCGCCTCGACGCGTCGGGCGACCTGGGTGAAGCTCTCCCCCCTGGGTGGCGCGACGGCGGGGTCGGCCAGCCAGGCGGCCAGCTCGTCCGGCCACTCGCGCTGGATCTCGGTGAAGGTGTGCCCCTCCCAGGCGCCGAAGTCGGTCTCCCTGAGGCCTTCGTCCACCTCGACGTCCACGCCGACGAGCCGCGCCACCATCTCGGCGGTCTGGCGGGCCCGCTTGAGCGGGGAGCTGACGATCACGTCGATCCGGTACGGCGGCGCCGCCAGCCTGCGCGCGGCGGCGCCGGCCTGGGCCAGGCCGTTCGCGGTGAGTTCGGCGTCGCCGAGCCCCGAGAAGCGGCGTTCGGCCGACAGCGGGGTCTCGCCGTGGCGCAGCAGGAGGAGCGAGGTGGCGACCCTGGTGGCGGGGCCCCAGCCGGTGCCCTTGGCGGCCTGCCGGGTGACCAGCGAGGCGGTCGGCGCCGACAGGTCGAGCAGGTCGGTCTGCCCGCCGGTCTTCGGCGCCGAGGGTGCCTCCCGTCCGGCCCCCGCGGGCGGCGTCTCCGGCACGCCCCCGGTCTCGGGGATCGCGCGACCGCCCGGCGAGCCCGCCCCGGCAGCCTCCCGCGAGCCCGGCTCCGAGGCGCCGCGCGAGCCGGCCGCCGAAGCGCCGCGCGCGCCCGCCTCCGGTACGGCGGTGCCGCCCGCCTGCCACGCCAGTCCCTTGGCCGCGGCGTCCATCGCCTCGTTGGCCAGCCGGTCGGCGTGCTTGTTGCGCTCGCGGGGGATCCACGTCCACCCGGTGATCCGCAGCCGCCTGGCCAGGCCCTGCGCCTCGAGGGCGAGCGGCCTGAGCCCCTCGTTCTTGATCTTCCAGCGGCCGGCCATCTGCTCGATGACGAGCTTGGAGTCCATACGGACCTCGACCTCGGCGCCTTCACCGCCGAGGTCGAGCACGGCGGCGAGCCCCGCGACCAGGCCGCGGTACTCGGCGACGTTGTTGGTGGTGACGCCGATCGCCTCGGCCCGCTCGGCGAGGACCTGGCGGTCGCGAGCGTCCATCACGACGGCCCCGTAGCCGGCGGGGCCGGGATTGCCTCTCGACCCGCCGTCGGCCTCGACGAGGTACGGGGTCGTGCTCATGGAAGCTCCTTGATCGCTGCCGGCCGGTTCGGCGGCCTGGGTCAGATGCCGGACTCGGGGGTGCGGACGAGGATGCGGCGGCATTCCTCGCAGCGCAGCACCTCGTCGTGGGGGGCGGCCTTGATGCGGTTCATGTCGGCGATCGACAGCGTCACCTTGCATCCCATGCAGCGGCCGCCGTGCAGCATCGCGGCGCCCACGCCGTACTGGCCGCGCAGCTTCTCGTACAGGGCGAGCAGGTCGGCGGGGATGTCGGGGAGCACGCCCGCGCGGCGGCCCTCGACGTCGGCCGTCTCCTTGTCGATCTCGGCCAGGGCGGCGTCGCGACGGTCCTCGGCGGCGGCCCTGGTGGTCGCGATTTCGTCGCGCCTGGCGATCAGGTCGGTGACCTTGGAGTCGGCGGCCTCGCGGCGCTCCATGATCTCCAGGACGACCTCCTCGAGGTCGCCCTGGCGGCGGTGCAGCGAGGCGATCTCGGACTGCAGGCTGGACAGGTCCTTGGGCGAGGTGACCATGCCGGAGTCGAGGCGCTTCTGGTCGCGGTCGGCGCGGGTGCGCACGGTCTCGACGTCGCTTTCCGCCTTGGTCTGCTCGCGGTACAGGTCACCGGCCTCGGTCTCGGCGGCGATCACCTGGGTGGCCAGCTGGGCCAGCTGCTTCGACTGCTCGTCGATCTCGGCCAGCTCGGGCAGGGTACGGCGGCGGTGCGCCAGGCGGTCGGCAGCGGAGTCAAGCTCGGCCAGGTCGAGCAGTCGCTTCTGAGCGGCAGGGGCTGCTTTCATGATCAATATCCTTTTGTCCAAGCATCGGTGACCGTGGCGGAGACGCGCGTCTCAACGTTAACGCCACTGGAGCTCAGGATGGACGCCGCGCTGTCGAGCCATGGCCACTCGGTGGCCCAGTGGGCGGCGTCGATCAGGGCGGGACCGCCGGCCTCGACGAACTCGCTGGCGGGGTGGTGACGCAGGTCGGCGGTGAGGAAGACGTCGACGCCGGCGGCGCGTGCCGTACCGAGGAGGGAGTCTCCTGACCCGCCGCTGACGGCCACGCGCGTGACGGGCCTGGACGGGTCGCCCGCGACGCGCAGGCCCCACGAGGTCTTCGGCAGCCCGGCAGCGGCCTGCTCGGCGAACGCGCCGAGCGTCATCGTGCGGGGCAGGTCGCCGACGCGGCCGAGGCCGCGCCAGGGGTCGTCGGGGAACGGCTGCAGCGGCACCAGGTCGCCGACCAGGCCGACGGCGCGGGCCAGGGCGTCTGAGACGCCGGGGTTGGCGACGTCGGCGTTGGTGTGGGCGGTGTAGAGGGCGACGTCGTTGCGGATCAGGTCGTGGATCAGCCTGCCCTTGTAGGTGGTCGCGGCGACGCTGGTGGTGCCGCGCAGGTAGAGCGGGTGGTGGACGACGATCAGGTCGGCGCCCCAGTCGAGCGCCTCCTCGGCCACGACGGGCACGGGATCGACCGCGAACAGCACCCGCCGCACCGCCTGGTCGGGGTCTCCGCAGACCAGGCCCACGGCGTCCCACGACTCGGCCCTGCCAGGCGGATAGGCGGCCTCGAACACGTTGATCACATCAGCCAGCGTCACCTGCGCAGACTACCGGTTCGGCCACCTCGACACGTGAGCGAGCGCCGCCTAACGTAAGTGGATCCTGACATCTGTGGAGGGGCGCATGAGGGTCGCGATCATCGGTGCGGGGTTCGGCGGGCTGTGCATGGCGATCAGGCTCGAGCAGGCGGGCATCGGCTCCTACACGGTCTTCGAGAAGGCGGACGGCCTCGGCGGCACGTGGCGCGACAACACCTATCCGGGAGCGGGCTGCGACATCCCCTCCCAGCTGTATTCGTACTCGTTCGAGAAGGACGCGAGCTGGACGCGCCGCTACCCCGGGCAGCCGGAGATCCTCGCCTACCTGGACAGGTGCGCCGACAAGTACGGCGTCCGGCCGAAGATCCGCTTCGGCGCCGAGGTCGTCGCGGCGGACTTCGACGGTCGGCGCTGGCGGGTCACCACGGGTGAGGGGAGCGAGGAGTTCGACGTCGTGGTGTCGTGCGTGGGCCAGCTGACCCGTCCCGCGTACCCGCCGATCCCTGGACGGGAGAGCTTCGCGGGCGTCGCCTTCCACAGCGCCCGCTGGAACCACGACCACGACCTGACCGGCCGCCGGGTGGCGGTGATCGGCAACGGCTCTTCCGCCGCGCAGTTCATCCCCCGCATCCAGCCGCTGGCCGCCCGTCTCGACGTCTTCCAGCGCACCCCCAACTGGGTCATCCCCAAGCCCGACCCGACGTTCGGGCCGGCGGCGCGGCTCGCCCTGCGCCTGGTCCCCGGCCTGCGGCGGGCCTACCGCGAGTGGATCTACCGGTACGCCGAGGGCACCCTCTACCCCGCCCTCGCCCGCGGCTGGAGCGCCGGCCTGCTGAGGAAGCGGGCGCTCGGCCACCTGCACGCCCAGGTCGCCGATCCGGTCCTGCGGGCCAAGCTCACCCCCCGCTTCCCGGTCGGCTGCAAGCGGGTGGTCATCGACAGCGCGTTCTACCCGGCGCTCACCCGGCCCAACGTGGAGGTCGTCACGGACCCGATCGTCAGGGTCACGCCGGAGGGGGTGCAGACCACCGAGGGCGTGCGCGCGGCCGACACGATCATCTACGCCACGGGCTTCCGCACCACCGAGTTCCTGCAGCCGATCGCGTTCACCGGGCTGGGCGGGGTGTCGCTGACCGACCAGTGGAAGGACGGCGCCGAGGCGTATCTCGGCATCGCGGTGCCGAACTTCCCCAACCTGTTCCTGGTCTACGGGCCGAACACCAACCTCGGCCACAACTCCATCGTCTTCATGATCGAGTGCCAGGTGCGGCACGTCATGGCGTGCCTGCCGTACCTGGAGAGAAACGGGCCGATGGAGGTCAGGCCCGAGGCCATGGCGGCCTGGCGGCGGCAGCTGGCGGCGGCGATGGAGCGGATGGTGTGGGGCGGCGGCTGCCAGAGCTGGTACAAGACCGCCGACGGGCGCGTCGTCAACAACTGGCCGGGACGCGCGGGCCTGTACCGCAGGCTCACCGCTCTCCCGCCGCTCGACGCCTACCGGATAACGTCATCGGCATGACGTCGCATGTGGTGGCTGACACGCACAACGATCTCCTCATGGCGGTCTCGGCGAGACCGCCCGACCGGTGGGCGGACTTCTTCCGCACCCAATGGCTTCCCCAGCTGCGCGCCGGCCGGGTGAACCTCCAGGTCCTGCCGGTGTTCATCTCCTCGGAGTACCGTCCGGAGGGATCACTCAGGCAGACGTTGCGCATGATCGAGTGCGCGCACGTGATCGCCGAGGGCAACCCCGACGAGGTCGCGCTGTGCACGGACGCCGCGCAGATCGACGCGGCCATCGACGCCGGCAGGATCGCGCTGGTGCTGGCGATGGAGAGCATGCCCGGCATCGACGCCAGCGTGGAGCTGATCCCGACGATGCACCGCCTCGGCGTGCGGATCGCCTCGATCGCGCACTGGGGCCGCACCCCGCTGGCCGACGGCAGCGGCGAGGACGCCACCGGCAGCGGCCTCACCTCCCACGGCGTCGAGGCGCTGAAGGAGATGGAGCGGCTGGGCATCCTGTTCGACGTCTCCCACCTGGGCGCCTCGGGCGTCGCGCACGTGCTGGAGCTGGCGACCAAGCCGGTGATGGCGACCCACTCCTCGGCGCGCGCCCTGCGCGACCACCACCGCAACCTGACCGACGAGCAGCTCAGGGGCGTGGCCGGGACCGGCGGCGTGGTCTGCGTGAACTTCCTGGCCGCCTTCCTCACCGAGAACGCCCGCGAGGCCACGCTCGACCACGTGCTCGACCACATCGAGCACATCGCGGGCGTCGTGGGGATCGACCACGTGGGCCTCGGGCCCGACTTCATGGACGAGGTCAGGCGCGACCTCACGCCTCCGTGCTGCGAGAGCGTCACCTCCACCGGTCTCGACGTCGCCGCCGCCGTACCGGGGCTCGAGGGACCCCGCGGCCTGCCACTGGTCACCGAGGGGCTGCTGGCGCGGGGGCTGCCGGAGGCCGACGTGCACAAGATCGTCGGCGGGAACGTGCACCGGTTCTTCGGAAAGGCGCTGGCGTGATCGAGGATCTGGAGGAACTGGTCGGCTGCGAGTCCTTCTCCAGCGACCTGGAGGCGGTGGCGCGCAGCGCGAAGGTCGTCGCGGCGATGGGCGCGCGCCACCTGGGCGCGCAGCCGGAGACGATCGTCGTCGACGGTGTCACGCACCTGCGGTGGACCTTCGGCGAGCCGAAGGTGCTGCTGCTCGGGCACCACGACACCGTCTGGCCGATCGGCACGCTGGCCACCCACCCGTGGTCGGTGGTGGACGGCATCGCGCGCGGCCCCGGCGTCTTCGACATGAAGGCGGGGCTGGTGCAGATGTTCCACGCGCTGGCCGGGCTGGAGACGCTCGACGGCGTCAGCGTGCTGGTGACGGGTGACGAGGAGGCCGGCTCCATCACCTCGCGCGCGCTGATCGAGGACTCCGCGCGCGGTCTCGCGGCCGCGTTCGTGCTGGAGGCCAGCGCGGACGGCGGCGCGCTCAAGACCGCCCGCAAGGGCACCTCCGACTACACGCTCACCGTGCACGGCAAGGCGGCGCATGCCGGGCTGGAGCCGTGGAAGGGGGCCAACGCGGGGATCGAGCTCGCCCACCAGATCCTCACGATCGCGGGGATGGCGGCGGTGGTGGACTCGGACGAGCCGGGCGGCCCGGCCGGCCCGGGCGGTCCGGGCGGTCCGGGCGGCTCCGGGGACGCGGCGGCGCCGGCAGGCTCCGGCGGGCCGGTCGCGGGAACGACGGTGACGCCGACGGTCCTGTCCGGCGGGACCACCGTGAACACGGTGCCCGCCCTGGCGCACGTGGGGGTGGACGTGCGGGTGCCGACCCTGGCCGCCCAGGCCAAGGTGGACACGCTCATGCGGGCGCTGTCGCCGCGGCTGGAGGGCATCCGGCTGGAGGTGCGCGGCGGGCCGAACCGGCCGCCGATGGAGGCGGCGCAGTCGGCCCGGCTGTTCGCGCTGGCGCAGCGGCTGGCGGAGGAGCTGGGGCTCGGGGCGCTGACGTCGGCCTCGGTGGGCGGCGCCTCGGACGGGAACTTCACCGCCGGCCTGGGCGTGCCGACGCTCGACGGGCTCGGCGCGGTCGGCGGTGGCGCGCACGCGGACCACGAGCACGTCGTGGTGGCGGAGCTGCCGCGCCGGATGGAGCTGCTCAGGGCGCTGGTCCGCGCGGTGCTGGCCGCCTGACCCCGAAGGCCGCGCGGGGCGCCGCTGCCGCGGCGCCCCGCCCGCAACACCCCGCCGCGACACCCCTCCCGCAACACCGCGCCGGCAAGACCGCGCCGGCAAGCCCCTCTTGGTGAGACCCGTCGGTGAGACCCCACAACGAGACCGCGCCGGCAACGCGCCGCCGGCAACACCCTGCCGGCGAGGGTCCGCCGCGCGGGGTGAGAGCGGCCGGCTCGGATAGATTCCCAAGGTGACGACTGTCCAGGTGGAAGTGCGCGAGCTGCACCGGATCGACGAGTTCGCCGACGTGTTCAGGCTGTTCGACGAGATCTGGCACCCCGACCCGGCCAACCCGCCCGTCACCGTCGAGCTGATGCGGGTCCTGTCCCACACGGGAAGCTACGTCGCCGGCGCCTACGCGGGCGACCGCCTGGTGGGCGCCTCGGTGGGCGTTCTCGCCGCGGGCAACACCCTGCACTCGCACGTCACGGGCGCCGCCCAGGGCGGCAGGGGCATCGGCCAGGCGCTGAAGGCGCACCAGCGCGACTGGTGCGCCCGGCGCGGCATCGACCGCATCACCTGGACCTTCGACCCGCTCGTGCGCCGCAACGCCTACTTCAACCTCGCCAAGCTCGGCGCCCGCCCCGTGGAGTACGTGGAGAACTTCTACGGCCCGATGGCGGACGCGATCAACGAGGGTGACGAGTCCGACCGGCTGGTGGTCGAGTGGCCGGTGAAGGAGCGGGCCCCGGCGCGGGAGCCGTACGAGGGAGTGGTGGCGCTGGAGGAGGAGGACCGGCTGCCGGTCAGGGGGGCGGTGAAGGGGCCGGTGGCGCTGGTCGGGACGCCCGCCGACATCGAGGCGCTGCGCCGCGAGGACCCCTCGGCGGCCGTGGCCTGGCGCCTGGCGATGCGCGAGGTGCTGGGCGGGCTGATGGCCGAGGGCGGGCAGGTCGTGGCCTTCACCGGGAACGGTGAATACGTCGTGCTGTCAGGTTGACCTGAAGCTTGCTTGAGGTTCAAGACTGACTGGTATGAGAGTTATCGAGGTGACGCGGTTCGGCGGTCCCGAGGTGCTGCGGGCGCGCGAGGTCGGCGATCCGGTGGCGGGGCCGGGACAGGTCGTGGTGCGCGTGACGGCGGCCGACGTCCTCGCGGTCGAGGCGCAGCTGCGCACGGGCTGGGGCGTCGAGTGGTCCGGGACGCGCCCGCCGTTCGTGCCGGGGACCGGTGTTGCGGGGCACGTGCTGTCGGTCGGCGAGGGGGTGGATCCGGCGTGGCGGGGCCGCAGGGTGGCCGCGATGGTCAGCGGCGGCTACGCCGAGCAGGCGCTGGCCGGGGTGGAGGCGCTGGTGCCGGTGCCCGACGACCTGTCGTTGCCCGAGGCGGCGGCGTTGCTGCAGGTGGGTCCGGCCGCGCTCAGCCTGATCGACGCGGCCGAGCTGAAGCCCGGTACGCGGGTGCTGGTCACCGGCGCGGGCGGCGGGCTCGGCCTGGTGCTGGTCGAGCTGGCCGCGGCGGCGGGCGCCGAGGTCACCGCCGCGGCCACCGCTCCTGACAAGCGGCGCCGGGCCGAGCTGCTCGGGGCGGCGCACACCGAGGTGGCCGGCCCGTTCGAGGTGGTCTTCGACGGCGTGGGCGGCGAGCAGGGTGCCAGGGCGGCCGAGCTGACCGTGCGGGGCGGCAGGTTCTTCGCCTACGGCGTCGCGGCGGGCGGGCCCGCCCCTGTCGACGCCGCCGAGGCCGAGCGGAGCGGGATCACCGTCGTCGGCATGGAGCAGGTGCAGTTCGCGCCTGAGGACTTCGGGCGGCTGGCCGGGCGGGCCTTCGCGGCGGGGATCACGCCGACGATCGGGCTGGCCGTCCCGCTGGACCGGGCGGCCGAGGCGCACACCGCGATCGAGCGGCGCACGCTCGTGGGCAAGGCGGTCCTGCTGGCCACCTCGCGCGCCGTCCGCTACCGCGAGTACGGCGAGGCGGACGTGCTGACCGTCGACGAGGTGCCCATCCCGGCGCCCGGCCCCGGCCAGGTGCGGGTGGCGGTGCGGGCGGCCGGTGTGAACGCCCTCGACTGGAAGTTCCGCAGGGGCTACATGGTGGTCCCGCTGGAGGAGCCGGCCGGCACGGGGATCGAGGTCTCCGGCACGATCGACGCGCTCGGCGAGGGCGTCGAGGGCTGGTCGGTGGGCCGGCCGGTGTTCGGCAGGGTGGCGACCGGCGGCCTGGCCGACCACGTGCTCGCCGACCCCGCGCAGCTGCTGCCGAAACCGGACCACCTGTCCTACGAGGAGGCCGCGGCGCTGCCCGTGGCCGCGGAGACCGCCGCGCGGACGCTGGCGGAGCTGGACGTCGAGCCCGGCCGGCGGCTGCTGATCCACGCGGTGGCGGGCGGTGTCGGCCTGGTCGCCGCCCAGCTGGCCCGTGCCAGGGGCGTCGAGGTCGTCGGGACGGCCAGCGAGGGCCATCACGCGTTCCTGCGCGACCTCGGTGTCACCCCCGTCACCTACGGCGACGGCTGGGCGGAGCGGGCCGGTCGGGTCGACGCCGTGCTGGACGCCTCCGGCAGGGGCGTGCTGGCCGACTCGGTGCGGCTGACCGGCGACGCGGGCAAGGTGGTCACGATCGCCGATCCGCGGGCGGGCGAGTTCGGCGTGCGCTTCTCGCAGGGCGGCCCGGACCCGGAGCCGGTCCGGCGGGTCGTCGAGTCGGGCGCCGTGCGCATGCCGATCGCCCGGGTGTTCCCGCTGGAACAGGCCGCCGACGCGCACCGGCTGAGCGAGGACGGTCACCTGCTCGGCAAGATCGTCGTGATCACGGAAGCGGACGTTCCGCGATAGGCGGCACACTGGGGGCATGCTCGAAACCTCGGCTCGCCTGCTCAAGCTCCTCTCGCTGCTGCAGGCGCACAGGGAGTGGTCCGGCCCGGAGCTGGCCACCCGCCTGGGCGTCACGACCAGGACGGTGCGCAACGACGTGGAGCGCCTGCGCACCCTCGGCTATCCGGTGCACGCCACCCCGGGCGTGGCGGGCGGCTACCGCCTCGGGGCGGGCGCCGCCCTGCCTCCGCTGCTGCTCGACGACGAGGAGGCGGTGGCGGTCGCGGTCGGCCTCGGCCGGGCGGCCGGCGGCGGGGTGGCGGGCATCGAGGAGAGCTCGGTGCGGGCGCTGGCCAAGCTGGAGCAGGTCCTGCCGGCCAAGCTGCGGCACAGGGTCAGCGCGCTCAACGCCTACACCGTGCAGATCCCCGGCGCGGCGCCCGCGGTGCCGCCGGAGGTGCTGACCACGATCGCCAACGCCGCGCGCGACCACGAGCGGCTGCGCTTCGACTACACCGGTCACGACGGCGCCACCGGCACGCGCGAGGCCGAGCCGTACCGGCTGGTGCACCGGCGCGGGCGCTGGTACCTGGTGGCCTGGGACGTCGAGCGGCGCGACTGGCGGACGTTCAGGGTCGACAGGATCACCACCCGCACCCCGAACGGCCCCCGCTTCACCCCCCGCGAGCTGCCGTTCGACGTGGCCGAGCACGTGGAGCGGGGGGTCAGTACCGCGATGTGGCGCTACCGGGCCAAGGTGCTGGTGCACGCGCCCGCCGACCGGATGGCCGGGCTGCCGACCGGGCTCGACTTCGAGCCGGTCGACGAGCACACCTCGATCGCGCATCTCGGCGGCGACGACCTCACCGGCATCGCGGTCTGGATCGGCATGCTCGACGTCGACTTCGAGGTGATCGAGCCGCCGGAACTGGCCGAGGTGGTCAGCAGGCTGGCGGAGCGTTACCGCAGGGCGGTCAGCGAGCGGTAGGCGGACGGTCAGCGCCCGGGCCGAGGCTCGGTGGCATGACCATTGTCAAGCGAATCGCCGGCGGCGAGGACGACTTCCAGCTCGTGCGGCACCTGACCGTGCGCGGCAGCCAGTTCGAGATCGGTAAGGCGCTGGCGCAGGAGGCACGTACCCGCTCGGGCTGGGCGCCGGGTCCCGCCGACCAGACGGTGAACAGGGCGCGCATGGCCTGGTTCGAGCACTTCTGGCCGCAGCACCACGAACGGCTGGACGGCGTGGCGGCGGCCTTCGACCTCGACCCCGACCGTGACGACCTCATCATGGACGGGTTGAACGCGCTGCCCATGGGCTCGGGCTGCTCGGCGCTGTGGTGCCCGCCCTCGGCCGCGACCGACGGGCACGGCAGGATCGCCCGCAACTACGATTTCTTCACCCTCACCACCAGCGAGATCATGGGCGGGGCCGCGAAACCGGGCGAGCTGCCCATGGCCTCCCGCCCTTACGTGATCACCACGATCCCCGACGAGGGCCTGGCCTCCACCGTCATCACGATGAACGAGCTCGACGGCTGCATGGACGGGGTCAACGCGGCGGGTCTCGCGGTCGTGCTGCTCATCGCGGACGTCGCCCATGCCGCGCCGCCCGAGTCGGCCGACCCGCGGGTGGGGCTCAGCTCGGTGCAGCTGCCCAGGTTCGTGCTGGACACCTGCGAGAACGTCGAGCAGGCCAAGCGGGCGCTGCTGATGGCCAAGCACTACGATCACGGCCTGCCCCTGCACTACCTGATCGCCGACGCCGCGGGGAAGGCGTTCGTGTGGGAGAGCGAGCGCATCATCGACGCGGGCGACGCGCCGATGTGCGTGACCAACCACCCGCTGCACCGCCACCCCGACCCCATGGCGCTGCCCGACGACGACGAGACCACGATGGACACCTTCGGCCGGTTGCGCAGGCTGCACGAGCGGAGCAGGGACGTGCCGCTGTCGGCCGAGCGCCTGTCGGGCGCGCTGGGCGAGGTCGCCGCCGGAGCGGACAAGCCGTGGCGCACCACGTGGACGAGCGTGCTCGACACCAGGGACAGGACGCTGACCGCCCGCTTCTATCTCGGCGACGCCCCGGAGGGCGGCACCAGGTTCACCGGGGAGCTGCGCTTCGAGATCAGGCCCGATTCGTAGGCGATGACCACCAGCTGGGCGCGGTCGCGCGCGCCCAGCTTCACCATGGCCCTGCTGACGTGGGTCTTGGCGGTGAACGGGCTGATCACCATGTGGGCGGCGATCTCGTCGTTGGACAGGCCGCGCCCGACCAGTGCCAGCACCTCCCGCTCGCGCCTGGTCAGCGAGCCGAGGTCGGTCACCTGCCGCACGGGGGCGCGCTGGACGAACTCGTCCATCAGCCGGCGCGTGATCGCGGGCGACAGCAGCGCGTCTCCCCTGGCCGCCACCCTGATGCCGGACAGCAGGTCGGCCGGGTCGGTGTCCTTGAGCAGGAAGCCGGCCGCGCCCGCGCGCAGCGCGTCGAGCACGTACTCGTCGACGCCGTAGTTGGTCAGCATCACCACGTGCACGCCTGCCAGGCGCTCGTCGGAGGCGATGCGCCTGGTGGCCTCGATGCCGTCCATGACGGGCATCTGGATGTCGAGGAGCGCGACGTGCGGCTGGTGCCGTACGGCCAGCTCGACGGCCTGGCGGCCGTCGGCCGCCTCGCCGACCACCCGCAGGTCGTCCTCGGCGTCCAGCAGCGCCCGGAACCCAGCTCTGATCAGCGCCTGGTCGTCGGCGAGCAGCACGTTGATCATGACTGCGCCGCCGGGAGCTCGGCCCTGACGGTGAAGCCGCCCTCGGGTCGCGGTCCGGTGCGCAGCCGGCCGCCGAGCGCGGTGACGCGCTCGCGCATGCCTGTCAGGCCGACACCCGGCTGGTGTCCGTGTTCCGGTACGGCGGTGCCGTCGTCGTCGATCTGCACGACCACCTCGTCAGGCAGGTATCCGATGCGCACGGAGGCGGAGGCGGGCCCCGCGTGCCTGGTGATGTTGGTCAGCGCCTCCTGGACGATGCGGTAGGCGGCCCTGCCGACCTCGGCGGGCACCGGCCGCGGCGATCCGCTGACCTCGACGTTGGCGGGCAGCCCCGCCGCGCGGGCCCGTTCGACCAGGTCGGGCACCTGCTCGAGGCCGCTGCCGTCGGGCGCGCGCAGCACTTCCAGCGTGGCGCGCAGCTCGCGCATCGCGTCGGCGCTGGCCTGCTGGATGGCGGTCAGCGCGGCGGGCACCTCCTCGCCCCGCTTGCGGGCCAGGTGCGCGGCCACGCCGGCCTGCACCTTGATGATCGAGATGCTGTGGGTGAGGGAGTCGTGCAGCTCGCGGGCGATGCGCAGCCGTTCCTCCCCCGCGCGGCGCAGGGCGGTCTCCTCGCGGGTTCGCTCGGCCTCCGTCGCACGCTGCTCGACCTGCTCCAGGTAGTGGCTCCAGGCGCGCTTGGCCTCGCCGATCACCGCGGCCGCCACGAGCCAGCCCACCAGCAGCACCCTGCCCTCGATGGCCGCCCTGGGCGGCAGCGCCGTCGTCGAGTCCTGCCCGAAGGCGAACATGCCG
Source organism: Nonomuraea sp. NPDC003754 (assembly GCF_053605785.1). Classification (NCBI taxonomy): domain Bacteria; kingdom Bacillati; phylum Actinomycetota; class Actinomycetes; order Streptosporangiales; family Streptosporangiaceae; genus Nonomuraea; species Nonomuraea sp. NPDC003754. Next base: position 21,400 of record NZ_JBSGJX010000021.1, read on the forward strand.
GTCAGGAAGACCACGATGCCGGCCAGGGCGGCCGGGTGCCGGCCCTGCCTGACCGTGGTGTAGACGGCGATGAGGACGGGGAAGACGGCCGCCGCGCCGGGGTGGGCGCGGGCGCTGTAGGCCAGCATGCAGGCGACGGTGACGGCCAGCACCGCGACGGGGTGGCGGCGCCGGAGCGCGAGCACGAGCGTGCCGCCCAGCAGCAGCGCGTAGTCCAGCGGGGCCAAGCCCGGCGAGAGCAGCAGCTCACCGCCCACCTGCGCCGCCGCCACCACCACGGCGAGCAGCGCGTCCCGATCGAGCCTCATACCGGCACAATAGAGGCAGCCGCCGGGCCGGACGTCGTACGCAGGGAGTACTTCGTGCGCGTGACGACAGTCGGGCCGTGCCCCCGTCAGTGTGGCGGCATGACCCGATACGTCACTCCCGTGGGCAAGAACGTCCGCAGCGGTCCCGTCGGCCAGATCTACGCGCAGCTCAAGACGGACTTCGGGTTCGTCGGCGAGATGTTCATGAGCCTCTCCCCCGCGCCCGAGGTGCTGGCCGCCACCTGGGCGCTGCTGCGCGAGTCGCTGCTGGCCGGCCCCTCGTCCAGGACCGACAAGGAGGTCATCGCGCTCGGCGTCTCGCTGGCCAACCGGTGCCCGTTCTGCGTCGACGCGCACACCGTGCTCCTGCACGCCACGGGCGACCACGCGCTGGGCGAGGCGATCGCGCGCGGCGAGCGGCCCGCCGACCCGCACCACGCGACGCTGCTGGCGTGGGCGCGGCGCGAGCGCCCGGCCGCGCTGCCGGCCGACCACGTGGGCACGGCACTGGCCTTCCACTTCATCAACAGGATGGTGTCGGCGCTGGTGGGCGAGAACCTGTTTCCCGCCGGCGCCGCCACCTCGCCGGTGGTACGGCGGGCGGCCGGCACGGCGATGGCCCGCGTCGTGCGCCGGCGGCTCGTGGCGGGAGAGAGCCTGCCGCTGCTGGCGCTCGGCCGCCGGCCGGCGGGCCCGGAGCCCGCGTGGGCGGACGGCTCCCCCGTCGGCACGGCGTACGCGGCCCTCCGGCAGGCGGCGGAGGGCCGGGTCCTCGGCGAGCGTGCGAGGGCGGTCGTCAGGGCGGCCGTCGAGGAGCACGACGCCACGCATCCGCCGCTCGGCACCGCGTGGCTGGACGGCCCGCTGGCGGAGCTGCCTGCCGACGAGCGACCGGCGGTGAGGCTGGCGTTGCTGGGGGCGCTGGCGCCGTACCGGATCACCGAGGCGGACGTGGCGGCGTGGCCGGCGCCCGACGCCGACCTGGTGCGGCTGCTGGCCTTCGGCGCGTTCGCCGCTGTCGAGCACGTGGAGCGGGAGATCATCCGGGGGGTGCCAGGTACTCCTCCCGCACCTTCGAGCGCGACAGCTTCCCCGTCGGCGTCCGCGGCAGCTCCGTCCGGAACTCGATGACCTTGGGGTGCTTGAACCTGGCGATCCGCGGCTCCAGGTGGGCGCGCAGTTCCTCCTCCGTGACCGGCGCGTGCGGTTGCACCAACGCCACGACGTTGTGGCCCCACTCCTCGTCGGGCACGCCGATGACGGCGGCGTCGGCGACCGCAGGGTGTTCGAGCAGCGCGGCCTCGATCTCGGCGGGGTAGATGTTGACCCCGCCCGAGATGATCAGGTCGGTGCGCCGGTCACACAGGAACAGGTAGCCGTCCTCGTCGAGGTAGCCGATGTCGCCCGGGGCGTACCACTCGCCGCGCATGCTGGCGGCGGTCTTGGCCGGGTCCTTGCGGTACTCGAAGGTGCCGAGGCCGGACTTGACGTGGATCATGCCGGGCTCGCCCGGGGGCAGCTCCTCGCCGCGCTCGTCGAGGATCTTCGCCTCGAAGGTGGGCGCGGGCCTGCCGACCGTGCCTGGCCGGGCCAGCCATTCGTGCGGCTTGACCGAGAAGGCGATGGTCGACTCGGTCGAGCCGTAGTACTCGTAGAGCACCGGCCCCCACCAGTCCATGATCGCCTTCTTGACGGCCACGGGGCAGGCCGCGGCGGTGTGGATCACCTGCCGGAGCGAGGACACGTCGTACCTCTTCCTGACCTCCTCGGGCAGCAGGAGCATCCGGTGGAACATCGTGGGCACCATCATCGCGTTGGTGACCCGGTACCTGTCGATCAGCTCCAGGATCGGCTCGGGGTCGAAGCGCGGCGCGATGACCAGCGTGTGGCCGAGGTGCAGCGCGAACTGCGTGTGCGCGCACGGCGCGGAGTGGTACATGGGCGAGGTGACCAGGTGCACGCCGTCGCCGGCCCGCAGGTCGACCACCTCGCCGAGGAACCACGCGTACAGCGGCAGGACGGCCTCCGGCGCGGCCCCCGGCAGCGGGCGCTGCACGCCCTTCGGGAAGCCCGTGGTGCCCGAGGTGTACCACATGACCGCGCCCGCGGTGCGGTCGCCGGGGGCGCCGGACGGCATGCCCTCGGCCAGCGCGGCCACGTCCTCGGGCCCGGTGACGACCACCTTGGCGTCGCAGTCGCCGAGGATGTAGTCGATCTCGGCCTGGGCGAGATGCCAGTTGACCGGCACGTAGTAGAGGCCGATCTGGCCGGTGGCCATGAGCATGACGACCGGGTCGACGCCGTTGCGCAGCACGCCCGCCACGACGTCGCCGGTGACCAGGCCGCGGGCGCGCAGGCCGTGGGAGACCTGGTTGACGCGGGCGAGCAGCTCTCCGTAGGTGGTGCGCGGCTCGGCCACCGCCAGGCGTCCCGGGTCGGCGGCGGCCGTCTCGTAGAACCCGTTCATCACAGCTCCAGCAGGTGGGCCAGCCGCTCGCGGTGCGTGCGGGGCGGGCCGAGCAGGACCTCGTCGGTCTTGGCCCGCTTGTAGTACAGGTGGGCGTCGTGCTCCCAGGTGAACCCGATGCCGCCGTGCAGGAGCAGGTGGTCGCGGGCCACCTCGAAGCAGGCCCTGCCGACGTAGGCCTGGGCGAGGGCGGCGGCCTCCGGCAGCTCGCCGGGCGCCGCGTCGGCCGCCCACGCCGCGTAGCGGACGATCGACTCGGCCTGCTCGAGCTTGGCGTGCATGTCGGCGAGCTTGTGCTTGACGCCCTGGTAGGAGCCGATGTACCGGCCGAAGGCGACGCGGATCTTGGCGTAGGCCACGATGGCGTCGAGGCAGGCCCGCATGACGCCCAGCTGCTCGGCGGCGAGGGCGACCGAGAACAGGCTCCGTGCCTGCTCCAGCGCGGCCCCGTCGTCCGGCGCGCCGAGCACCCTGGCCGGCGCGCCCGCGAGCACGACCTCGGCCATGCTCCTGGTCTGGTCGAGGGGGGTCAGCGGCAGGCGGGTGACGCCCTGGCCGTCGAGTTCGATCGCGGCCAGCGTGACGCCGTCGTGGCGGGTGACCGGCACCAGCAGCACGTCGGCCTCGGCGGCGTCGAGCACCTGCGGCAGCCGGCCGTCCACCAGCGCCCGGCCGTCGCGGAGGGTGACGAGCGGCTCGCCGCCCGCCGCCAGCGGCGCGACCGTGGCCGTGAGGCGTCCCTCCGCGATGGCGGTGAGCAGTTCCTTGTCGGGCAGGCGGGTCAGGGTGAGGGCGGCCAGCGTGGTGGCGAGGAAGGGGCCGGGCAGCAGCGCCGCGCCCGTCTCCTCCAGCACGACGGCGAGCTCGGTCATGCCGGCGCCGGCTCCGCCGTACTCCTCGGGGATGATCAGGCCGGACAGGCCGAGCTCCCCGTTGAGCCGGGCGTAGACGGCGGGCGAGTGTCCCTCGCGCGGTGAGACGGTCCGCAGGAAGGAGCCGACCGTCGCGCGCAGCTCCTGCTGTTCCTTGCCGAGTACGAGCTTCACCCCTGCGTCCCCACCTTCAGGTCCTTGAACGGCACGGTCTTGTCCACGCGCGGCTCGGGCGGCAGGCCGAGGACGCGTTCGCCGACGATGTTGCGCATGATCTCGTTCGTGCCGCCGCCCAGGGCCATGGCGGGCGCCAGGCACAGGGCGTGCGACAGGCGCTCGTCGACCACGGCCTCGGGTCCGACCAGCGACGTGGCGAGGTCGGCCTGGAACAGCGTGAGCTCGGCCAGCAGCAGCTTGGCCGCGCTGCCCCGCGCGCCGGGGAAGATCCCCGCCCGGGTCTCCTGGGCCAGCCGCTGGTTGAACAGCGAGAGCGCACGGGTGCGGATGTGCAGCTCGACGAGCTGGTCGCGGACGTAAGGGTCGCCGGTGTCGACGACCTGGCGCAGCTCGGCCAGCCAGTCGACGCCGCCGCCCATGCCGACGCCCGCGGAGATCGACAGCCGCTCGTGCAGCAGCGTCGTCACCGCCACGCTCCAGCCGTCGTCGACCTCGCCGATCCGGTGGGCGTCGGGGACGGTCACGTCGTCGAAGAAGACCTCGTTGAAGTGCGCCCGCCCGGTCATGTCCTTGAGCGGCCTGACGGTGACGCCGGGGTGGTGCATGTCGACGGCGAACATCGTCAGCCCCTTGTGCTTGGGCACCTCGACGTCCGTCCTGGCCAGCAGCAGGCCCCAGTCGGCCTCCTGGGCGACCGAGGTCCAGACCTTCTGCCCGTTGACGACCCAGCCGTCGCCGTCGCGTACGGCCCGCGTCTGCAGACTGGCCACGTCGCTGCCGGCGCCCGGCTCGGAGAACAGCTGGCACCAGACCTCCTCGCCGCGCAGCAGGGGCCTGATGAAGCGCTCGCGCTGGGCGTCGCTGCCCCGGTCGAGGATCGTCGGCCCGCACATGCCGAGGCCGATGGAGAAGATGTAGGTGGGCAGCGTGTAGGCGCGGGCCTCGGCGGTGAAGGCGCGCTCCTCCGCCTGGGTGAGTCCCTGGCCGCCCCACCGCCGCGGCCAGGTGATGCCCGAGTAGCCGGCGTCGTGCAGCCTGGCCATGAACTCCCTCGCGTCGCCGGTGCGGCCGGCGTTCTCGGCCAGCCAGCTCCTGGCGGCGCTCCGATACTCCTCAAGGTTCACGGGCCCTCCTCGGTATCAGTGCTCACTTACTCTAATCAGCCCGCCTCCACCCGCCTAGTGCAGAGATTTGTCCTGATTTGTTAATGAATCTCCGTTAATTAGAGCCGAGGGCACCTAGTGTGATCATCTGATTACCAGGGGGAGAGGTGTGATCGCACGGTACGCAGGTTCGGTCCGTTCACGGCTGACGCTGATCGCGACGGTCGGCGTGGCCGCGCTCTGCGTCCTGGTCAACAGCCTCGTCCTCGTCGGCCTGCACAAGGCCGCGGTGGACTACCGGACCCAGGAGGTCACCAGCGCGGCCCTGCGCGTGGTCCACCTGGTCAAGCGCGGCGACCTGACCTCCGTGATCGTCACCGACGTCGAGGGCATCCAGGTGATCAACCTCGACGGCGAGGTGGTGGCCTCCACGGCCAACCTGATGGGCAAGGACCGGCTGCTCACCCTCATGCCGGACGAGGACAGCGCCAGCCGTACGGAGGTGGTGTGCGGGCTGACGGTGTTCGATCCGCCGTGCCAGATCGTCACCGTCTTCAGGGTCTACGAGATCGAGGGCGACTGGCTGGTGTACGCCTTCGGCGACACCGTGCCCTGGTACGTGCATCCGTGGGTGCTGGCGTTCCTGATCGGCATCTCGGCGGCGCTCACCGTGCTGACCTGGTTCGGCACCTCCCGCACGGTCGAGAGGACCCTCGCGCCCGTCGAGGCGATCAGGCAGAAGCTGGACGAGATCACCGCCACCGACCTGGGCCAGCGGGTGCCGGTCCCACCCAACCCCGACGAGCTGCACGCTCTGGCCAGGACCGCCAACAGGACGCTCGACCGGCTGGAGGCGGCGGTGGAGCAGCAGCGCAGGTTCGCCTCCGACGCCTCCCACGACCTGCGCAGCCCCATCACCGCCATGCGCGCGCAGGTGGAGGAGGCACTGCTGCACCCCGGCGACGCCGACTGGGAGGAGATCGCCCGCGCGCTGCTGGCCAGCCTCGACCGGCTGCAGGCCATCGTGACCGACCTGCTCACCCTCGCCAGGCTGGACGCCGGTGAGCCCCAGACGGTCGAGACGGTGGACCTGGCGCAGCTGGTGACCGACGAGCTGCGCGGCCGGCCCCACGGCAAGGAGGTCAAGCTCGACCTGCGTCCCGACGTGGTCGTGGACGGCGACCGGCTCAGGCTCGCCCGCCTGCTCACCAACCTGCTGGACAACGCCGAACGCCACGCCGAGACCGCGCTCACCGTCTCGGTCTACAACGAGGGCTCCGACGCGGTGCTGGAGGTCCTCGACGACGGCGCCGGCATCCCGCCGGACCAGCGGGAGTTCGTCTTCCGCCGCTTCACCAGGCTCGACGCCTCCCGCAACCGCGACGCCGGAGGCACCGGGCTCGGCCTGGCCATCGCGCGCGAGATCGCCCAGACCCACGGCGGCTCGCTGGGACTGGCCGACTCCGACACCGGCGCGCGCTTCGTACTCCGGCTGCCCGCGAAGGCGGGCTGAGCATGCTGACCACCTGGTCGGTACGGCGCCGGCTGACCCTCCTGGCCGGGATCACCGCCCTGGCCGGCTGCCTGGTCACCGCCGTCCTGGTCACCATGCTGACCCATGTGGTCCTGCACGACTACCGGACCGAGCAGGCCGCCGCGGCCAGCCACAGGGTCGCCTTCAACGTGGAGTCCTTCGCGCCCGACCGCCTCAAGCCGCTGACCCCCACCGAGGAGATCGACCTCATCCAGGTGGCCGACGACCACGGCATCGTCCGCCAGGCCAGCGCCCGCCTGACGGGCAAGCCGCTGCTGGTCGACGTGAACGCCACGGGCGACGACGGCAGGGTGGACACGACCATCTGCACGCGCCTGGTGCCGGGCGAGCACTGCCTGATCGCCGTCACCTACCGGGCCAAGGTGGGCGACGGCTACTGGATGGTCAACTCCTACGCCCCGGTGGTCCCCTGGTACATCCACCCCCTGTACCTGCTGGGGGTGGGGCTGGCCGTGGTGGTCCTGACCGGGCTGGCCACGGCCGGCGCGTGGGTCACCGTGCGCAGGGCCCTGGCCCCGGTCAAGACCATCAAGAACGAGCTGGCCGAGATCACCGCCACGGACCTGGGCCGCAGGGTCCCGCCCTCGCGCCACGAGGACGAGATCTCCGACCTGGCCGAGACGGTCAACCAGACGCTCGACCGGCTGGAGGCGGCGGTGGAGCAGCAGCGCAGGTTCGCCTCCGACGCCTCCCACGACCTGCGCAGCCCCATCACCGCCATGCGGACGCAGGTCGAGGAGGCCATGCTGCATCCGGACGACACCGACTGGCCCCAGACCAGCAAGGCCCTGCTGTCCAGCATCGACCGGCTGCAGGCGATCGTGGCCGACCTGCTCACGCTGACCAAGCTCGACTCGGGCGCGCCGGGCGCGAGGGAGCCCGTGGACCTGGGCGTGCTGGTGGCCGAGGAACTGGCCCGGCGATCGAGGGGCAAGACGATCATCCGCCATCTGGAGCGGGGCGTGGTGGTGACCGGCGACCGGCTGCGGCTGGCCAGGCTGCTCACCAACCTGCTCGACAACGCCGAGCGCCACGCCGAGACCAGCATCCAGGTGTCGGTGTCCGCGGGCCGCGACGCGGTGCTCGAGGTGCTGGACGACGGCGCGGGCATCGCACCCGACCAGCGCGAGATCGTCTTCCGCCGCTTCACCAGGCTCGACGCCTCCCGCAACCGCGACGCCGGGGGCACGGGCCTGGGCCTGCCGATCGCCAGGGAGATCGCCAGGACGCACGGCGGTACGCTCAAGATCGCCGACTCCCTCGTAGGCGCCCGCTTTGTCCTACATCTTCCTCTACGCAACGGTTACCACGGGTAATACAGTTTCCCCCTGTGACACGTGGTTTCAGCCGATTGCGGCGAGAAGACTTACTCAAAAGCGCCTGCGAGGTCATCGCGGCACAGGGCTTCGGGCACACCAGGACGCTCGACATCGCGCGGGCGGCGGGCGTCAGCCAGGCGTTGCTCTTCTACCACTTCGAGACCAAGGACAAACTCTTCGCGCAGGCCTTCGCCTACGCGGCCAGGCGGGACCTCGACGCGCTCGCGCGGCTGGAGCGCTCCGGCGGCACCGCCGTGGAGCGGCTGCGCACGCTGCTCAAGATCTACTCCCCCACGGGCTCGGCCAAGATGTGGCGCGTATGGATCGACGCCTGGGCGGAGTCGATGCGCAGCGACGACCTGGAGGAGACCTCGCGCCGCCTGGACCTGCGCTGGAAGGAGTCCTTCCGGACGATCGTGGAGGAGGGCGTGGCCTCGGGGGCGTTCGTCTGCGCCGACCCGGAGGCGGCCACCTGGCGCATCCTGTCGCTCGTGGACGGTCTGGCCGTCCAGGTGACCGTCCACCGCAAAGTGCTGTCGCGGCGCAGGATCGCCGAACTGGTGCGCACGGCCGCGGCCGCCGAGCTCTGCATCGCGGCGGAGGACCTTTCGTAGTTATTGGATTCTCCGTACAATTGCGGCCATGACAGCTGCACCGAGCTCAACCGCCGCCAGGGAACGCGACGAGTCGGTCGCGGAGAAGCGCGCTTACGAGGCAGTCATCGAGCGCCTGTCGAAGGCATCGGTCGACAAGCACTGGGAGCCCTACGTCGACATCCCATGGGACGACCCCGACTTCCTCATCGACCCCGCCGACCCCCGGTGGGAACTGCCGCCGGTCGACAAGCTCGGCCGGCACCCCTGGTACCGGAGCCGCTCGCCGGAGACCAGGGCGCGCATCGGGCTGTGGCGGGTGGCGACGGCCATGAAGATCGGCCTGCAGTTCGAGAACCTGCTCAAGCGGGGGCTGCTCAACTACGCCTACCGGCTGCCCAACGGCTCGCCCGAGTTCCGCTACGTCTACCACGAGACCATCGAAGAGGGACATCACGGGATGATGTTCCAGGAGTTCGTCAACCGTACGAAGCTCCCGATCCGCGGCATGCCGGGGCCGCTGTCGCTGCTGGCCCAGGTGGCGCCGTGGATCCCGCTGATCTCCACCGAGCTGTTCTTCGTCTTCGTGCTCGGCGGCGAGGACCCGATCGACCACGTGCAGCGCAAGGTGCTCAAGGACGGCTACCGGCACCACCCGCTCGAAGAGACCATCATGCGCATCCACATCGCCGAGGAGGCCAGGCACATCTCCTTCGCGCGCCACTACCTGCGCCGCCGCGTGCCCCGGATGCCCCGCCACCGCCGCTTCGCGCTCGGCGTGCTGTCCCCCGTGATCCTCGGCTTCATGGCCAGGATCATGCTCTCCCCTCCCGGGCCGATGATCCGCGCCTTCAAGATCCCGCCCCAGGTGGTGGAGGAGGTCTACACGGGCAACCAGGAGTTCAAGGCGGAGATCCGCGACTCGGTGGGCAAGACCCGCGCGCTCTGCGCCGAGCTGGGCCTGGTCAACCCGGTGACCAGGCGGATCTGGCAGGTCATGGGGATCTGGGCGGAGCCGCGCCGGTGAGGACGGCGTTCGTCACCGGCGGCGCCTCCGGCATCGGCAGGGCGCTCGCCCAGGCGCTCACGGCGCGGGGCGTGGCCGTCACCGTCGCCGACCTGGCCGCGCCCGACCTTCCCGCCGTGGACCACGCCGAGGTCGACGTCACCTCCGCCGCCGCCGTCAGCGCCGCGGTCCAGGAGGTCGCACGCCGCCACGGCAGGCTCGACTTCGTCTTCAACAACGCGGGGATCGCGGTCGGCGGGCACGCCGAGGAGCTCACCCTCGACCACTGGAACAAGACGATCGACGTCAACCTGCGCGGGGTCGTGCACGGCGTGCACGCCGCCTATCCGATCATGATCGAGCAGGGGTTCGGCCACATCGTCAACACCGCCTCGCTGGCCGGGCTGGTGCCCGCGCCGCTCATGCTCCCCTACACGGCCACCAAGCACGCCGTCGTCGGGCTCTCGACCGCGCTGCGCGCCGAGGCGGCGGCGCACGGGGTCAGGGTGAGCGTGGTCTGCCCCGGGTTCACCGACACGCCGCTGCTGGACAACGCCAATCCGGGCCTGCCGTACACGGAGACGGGCGCCCAGGCGCGCAGCGCCGCGGTCAGGGCGCAGGGGCGGCTGTATCCCGTGGATTCGCTGGCGGCCGACATCATGCGCGGCGTCGCCCGCAACCAGGCGATCATCGTCGCCCCCGCCTCGGGGCGGGCGGCCTGGCGCGGCGCCCGGCTCTGGCCTGCCGGCGCGATCAGGGCGGCGGCGCTGGCCATCAGCCGCGTTTCACCCTCCCAGAAACGGACATAACTCGCATATCGGGGAGGTGGTGGTGTGAGTTCCAAGTCGCGGCAGACCCGCGAGCAGCACGCCCTGCGCGGCGAGTCCGAGACACCGGACGTCCAGCAGCCCTCGAAGGCGACGCGCCAGTCGTCGGCATGGACCAGGCGGACGGCGGGCGGCGGGGCACTCTCGCACCGGCTGGCCAAGTCCTCGCTCCCGTTGCGACGCGGCCAGCGTTCGAGCTAGCGGGTGCGACCCTGATGCCGGTCCCGTCACTCCCGTGCGGGACCGGCACGCGCGTGCCCTGGCGCCCTCGCTTCGGCGGGCGCGCGCGGGTCACCGGCGGCGGGCGCGCGGCCACCAGCCCAGGTCGTGCAGCGCCGGGGTCCAGTCGAGCCGGCTCCTCCTGTAGTCGCCGGTGATCGTGTAGGCGGCGAAACCAGGACCGCGCCGCTCCAGCGCGGCGACGAACGCCGCGGCCGCGTCGCCGGCCGCCGTCACCAGGTCGGAGTGGTCACCGGCGTAGGCCTGCCACTCCTCGTCCGGCATGGGGTGGACCAGGCGCAGCGCCGTGACGGTCAGATCATGCTCGCGGGCCGCGGCCTCGCAGATCTGCTCGCCCAGGCGCTTGGTGAGGCCGTAGGCGTCGACGGCGTCGGGCTCGGGCCGTTCGACGTAGTCGCGCGTGGCGTACCCCTCGAACACCGACATGCTGCTGGCGTGGACGGCCACCCGCGCCCCCGCCTGCGCGCAGGCCCGCAGCGTGACGTACAGGCCCGTGACGTTGACCGCGAAGTGGCTGTCGACCCACGCGTCACCTTCGCGCCAGCCCTCCTTCCTGCCCATGGCCAGGTAGACGAGCGCGTCGTGGCCCTCGGCCGCGCGCCGTACGTCGTCGTGGTCGGTGACGCTGCCCCGCACGTACGGCACGCCCGCGGCGGGCGGCCGCAGATCCATGACGGTCACGTCGTGGTGGGCGGCCAGCTCGGGCACGACCAGCGCGCCGACCGCGCCGGAACCGCCCGCGACGAGGACGCGCACCCTCACACCTCCTCGTCGGCGAACGCCTTGGCGAACTCCAGGGCCCGGCTGTAGGCCACGGCGACGATCGCCTTCCCCAGCTCCGCCGAGGCGTGCCTGGCGTCGCCGAGCGCGCCAGAGCCCGACAGCAGGTGGTACTGCAACGCCAGGTCGACGCGGGGCGCGGGCGGCGCGGCGTGCGGAGGGACGGGCAGCGGCCGGCCCGGCTCGCCGATCCTGTCGTGCCGCACCACCTCCGGCGCCAGCACCATGCCGACCGAGGTCTCGGCCTCGCACGCGTGGCCGTACCGCTCGCTGCCGACCTCACGGGCGATCACGTCGGCGGCCAGGCCGGCCCACATGAGGTGCGCCATGACGATGCCGTTGTCGCGGCGCAGGCCCCGCGCGGCCAGCCGGACGGCGTCGACGTTGCCGCCGTGCCCGTTGACCACCACGATCCTGCGCGGCCCGGACTGGGCGATCGACTCGGCCACGTCGCGCAGGAAGCCGAGCAGCGTCTCCGGGCGCAGGGTGAGCGTTCCGGGGAAGCCCAGATGGTGCTCCGACAGCCCGTACGGCAGGCCGGGGCACAGCACCGCCGTCTGCCCGAGGTCTTCGGCCAGCCGCCGGGCGAACGCCACGGCGATCGCGTAGTCGGTGTCGTAGGTCAGGTGGTGGCCGTGCTGCTCGGTGGAGCCGATCGGCAGCAGCGCGATCCTCGCTCCGGCCATCGCGGTGGCCGCCTCGTCGGTGACCATGCGGGCGATCTCGTTCACTGACTCCTCCATCTGTCGAGTACCCGCATCGCGGGCAGCACGTCGGCGACCACGCACCGCGGGCGGCGGCCCTCGGTGACGGCCGTGAGAAAGTCGCGGTCCTGCCGGTACAGGCCCTCGCGTTCCATCCGGTCGGCGTCGCCGCAGTCGACCAGCACGCCTGCGGTGCCGTACAGGCGGCCGCCGCTCAGGCGCAGCGTCCGGTCCTCGGCGATCACCACGATGTCCCTGTCGGGCAGCCGCGCGTGGTACGACAGGGCGATCGTGGCCAGCGCCCCGTCCGGGGCGCGCAGCACGGCCGCGGCGTCCATCGGCCTGCCGCTGCCCTGCCACGGCTCGCCGCGCGCCGCCCGCACCGAGACCTCGCCGGCGCCCAGGAACCACAGCGCCGCGTCGACGGTGTGCGCCCCGTGGTGCCACAGGACGTCGTCGGTCCAGTCGCGGGGGCGCCCGTTCATGCCGGTGTCGCGCTGGCGCAGCATCAGCGTGCGGGCCACGACGTGCGTCACGCGCAGCCCCTCCTCGATCCGCTCCCGCACGGCGAGGTACGGCGCGCAGTGGCGCAGCGTGTGCGCGACCGCCAGGTACCTGCCCGTCTCGGCGGACGTCCTGGCCAGCGACTCGGCCTCGCGCAGGCCGAGCGCGACGGGGATCTCGCACAGGGTGTGCAGCCCGGCGCGCAGCGCGGCCTCGGCCTGGGCGGCGTGGCAGGCGTGCGGGGAGGCGATGACGACGGCGTCCAGGCCAGGCTGGGCGTAGAGGTCGTCGGCGGTCGGGTGGACGGCGGGCGGGCCGTACCCGGGGGTGGCGTGCGCGACGGCGAACGCCCTGGCCCGCTCCCTGTCCGGCCCCGCGACGCCGGCCAGGACCGCGCCCGCCCGCGCCAGCGCGGCCGCGTGCCGTTCGGCGATGCCGCCGGGGCCGACGATCCCCACCCGAAGGCCCGCGCTCCGGGTCACGGCGCCAGCCCGAACAGCTCGCGGGCCGTGCCGCCGAGGATGAGCCGGTGGTCGTCCTCGGTGAGGTAGGGCCGTTCGAGGACGTGTCTGACGGCGGCGGCGTAGTCGCCGGGGCCGGGGTCGGGGCGGTTCCAGTCGCCGCTCCAGGTGATGCGGCGCGCGCCGTAGGCGGCGACCGTTTCGCGCAGGTAGGCGTCGGCGTCCGCGTGCGGGTACGGCGTGCCGCTGTTGGCGTGGAAGCCCGCCCACATCGTGTAGGTGAGCGGGCGCTCGGCCAGGGCCAGGAAGCGGTCGAAGGCGCGGCGGTCGGCGTCGGGGTAGGTGGTGAAGCCGACGTGCTCCAGCCGTACGCGCAGGCCCGGCAGCTCGGCCAGCAGGCCGGCGAAGCCGGGGTGGGCGATGTCGGCCAGCGGGCCCCTGACGCTGGCCACCAGCCCCGCCGCCGCGATGGCGCGCCAGAGCGCCAGCGGGTCGGGGCCGGGCGACCTGGTCGAGGCCCACAGCCGGACGCCTCTGACGTGGCTGGTGGCGGCCAGCCTGGCGACGTGCGCGGGCGCCCCGTGGGTGTCGGTGTCGACCATCGCCACCGCGGCGAACCTGGCGGGGTCGGCCGCGACGCAGCGGGTGAGGTAGGCGTTGTCGGTGTTGCCGACGAACTGGACGAGCACGGCGGCGGCCACCCCCGCCTGCGCCATGGCCGGCAGGTACTCCTCCAGAGGCGGGTACTTCCACCTGCCGACGTGCACGTGGGAGTCGACGATCACCGCTCGGCCACCTTGACCAGGACCTGGGTGCCGCGCTCGCCGCCGTACACGGCGCGGATCCGCTCGGCCAGCTCGCCGGCCCGCTCCGTCGCCGGCATCGGCAGCTCGCCGGCCGCCTCGTGCACCAGGCGCAGATCCTTCAGCAGGTGGTCGAGCTTGAAGCCGGGCTCCAGATCGGCGGCGGCCAGCCGCGACCACAGGAAGTCCAGCAGCGGCGAGCCCGCCACGCCCAGCCCGACCGACGCGAGCACCTTGGCGATGTCGAGGCCGCCGTGGACGGCCAGCGCGTAGGCCTCGCACGCCGCCAGCGTCGCGCCCGCCACGACGGTCTGGTTGACCAGCTTGGCCAGCTGGCCGGAGCCGGGCGGGCCGTGGTGGACGACCGTCGTGCCCAGGGTCTCCAGCAGCGGCCTGACCCGGGCGAAGGCCGACGCGTCGCCGCCCACCATGATCGACAGCGTGCCCGCCTTCGCTCCCGCGGGGCCGCCGCTGACGGGCGCGTCGAGAACGGTCACACCGCGCCGCTCCCCCTCCTCGGCCCAGTGCCTGGCCAGGTCGGGCGCCGAGGTGGAGCAGTCGACGACGACCGTGCCGGGGACGGCGTTCGCCAGGACGTCGTCCATCACCTCGCGGGGCGCCGGCAGCATCGTGATCACCACCTCCCCGCCGGCGGCCGCGACCGTGGGCGCCGCGCGGGCGCCCAGCTCGACCAGCCGAGCCGTACGGCCCGCCGTCCTGTTGTGCACGATCAGCGCGTGCCCGGCCGCGAGGAGGCGGCCGGCCATCGGCTCACCCATCGTTCCGGTACCGATCCATCCCACCTGCATGGTCACTCCTGGGTCAGTGGATGCCGGGCCGCGCAGGTCCCGGGACGACGTGCCCCTGCCGGACCCGGACGAGCTCGGCGGGCAGGTCGCCGTTGGCGCGGGGCGCGTACTGGCGGCTGTTGTACTCGAAGGCCTGCCAGTCCAGCGGCAGGGCGGCGGCGAGCCTGGCGGAGTGGACCAGCGCCAGGCCGACGGCGGTGAGGTCCTGGAGCGCGACGCGCATGCCGTGCGCGCGGGCGTGGGCGAGGCTGCGCATGGCCAGGCTCTGCCCGCGGGCGGCCTTGATGACCGATCCGCTCCAGCCGGCCGCGGCGAGGCGCGCGAGGTCTGCCTCGGTGGCCAGGCTCTCGTCGGCGAGGACGGGCAGCCGGGCGCCGATCGCCCGCATGCCGCCGGGGTCGGGCGGCGCGTCCCGCGGGACGGGCTGTTCCAGGTAGGTGAGGGCGTCCCACGCCGGGCTCCCGTCGAGGGCGTCGAGGAGTTCGAGGACGGCGGCGGGCTCCTGGTAGCCCTCGTTGGGGTCGAGGGAGACGGTGTGCCGGGCGCCGGCGCTCTCCCGCAGCACGCGGTGCACCTCGATGACGCGGCGGGCGTCGGCGGCGGGGTCCCGTCCCGAGAGTTTGATCTTGACGTGGGCGATGCCCTCGGCGCGCAGCCACTCCCGCAGCGGGCGGACGGCCGCGCGGCGCGGGGGCGCGACGTCATCCCGGCCGGGCGGGCCCGACTCGAGGCGGCCCGATTCGACCGCGTCCGGTTTGAGGGGGTCCGGTTCGCGGGGGTGTTCGAGGGGATCTGCTTCGAGGGGGTCGTCGAGCCCGACGACGTGCTGGACCGGCAGCCGGCGGCGGGCCGGGCCGAGATCGAGGCCCTCGTACAGCGAGGTGGCCGGGGCTCCCGCGGCCCGCGCCCATCCGTCGTGGACGGCGTTGTCCACGGCCCCGAGAGCGAGGGCGGCGGCCAGCTCGGGCACCGGCTCGGGGCCGCCGGCCGCTTCCGCCCCGTCGCGCCGCGCGCACGCGGCGGCCTCGGACAGCTCCCGGTGGATCGCGAACGGGTCGCCGGACCCCACCTCGGTCGCGGCGGCGGCCAGCCGCTCGGTCAACCGGCGTAAGACGAGGTCGCGTACCGTCCACGACAGCCCGGACACCGGCCACGACCACGGCACGGACAGCACGCTCGCCCCCTCGCCCCAGGCCACGCGACCCGCGCGGTCCTCGACCGTCACCCGCACCACGGCGAGGGTGAACCTGTCGACCGTCGCGCCGGACAGGCGCAACGGGTGGTCGAGCCGGACGTCGTGGAAGGCGGCGGCCGCCTCGCGGACCGAGACGTCTGTCGAACGCATCTCACCAACCTAGGACCTAGGATCTACCTGCTGGCTCATTTCATCACATCCTGGGGGCTGCCGTGAAGATCGTGACCCTGCCCTACGACACCGCGCCGACCGCGGACGGCCACCACCCGGCGGCGCGCCGCTCCCGGCCCGACGAGCGGCGCCGGCTCGACCTGCTGGAGCCCAACCACGTGCGCGCGCCGTACGTGCTCTGCTTCGTCCACGGCGGCGGCTGGCGGTCGGGCGACCGCACGCAGTGGCACGAGCAGATGCGCGCCGCGGCCGGCCGCGGCGTGACGAGCGCCTCGCTCGGCTACCGCGTCGGCGGGCGGCTGGCGGAGATGACGGCCGACGTCGCCGACGGCTACCGCACGCTGCGGCGACGGCTCGGCGATCGGCCCGTCGCGCTGGTCGGCAGCTCGGCCGGCGCGCACCTGGCCACGCTGTTCGCCCTGTCCGGCCATGGTGCCGGCCATCCGGACGTGCATCAGGACGGGCACCCGGACGCACATCAGGACGGCCCTCGGGGCGGCCACCCGGACGGCCCTCGGAGCGGCCACCCGGACGGCGAGGCGCCGCTGGCGTGCGTGAGCCTCAACGGCCCCGGCACGCCGTTCCCATGGGAGGGCATGCATCCCGAGATCGCCCCCGCGGTCGAAGAGTTGGCCGCGGAGGGGCGCGCGGCCGACCCCGGCACGCTCGCGCACGCGGGCGCGCCGCCGTTCCTGTTCGTCGTCGTGGGCAGGGAGCGCTACTTCCCGCACGCGCACGTCCACGCGCTGGCCGCGCTCCTGCCCTCGGCGAGGGTCGTGACGCTCCCCCACGCCGAGCACGGCTTCTTCTACCGGACGGCGGCCGAGGGCGCGGCCGCCGCTCAGGCCGAGATCGACGCGTTCCTGACCACGGCGCTGACCGCCTCCAGCACGCGCACGGGGGCGAGCAGCTCCTCGGCCGACAGCGGCCACTCGCCGGTGCGCACCATGTCGGCGAAGCGCCGCAGCGACGGCAGCGTGTAGTCCGGGCCCAGCGCGAGCCGCTCGGCCGCCACCGCCTTGGTGCCGGCCACCTGCAGATGGAAGGGCACAGCCGTGTGAGCGTCGCGCTCGACCAGGGTGACGACGGCGTGGGCGTCCCCCGCGGCGACGGTCACCAGGACCACTCCCGGCAGGACCTGGACGGACGGCACCGCGGTGGGGACGGGCAGCAGGTGCAGGGCCACCTCCACCGCGTGCACGCCGTAGAAGCCGATGCCGCCGAACGGGCTGTCGCGTTGCACGGGTCCGGTGGCGACGACCGCGCGCACCTCGCCGAGCTCGGCGGGCGCCGACACGGCGGGGTGCCAGCGCAGCGCGCTGTAGGAGGTGACGGGCACACCGCCCGCCGCGGCGGCCGCGATGACCGCCTCGGCGTCGGCGACCGTGGTGGCCAGCGGCTTGTCGACGAACACCGGGATGCCCGCCTTGAGCAGCGGCTCGGCGTGCCGGCGGTGCAGGGAGCCGTCCCTGTCCATGACGATCGCCGCGTCCACCAGGCCGATCAGCTCCTCGGGGTGCCGCACGTGCGTGGCGACGCCGAGCCGTTCCGCCTGCTCGCCCGTGCCGCCCTGGACGGCCACGACCCGGGCGGGTCCCAGCGCGTGCTCCTTGTTCAGGTGCCGGACGGCGTGGTCGGCGTGGGTGTTGTCGATGCCGATGAGGCCCAGTCGCATCCGCTGCTCCGATCGCTCGATGTGCCCGCGAGCTTATGACATAGGACCTCCCTTTGCCATGAATCCGGACTTATTGACCTATGGGAGGCAAAAAACTAGAGTCCTAGGTCAGATCTTTGAAGGGAGAACCGTGCGATTCGGGATCGTGGGGTGCGGGGTCATCGGAGCCCTGCACGCGAGGCTCATCGCCTCCATGGAGGGTACGGCGGAGCTGGCCGCCGTCGCGGACACCGACCGGGAACGGGCCACGCGCCTCGCCGCCGAGCACGGCGTGGACGCGCACGGCGACCCGGCCGAGCTGTACGCCAGGGACGACATCGAGGCCGTGGTCGTCTGCCTGCCCAGCGGCCTGCACGCCGAGGCCGCCGTCCCCGCGCTGCGGGCGGGCAAGCACGTGGTCATCGAGAAGCCGATCGACATCACGCTGGAGGCGGCCGACCGGATCATCGCGGCCGAGCGCGAGTCGGGCAGGACCGTCACGGTGATCAGCCAGCGCCGTTTCGAGCCGTCGTTCCGCCAGGTGGGGGCCGCGGTGGCGGCGGGCGAGCTCGGCCGCCTCACGTCCGGAACGGCGGAGGTGACGTTGTGGCGACCCCAGTCCTACTACGACTCGGGCGGCTGGCGCGGCACGTGGGCGCTGGACGGCGGAGGCGCGCTGATGAACCAGGGCGTGCACGTCGTCGACCTGATGTTGGCGTTGCTCGGCCCGGCCCAGGAGGTGTCGGCGTACGCGGGACTGCTGGCGCACGAGGGCATCGAGGTGGAGGACACCGCGGCGGCCGTGGTCCGCTTCGCGGGCGGCGCGCTGGGCCGGCTGTTCGCCACGACGGCCGCGCACGGCGGTAACAGCGTGCGCGTCTCGGTGCACGGCGACGCCGGCCACGCGGTCGTGGAGAACGAGGTGATCACCGCCTTCAGGGTCGGCGAGGACGACCGCGCCGAGCCGGAGCCGCCGGCCAGGCTCGGGGCGGCGGCCCACCGTCTGCAGCTGGAGGACTTCGTCGCGGCGGTGCGCGAGGGCCGGGCCCCCGAGGTCACCTCGTCCGACGGAAGGGCGGCGCTGGCCCTGGTCCTGGCGGTCTACGAGTCGGCCCGCACCGGGGTCTCGGTCAAGCCGGGCTGATCCCCGGGGCGCTTCGGATGTCTTGCCGCCCGTCCCGCACGTGTACGCGAGGGCACCCGTGCGGGACGGGCGGCGGGGCGGGACGGGCGGCGGGGCAGGGCACGCGCCGGCGGCGGGAGGCGGCCGCCGGGCATGCTCGGTCAGGTCACGCCGGTCAGACTGGAGGCCGGGCAGGTCATGCCGGGCAGGTCAGGCAGGCCGGTCAGGCCAGGCTGATCAGGCGGGGCAGGCGAAGCGGTAGGTGGCGTCGAGCCGCCAGGTCGCGCCTTCCGCCACATCCTCCAGCTGTCCCGGGTAGACGCGGGTGGGGTAGGCCTTGTTGTAGCCCGGCTGGTCGGTCTTGACCCAGATCCCCGAGCCGCTCGCGTGGGCGTATCCCGCCTGGAAGTCGGGAGTCAGCTCCACCGAGAGCGCCAGGCCGTTGCTCCTGTTGTACATCTGCACGCCGTAGGCGTCGGCGCGCGGCCGTCCGGGAACGGTGAGGTCGTGCTCGCGCGCCTCGCCCATGAACCTGCACCTGGTCGAGACGGCGGCGTTCTTGTCGGCCGGAAGCATCGCGCCGTAGGCGTTCGCGACCGTCCGCGCCTGCCGCCAGGTCAGGCTCCAGCGCAGCCGCAGCCCGGCGGACGTGACGAGGTGGCGCACCCGCAGGTCGCCGACCACGCCTCTGTCGCCGCGGGAGAGCAGGTCGTTCTCCTGGGCCAGCTCGAACTCGGCCGCGGAGACGTACTCGGGGAGCTCGTCGACGGACATGGCACGCCCGTCCAGCACCACCAGCGATCCCCGCGAGAGCTCGAAGCCGTGCATGCCACCGATATGACTCTCCCCCTGCAGCGAGAGGGCGTACTCGTAGTTGGCGGGCGTCGCGAGCCGCGCCGGGTTCGTCTCGACGACGCCGGGACCCGGGACGTCGGCCGACAGGTCGACCGCGAACACCTCCTGCAGGCGCCAGGCGTCGAGGCTGATCCCCGTCGCGGTGAACCGCTGCAGGTCGTAGCGGATCCACCGGTGCCCTTCGCGCCTGGTCCAGAGCCGCAGTCTGGTTTCCCGCCGCACGTACTGCGCGTACACCGCGGACACTCCCGCGGGCGCCGCCGAGGAGGCCGCCGCGGCGGGGACGGCCGCGGGGACGGCGACGGTGGCCGCCGCGCCCGCCACCGTCAGCGCGCCGCCGCCCAGCAGGGATCGCCGGCGCAGGAGGGTCCTCGGGCGCGCCGCGTCCGGTGCACCTGTCACGCGAGGTCCCCGACCTTGCGCCAGTCGGCCGCCGAGGCCGTGCCCTTGGCCACGTACAGCGCGTTGTTCGCCAGGGCCAGCTGTCCGGCGTAGGCGGGGGTGGCGGTGATCACCGCCGGGACGTCCAGGGAAGCCTCGGGCCGCCAGGTCCCCGGGGTGCCCGCCACCGTGCAGATCCACCGGGACGGCTGGCCCGCGGCCGGGTTGCGCAGCTGGACGACCATGTTCTTGTCCCACCAGCCCGTGGTCGGCAGGGCGTCGAGGGTGACGACGAAGGAGAAGGTGATGTCCTCGGCCGACTTGGTCTTGAACAGGCCCGTCTTGTTGCCGGTGAGGGTGTTGGCCCCGATGTCCACGCCCCTGGTGCGCGGGTGGATGAAGATGCCGAAGTCCTGGGTCTTGGTGGCCTGGTCGTCGAAGCTGCGGTTGCCGACGATGACGACGTTCTCCGACTTCTTGCCGTCCCTCGCGTAGGTCCTGATGCCGCCGCGGTCCTCGGCGATGAGGTGCCCGTCGAAGTTCTGGTAGTTGTTGTAGACCACGTTGCCGACGACGGTGCAGTCGACGGCCTCCCAGACGTTGATCCCGACCGTGTTGCAGTGGCCGATGATGTTGTTGGCGATCACGAGCTTGCGGCAGCGGTCGGTGGACAGGCCCGCGTCGCCGCCGCCGAAGATCACGTTGCGGTCGAAGAAGCCGTCGTGGATGTCGTAGATGGCCATCATGTCGGCGTTTCCGCCCCACTTGAAGGCCTTGTAGTTGCCGGTGAGGGTGTTGTCGGTCGCCCTGACGAAGCGGTGCTTCTGCGCCCCCGGATGGATGGTGCCACCGGAGGTGATGTAGATCGGGGTACCGGAGAATTCGGGGTGCGGCCCGCCGCCGATGCGCTCGACGCGGCAGCGGCTGATGGTGAGGTGCTCGGTGTGGGAGGCGACCGTCCCGTGGACGTGCATGCCGAACTGGGAAAGGTCGTGCACGTCGCAGTCGTCGATCAGGATGTGCGTGGAGTTGCCGACGACGTTGAGCCCGATGTAGCCCTTGGTCAGGCGGCAGCCCACCACCTGGAGCCGGTGGGAGTCCCCGATCCGCACCAGCGCGGTGGAGCCCACGCCGGAAGGACGGTCGTAGGCGCCGGCGGTGAGGCCCTCGACGTGCAGGTTGTCGAGGACCACGTCGGTGCTCGCGGTGACGTGCACACCGGCCAGGAGCGGGCGCCTCTCGCCGCAGTCCAGCTTGAGGTTGCGCAGCGTCACCACCGAGACGTCCTTGACGGCGAGCACGTGCGGATCGGCGTAGCCGCTGGTGAGGGCCAGCGTGGCGCGGGCGCGGTCGGAGGCGAGCGCGACGCCCGTCTTGAGCTGGAGCGACTTGCCGAGCAGGTACTGCTTGCCGGCCCGCAGCACCACCGTGCCGCCACCGGCCGCGGCGGCGGCGTCGATCGCCCGCTGCAGCGCCGCGGAGTCGTCGGCCACGCCGTCGGCGACCGCGCCGTAGGCGTCGGCGGGGTAGAGGTTGATGCTGTTGACGGTGGCGGCGTTCTCGGGGGTGGCCGCCTGGGCGGGCGGCGCAACGGCCACCACGGGGGCGGCCGCCGCGGCGGCGAGCCCGAGCCCTGCCAAGACCGAGCGGCGGGAGGTCTCCTGATGCGTCACGACGATCCTTTCCTAGGACCTAGGACGGAAGTATTGGCCGGAATGTAACCGCCGCTCCACGGGCCGTCAAGGAATCGGCCGCGCTGGAATGCCTCTTGACCCTGGGCGGAAGCGCTGTACGGTGGGCACACACATCTGTCCTATGTCTTAATTGAGAGGGCGGTCCCCATGAAGGTCGGAGCCGCGATCGTCGCCGTCTGCCTGTTAACCGCCTGCGGCGGCCAGGCCTCGGGCGGCGGCGACAGGGAGATCACCGTCTGGAGCATGTGGTCGGAGGGCGAGCCCAACCAGAAGGTGCTGGCCGAGGCCGCCGCCGACTTCGAGAAGGAGACGGGCGTCAAGGTCAGGACCCAGTGGAAGGGCCGCACCGCGGTCAAGACGTTCCTGCCCAGCCTGAACACCGACCACGTGCCCGCCGACCTGGTGGAGGGCAACAACAGGGAGCTGACCAGGCAGTTCGCCGCGACCAAGGCCGCCCTCGACCTGTCCGACGTCTACCAGGCCAAGGTCCACGGCGAGCAGGCCACCGTCGCCGAGACCGTCGGCGAGGCCTACCGGCGGATGGCCACCTCGGCCGACGGGGTGGTCACCCAGGTCCCCTACCAGGTCTCCACCTACGGCTGGTTCTTCAACGGCAAGGCCTTCCCCGAACTGGTCACCGCGCCCCCCAAGACGTGGGAGGAGTTCACCGCCCTGCTGGAGGCGCAGCAGGCCAAGGGCCGCAAGCCGCTCGGGCAGGACGGCAGCATCCCGAACTACAACGCCCGCTACCTGGAGCACTTCGCCCGCGCGATCATGGGCGACGAGGGCTGGCACGCGCTCGCGCCCGACCGCACGGGGCGCGGCTGGCTCAAGCCGGAGGTGCTCCAGGCGGCCACGATGGTGGAGAACCTGGCCAAGGGCGGCTACTTCCCCGACGGCTTCAACGCCACCAAGTTCCCCGCCATGCAGCAGAAATGGGCAGGCGGGGAGTCCGACTTCCTCTACCAGGGCACCTACCTGCCCAAGGAGGTCGCGCCGTACGCCGCGCCCGGCTTCGAGTTCCGCGCCTTCCGCTTCCCGTCCGTGGCCGGGAAGACGCCGACGTTGAACGTGACGACCACCGGGTTCGGCATCCCCAAGAAGGCGCGCAACGCCGCCGACGCCAAGCGCTTCGTCGCCTTCTTCCTGCAGCGCAAGTACCAGGAGAAGGTCTCCACCGTGGCGCTGGAGATGTCGGTGCGCAAGGACGTGCCCGCCGCGCCGCAGATCGCCGACCTGAAGAAGGCGCTGGACAGCGGTGAGATCAACAAGGCCGACGTGGTCGACTCCGGCGACTTCACCAGCAAGGTACTGCTGCCGCTGAGCGACCAGCTGCTCTTCGGGAAGATCAGCGCGGCCGAGTTCACCACGAGGATGGCCGAGCAGGCCGCCGCCTACTGGAAGTCGAAGGGCTGATGGCGGTACGTCTGCTGGAGCGCGCGCCGGCGCGGCCTGCCGTACGGAGGGAGGGTGTGGGGCCCTTCGAGGCGGCCAGGCGCCGGATGATCGGCCCGTTCCTGCTTCCCGCGCTGGTCTGCTACACGCTCGTCATGATCGTGCCGAGCGTCTTCACCGTCTGGATCAGCTTCAACGACTGGGCCGGGGCCGGCCCCATGGAGTGGGCGGGGCTCGGCAACTACACCGAGATGGTCGCCGACCCCGTCTTCGGCCGGTCGTTCGCGAACACCATGAAGATCCTGTTCGGCGTGGGCGCGGCCGTCTTCGTCATCGCCTTCGTGCTGACCATGCTGCTGCAGGACATGGCCGGCCGGAAGTTCGTGCGGGCCGTGGTGTTCTTCCCCAGCCTGGTGCCGGGGCTGGTGATCGCCATCCTGTGGGGGTTCCTGCTGGACCCCGACGGGCTGGCCACCTCGGTCCTGAAGTCGCTGGGGGTGCCCGACCCGCCGCTGTGGCTGGCGCCGGAGAACATGTTCACCACCGTCATGGCCGGCATGACATGGCTGGCGGCCGGGACGTACACGGTGATCTTCATGGCGGCGGCCGACCGCATCCCGCGCGCCTTCTACGAGGCCGCCGAGCTGGACGGCGCCTCGGCCGCGCGCCGGTTCTGGCACATCACGGTGCCGCTGATGTGGGACGTCATCGGGGTGTGCGCGGTGCTGTGGGCGATCGGCGCGCTCAAGACCTTCGAGTTCGTGCTGGTCTTCGCGGGAGCGGCGGGCAGCCTGCCGCCCACCGACCTGTGGACGTTCTCCGTCTACGCCTACGCGGGGGCCTTCCCCTCCGACGGTGTGCCGAGGTACGGCATCGCCTCGGCCGCCGCCGTCCTCACCATGGTCCTCACCGTCGTGCTGACCCTCCTGGTCCGCAGGGTGATGGGCCGCCGCGAGCGCACCGACTACTGAGGAGCCGCATGACCACCCGCACCGTACGGCGCAGCCGCGGCCCCCTATTCCTGCTGGCGATGCCGCTGGCCTGGTCGCTGGCCGTCTTCGACCTGTTCGTGGTCGGCTGGATGGCGCTGTCGTCGCTGAAGACCACCAGGGAGGTCGTTCACGACCCGTGGGGGCTGCCCGCCCAGCTCCAGTGGGGCAACTACGCCGAGGCGTGGACCTCGGCCGCCTTCGGCGAAGGCGTGCTCAACTCGCTGCTGCTGGTGACGGGCAGCGGCCTCGGCACGATCCTGCTGGCCGCGCCCGCCGCCTACGTGCTGTCGCGCTTCCGCTGGCGGCTGTCGGGCCCCGTCACCGTGCTGTTCGCGATGGGACTGGGCATCCCGGGCCCCGCCATCATGATCCCGATCTACCTGGGCCTGGACCGGATGGGCCTGATCGACTCGCTGGCCGGTCTGCTGATCGTCTACATCGCCACCAACCTGCCGTTCTCCGTCTTCTTCCTGACCGCCTTCTTCGCCTCGCTCCCCCGGGAGCTGGAGGAGGCGGCGGCGCTGGACGGGTCGGGGCCCTACCACACCTACTGGCGCGTCATGCTGCCGCTGACCAGATCCGGGCTGATCGCGCTGTTCATCCTGCAGGCGATCGGCGACTGGGGCGAGACCTTCTTCGCCCTGTCGTTCCTGCGCGAGCAGAAGA
Source organism: Nonomuraea sp. NPDC003754 (assembly GCF_053605785.1). Lineage (NCBI taxonomy): Bacteria > Bacillati > Actinomycetota > Actinomycetes > Streptosporangiales > Streptosporangiaceae > Nonomuraea > Nonomuraea sp. NPDC003754. The sequence goes on from NZ_JBSGJX010000021.1 coordinate 46,054, forward strand.
CGATCTCGCTGACGCTGCTGAACTTCGTCCAGACCATGCAGTACACCGGCGCGCGCTGGTCGGTGCTGTTCGCCGGGATCTGCATCGTCGTGATCCCGCTGCTGCTGCTCTACCTGTGGATGAGCAGCCGCCTCATCGAGGGCATCGCCGCCGGGTACGGGAAGTGAGGAGCCCATGAGCCTGCGCGTCACCGCGGTGGAGCGCGTCACCCTGCACGTCCCCTTCCGCGAGCGCTCCCGCCCGTGGAACGAGATCCTCGTCGCCGAGTTCGCGGTGGTCGAGGTCGTGCGGGTCCGCACCAACGCCACCGACCTCGTGGGGTACGGCGAGAGCCTGCCCCACTACACCTGGGCCAGGACCACCGACGAGACCGTCGCCCGGGTCGTGGGCCGCCATCCCGCCGAGGTGATGGCCGACGACACACTGGGCGCCGGGCTGCAGATGGCGCTGTACGACGTGGCGGGCAAGGCGCTCGGCGTGCCCGTCCACGCGCTGTTCGGCCAGCCGGTGGTGCGGCGCTGGTGCCCGCTGGCGTGGTGGAGCACCAAGATGCCGCCCGAGGTGCTGGCCGAGGAGGCCAAGGACGCCTTGGCGGAGGGCTACCTGGCCCACAAGCTGAAGGCCAGGCCCTGGTTCGACGTGCACGAGCAGGTCGCGGCGATCTCGGCGGTGACCCCCGAGCACTACGAGCTGGACCTCGACTGGAACGGCATGCTGCGCACCCCCGGCGAGGCGATCGAGGTGCTGCGGCGGCTGGACCGGCAGCCGAGGGTGCGGATGTACGAGTCGCCCGTGCTGCAGTCGGACGTGGCCGCGCAGCGGGCGGTCAGGGCGCGGGCCGGCCGGCCGGTCGTCGAGCACTACAACGCGGCCCTGTTCCCCGAGTGGATGCGGCAGGACGCGATCGACGGCTTCGTCTCCTGCAACGCGGGCGTGTCGGGCACGATCGCGCAGGGCCTGCGGGCCGCCGCGTTCAACAAGGACCTCTTCCTGCAGATCGTCGGCCCCGGGCTGACCACCGCCTGGACGCTGCACCTGGGCGCCGTGCTCACCCACGCCCGCTGGCCCGCGGTGACGTGCCTCAACGTCTACGCCGACGACCTGCTGACCGAGCCGATCGAGGTGCGCGGCGGGTACGGCAGGCTGCCCGAGGGCCCCGGCCTCGGCGTGACCTTCGACGAGGCGGCGCTGGAGCGGTGGCGCGTGCCCGACGGGTTCACGCCCGTGCTGCCCAGACGGCTGCTGAGCTTCCACCTCGGCGACGGCAGGGTGCGGCACTACGCGGGGATCAAGCAGCTGTTCGAGGAGTGCAGGTACGTGGGCAACCTGCCGGTCCAGCCGAGCGGGGCGAGCCTCGGGGTGCGCGACGACGACGGCTCGGCCGCGTTCGACGCGCTGTACCGGAGGGCGCAGGCCGCGCCGGTCTGGGAATGAGACCGGACCGGCTCCCGGCGCTCCGGTCCTCGCCGGGAGCCGGTCCTTTCCCGCGGTCCTCCCGCGAGCGGTCCTTCCGCACGCGGGCCTTCCGCGAGCGCCGGCGCCGTCGGCGCGGAAGGCGCGCTGGACCCGATGAATCCGTCAGTGGTCGGCGCGGAAGGCGCGCTGGACCCGATGAATCCGTCAGTGGTCGGCGCGGAAGGCGCGCTGGACGCGCTGCAGGTGGGCGCGCATCTGCTGTTCGGCCAGGGCCGCGTCGCCGGTGCCGAGCCCGAGCAGCAGGGCGCGGTGCTCGGCGTCGCTCTCGGCGTGCCCCTCCCCCAGCGCCTCCGTCAGCTCCTTGCCCCGCTCCCGCTCGGTGGTCAGCGCGTCGGACAGCGCCTCGATCACGCCGCTGAAGAAGCGGTTGCGGGCCGCCTTGACCACCCCGATGTGGAAGGCGAGGTCGAGCTCCACCCGCCTGCGCAGGTCGTCGCCCACGTGCTCCACCTCGTCGAGCAGCGCCCGCAGCGCGTCGAGCTCGGCCTCGGTGATGCGTGTGGCGGCCAGGCCGGCCGCCTTCGTCTCCAGCGCGAGGCGCAACTCGACCAGCTCGTCGAGGGCCGCGGCGTCGGCCTCCATCGCCAGGCGGAAGTAACTGTGCACGGCCACAGGGCGCAGCTCGCTCACGACGGCCCGCTTGCCCTGCCGGGTGCGGATCACGCCCTGCTGGGCGAGGGAGCGGAAGGCGTCGCGCACGACGCGCTGGCTCACGCCGTACTCGTCGGCCAGCTGGGCCTCCGAGGGCAGCTCATCGCCCTCGGACAGGCCCCTGGCGCGGATGTGCTCGGTGATCAGTCCGGCGATCCTCGTGCCGAGGAGGGCGCGGTCGCGCGGCATCGTCTCGGCCACTGAGTGCCTCCTTCACCAAAGACCTATGTTCGAGGAAAGCGTAGACCATGGCGGGTTTCCGGGAAAACCGCTGTGCTCAGGCACACTCTTGACTTAGGTCCTAAGTGTGCTGAGGATGGGATCCATCCCCTCCCCGAAGGAGCCAGCGCATGCGCGTGACCGCTGTCCGCCAGTGGATCGCCGAGTTCGGTTACTACAACGCCATCTACGTCAAAATCGAGACCGACGACGGTGTCGAGGGGTACGCCGAGGTCGCCATGCGCCGCCGTACCAGGACGGTGTCCGCGCTGGTGGAGGAGCTCGGCGAGTATCTCGTCGGCAAGGACCCGACCAGGGTGGAGCAGCACTTCGAGCGGATGTACCGCGACTCCTTCCTCGGCGGCACGCTGCTGACGATCGGGATCTCGGCGATCGACGTGGCGCTGTGGGACCTCAACGCGCGCGCACTCGGCGTGCCCGTGCACCGGCTGCTCGGCGGCAGGTTCAGGGACACGGTGCCGGTCTACACCCACGCCAGGGCCACCGAGACGCCCGAGCAGTTCGCGGCCGAGGTGGCCGACAGGATCGCCCGAGGCTTCACCGCCATCAAGACCACGCTGCCCGGCTTCTACACCAAGGTGTCGAGCGTCCACCACGAGACGCCCGCGGCGATCCCGGCCCGGCACACCGAGACCGAACTGCTGCCGAACTGGATCTGGCCGCTGGTGACCGAGTACTTCACCGCGGCGCGCGAGGTGGCCGGGCCCGACGTGCGCCTGATGCTCGACTGCCACGGCCGGCTGAACGTGGCCGACGCGGTGCGGCTGTGCGAGGTGCTGGAGCCGTTCCGGCTGACCTTCATCGAGGAGCCGGTGCCGCCGGAGCGGCCGGAGTGGCTGGCCGAGGTCTCCAGGCGGTCGACGACGCCGATCGCGGCCGGCGAGCGCTGGGCCGGCCCGTACGCGGCGGCCCCGTTCCTGGAGCAGCGGGCACTGGCGGTCGCGCAGCCTGACGTGATCTTCTGCGGCGGGCTGACGGCGGCCAAGAGGATCGCCACGATGGCCGAGGCCAACGCCATCTCCATGGCCTTCCACAACCCGTTCGGCCCGCTGGCCAGCGCCGCCACCTGGCAGCTGGCCGCGACGCTGCCCAACCTGCTGATCTCCGAATCGATGCTGACGCCCGAGCAGCTCGTCTACTGGGACCGCTACACCGAGAACCCGCCCGAGGTGCGCGACGGCGAGTGGATCGTCTCCGACGCCCCCGGGCTCGGGCCGGTCCCGCGGATCGAGGAGATCGTCAAGCACCCCTTCCGGCCCGAGTACGACCGGGGCGGCACCCGATGAGAGGGGTCTGGCCGGCGGCGCTGACCATGTTCGCCGCCGACGGGAGCCTGGACGAGCGGGCCACGGCCGAGCACCTCGACTGGCTGGTCGAGCAGGGCGCGCACGGCCTGGTCGTGGGCGGCACCAGCGGCGAGTTCGTGGCGATGTCGGGGGCCGAGCGGCGGCGGCTGCTGGAGGTGGCGCTGGACGCGGTCGGGGACCGGGTGCCCGTGCTGGCCGGGACCGGCGCCTACACCACGGCCGAGACCATCGCGCTGAGCCGGCACGCGGAGCGGATGGGGGCGGCGGCCGCGCTGGTGGTCCTGCCGTACTTCCAGCGTCCCAGCCTGCGGGAGATCCTCGGCCACTACCGCGCGGTGGCGGCGGCCTGCGGGCTGCCGCTGTGGGTCTACAACATCCCGGCCAACGCGGCCGTCCCTCCCCTGCCGGTCGCCGAGCTGGCCAGGCTCCACCAGGAGGGCGTGGCGCACGGGGTCAAGAGCACGCTGCCGACCGTGCACGAGGTGCACGAGCTGCGCGCGGCGACGGGTGAGGGCTTCGCGGTCTTCTACGGCGGGTTCACCGCGCCGCTCGAGGCCATGGCGGGCGGGGCGCACGGCTGGATCAGCGGGCTGCTCAACGTCGCCACGGCGGAGGGCACCGGCCTGTGGCGGGCGGTCCAGGCGGGCGACCTGCCGGACGCCCGCGCCAGGTGGGGCCGCCTGCTCCCGCTGCGCCGCCTGGTCACCGACGCCGTCGTGCCGGGGGCCGGCGACCTGGCGGTCTACCGCGGGCTGCTGCGCGTCTGGGGCCGGCCTGCCGGGTACTGCCGGGCGCCGCTGCGCGACCTGGACCGCGAGGGGCTGGCGATCCTGGAGCGGGCCTGGCGGACCGTCGAGGACCGGGCCGAGCCGCCACCCGCCGCAGCCGGCCCACCACCCGCCGCTCCCTAGCCGCCACCCGCCACTCCCGGCCCGCCAGCCGCCGATCCTGGCCCACCACCCGCCGATCCCGGCCCACCACCCGCGGCTCCCGGCTCGCCGTCCGCGCGGTACGGCACGGCCGGCGACGGATTCAGTTCTGCCGGACGGTGACCGTGGCGGCGTGGGCGGGGAAGTCCTCGTGCTCGGCCAGCGCGATGATCGTCGGCGCGAGCCGCCAGAACGCGTCCTTGTCGAGCTGGGCGACGGGGATCCTGGTCAGGTAGGTGTGCACCGACACCCCGCTGGCCACCTTCGCGAAGCCGGTCGTGGGCAGCGTGGCGGGCGTGCCGATGGCGAAGTTCGACGCGGCGGGCGTGGTCCACTGGCCGAGCAGGACCGCGCCCGCGTGCCGTACCAGGGGCAGCCAGGCCTCCGGCTCGGCGACGGCCAGCTGCAGGTGTTCGGGCGCGTAGGCGTTGGCGACGGCCATGGCCTCCTCGGCCGATCCCACCAGGACGATGCCGCCGTTTCCGCGCACCGACTTCTCGGCGTAGTCGCGGCGCGGCCCCGGCAGCTCGTCGATCTGGGCGGCCAGCTCGGCGGCGGCGCGTTCCAGCACCTGCCGGTCGGTGCCGACCAGGACGGCGGCCGAGTCGAAGCCGTACTCGGCCTCGTTCAGCAGGTCGGCGGCCAGCAGGCGGGGGTCGGCCGACCCGTCGCAGACGATCATGAGGTCGGTGGGCCCGAAGCCGGTCTCCACCACGCAGCCGAGCCGCTGCGCCGCCGCCATCGCGACGCTCACCGCCGGGCTGCCGGGGCCGACGAGCTTGCGGACGGCCGGGATCGTGGCGGTCCCGCAGGCCAGGGCGGCGATGCCGGCGGGCCCGTTGCTGCGGTAGACCTCGGTGAGGCCCAGCTCGTGCGCGGCGAACAGCACCGCCGGGTCCACCCGGCCGTCCACGCACGGCGGCACGACCAGCGCGATCCTGCCCACGCCCGCGACGAGCGCCGGAGTGGCGAGCATGATCAGGACCGAGGGGAAGGAGCCCTTGCCGCACGGGACGTAGAGCCCGGCGCTCTCGATCGGGCGGACCAGCTCGCCGACGGTGACTCCGTCGCGCTCCACCCGCCAGTGCGAGCGGGCGAGCGCCGTCTCGTTGAACGCTCTGACCTGGGCGATCGACATCCTGACCGCCTCCTTGAGCGTGTCGTCCAGCTCGCCGCCGGCCGCCTCCAGCTCCGCCGCGCCGACCCTGAGGCCGGCCTTGACGCAGTGGAAACGGTCGAGCGCCTCGGCCAGTGCCTCGTCGCCGCGCAGCCGTACCCGCTGGACCAGGTCGGTCACCGACTTCACCAGTTCGGGGTCCGGCGCGGCCGTGCCTCCCCTGGCCAGCAACCGGCGCCGCTCCATCTCCCCCGCCAGCCGCCACTCGATGATCGCCGCCATGCCGCCTCGCTCTCCGCACGGGAACCCTGACGACGGCTTGCCCGCGTCAGGGGAGGTATCCGGTCAGACCCCCGTCAAGTTCAGGTCAGAGAGACGGCGCCGCGACGCGCGGACCCCCGAGTCAGCCGGTGGCGATGCCGTCCAGCATGACGCGCAGGTAGTGCTCGCCGCGGGGCGTCGGGTGGCAGGTGAAGATGTTCAGCAACGTCATCAGGTCGTCGGCGCCCACGTCGGCCCGCATCTCCCCGCGTTCCTGCGCCGCGGCCACGAGCGCCTCGAGGCGCTCGACCATGTTCGCCCTGACCGTGACGAACTCCCGCATCTCCTCGAACAGCTCCTGCGGCAGGTCGGCCAGCGCCGCCGCCAGGGCGCCCCTGCCCTGGTCTCCGCACCACAGTACGAACGACCTGACGGCCGCCCACGCCCCCCGCTCCGACTCCTCCGCCCTGGTGAGCGCGTCGGCGATCTCGTGGATGTACTGCTCGGCCATGGCCGCGATCAGCGCGTGGCGGTCGGGAAAGCGCCGGTAGACGGTGCCGACGCCGACCCCGGCACGGCGCGCGATGAGCTCCATCGGCGCCTCGATCCCCCGCTCGGCCACCACGGCGCGCGCCGCCTCCACGATCCGGTCCCTGTTGCGGCGGGCGTCAGCGCGCACCTTCACTCCTAACTGGACGACGATCTTCCGCTTAGTGTACCGTCCCGACAGAAACGGAATCCAATCGTCCACTTATGGAGGCTTCGATGATCGTGGTGACAGGCGCGACCGGTTCGATCGGCCGCGCGCTGGTGTCCCGGCTGCGCGAGTCGGGGGCCGACGTCCTGGCCCTGGTGCGCCGGCCCGAGCAGGGCGAGGCGCTCGGCGTGGAGTACGCGGTCGGCGACTTCGAACGGCCGTCGTCCGTGCCCATGGGCGAGCGGCTCTTCCTGAACACCGCGCCGTGGCCGAACTTCGCCCGGCGGCACAAGGAGGTCATCGACCGCGCCGCGGCCGCGGGCGTCTCCCAGGTGGTGAGCGTCTCGGTGCTCGGCGCGCGACCCGGCGCCCCGCTCAGCGGCGGGCCGCACGGCGAGGCCGACGCCCATCTGCGCGCGTCGGGACTGCCCCACACCATCCTGGAACCCGTGGGCTTCATGCAGAGCCTGCCCGGCGAGGTCGCCGACGGGCGCTTCCACGGCTCCTACGGCACCGGCCGCACCGGCTACATCGACACGCGCGACATCGCGGACGTGGCCTTCGCCCTGCTCACCGCCCCCGTCGGCGAGAGCGCGACGCACGTCCTGACCGGTCCGGAGGCGCTGACCCAGCAGGAGGTGGCCGCCCAGCTCAGCGCGGCGCTCGGCCGTACCGTCACCTACGTGGATCTGAGCATCGAGGAGATGACCGAGCATGCCCGGCGGCGGTGGGGGCTGCCCGAGGCGACCGCCCGCGAGCTGGCCGAGATGATGGCCGCGGTGCCGGACAGCGCGTGGTCGAAGACCACCGGCACGGTGGCGGACCTGGCGGGGCACCCGCCGCGCTCGCTGGCCGACTACCTCGCCGACCACGCGGCCGACTTCGCCGGGTGACCCTCTCAGGACCTCCCCGGGACGTCCGGGGGACGGCTCACGGCACGCCGCGGATCTTCCACACCAGCGCCGCGCCGAGCAGCGCCAGCACGGCGGAGGTCAGGTAGAGCACGGTGTAGCCGCCGAGCCCCGCGACGATCGGGCCGGCGATCACCGGGCCGAGCACCTGGGGGCCGGAGTTGGCGATGTTGATGACGCCCAGGTCCTTCGCCCTGCCGCCGGCGCTCGGCAGGACCTGGGTGACCAGCGCGTTGTCGACCGACAGGTAGGCGCCGAACCCCGCGCCGAGGACGGCGGCGGCGGCCACGACCACGGGCCACTGCGGCCAGCAGGCCATCATGACCGCGGGGATGACGCTGACCAGGCCCGAGCAGGTCACCAGCGCCTTGCGGCGGCCCAGCCGGTCGGAGACGACGCCCGCCACCACCGTGGTGAGGACGACCGTGACGGTGTAGACGAGTATCAGGACCAGCAGGCCGTCGGTCGCCTTCTCGCCCGGGAAGAGCCGCTCGTAGCCCACCTCGTCGGTCAGGAAGTACAGCAGGTAGAGGGTGGCGATGGCGTTGCCGAGCATCATCAGGAACCGGGTGATCCACGCCCAGAAGAAGTCGGGATGCCTGACCCACAGCTGCTTCGGGTCGAACGGCGGGCGCTCGGCCAGCCGGGGATCCTTCGTGGTCAGCACGAACGGCAGCACCAGCAGCGCGACCACCGCCCCGACGAGCAGGTACCCCGACGTGGTCGTGGTGGCCACGACGGTCACCAGCACCACGCCGAGCACCACGCCCACCGACTGCGGGACGCCGATCCATCCCGACACCTCGCCGCGCTGTTCGACGGGCACGTGGTCGGGCACGCCGGCGCTGAGCGCGGCCTGGGTGGCGTTGAGCGCGGCCTGGGCCAGGCACCAGCCGAGCGCGATGCCCAGCACGCTGGTCTGGAAGGCCATGAACACCATCGCCAGGCCGCCCGCGAGCGCGCCCGCGAGCGTCCACGGGTGCCGGCGGCCCCACCTGCCGGTCGTGCGGTCCGACAGGGCGCCGGCGATCGGGTTGGCCAGCATCGCCACCAGCGCGCCCGCGCCGGTCACCCAGGCCAGCGCGCTCTCCTTGCCGGCGGGGTCGGCGGCGGCGACCTGCTCGGGCAGCAGGACCTGCAGCGGGGCGAAGTAGCCGACGAACAGCGCCAGGTTGGCGAGCGCGATGCCCGCCACCCACCAGGGGCCCACCCTGCGCACGGGTTCGGCCAGCGCGCCGGAGGGCGGCGGGGACAGGCTGCTCATCGGGGCCTCCGCGCGGTGAAGGTCGGGGGGAACCCGGGGAAGCCTCGAGAAACCGGGGAGCCCGGGGAAACGCGGGGAAAGCGGGAAAGGCGGGGAAACGCGGTGGCGGCATGCTACGCCGTATCCGATCATCACGGCTACACCCGCGCGCGGCCGGTGACGACCAGTGGGACCATGTCTTGGTCAAGACAGCTCTACGGAAGGTCGAGATCGGTGAGGCGGCTACTCACGGTCCTGCTGCTGGCGTGCGCCGCGCTGGGCGTCGCGGTCGCGCCCGCGCAGGCGCACAACGTGCTGACGGGAAGCGACCCAGCGGAGGGCGCCCGGCTGGCCTCCGCGCCCGAGCAGGTCACGCTGGAGTTCGACCAGCCGGCCCGGCAGGGCTTCACGCAGGTCACCGTGACCGGCCCGGACGGCGGCAGGTGGGAGGCCGGGCAGGCCGCCGTCAACGCGAAGAAGGTCACCGCGCGGCTCAGGCCGCTCGGGCCGGCGGGCGACTACGTGATCGGCTACCGGATCCTGTCGGCCGACGGGCACCCGATCTCGGGCAAGGTGACCTTCACCCTGACCGTCGCAGGAACCGGCGTCCCCGCGTCGCAGGCCCCGGCCGCCGAGGGGGCGCAGGACACGACGCCAGGCACGGTCCCGGGCACGGTTTCAGGCTCCGTTTCAGGCACGGTTTCGGGCACGGTTTCGGGCACGGCGCGGGGCGCGGAAGGCGGCGCCCCGGGCGTGCCGCCCGCCGACCTCAGCGCGCAGGCGGCCGAGGCCGCGGCCAACGGCGGCGCAGGCATGGCGATCGTGTGGGTGGTCGGCGCCCTCGTCCTGCTCGCCGGCGGCACGATCGTCGCCCTCCGCCGCGCCGCGCCCGCCGGCGGCCCCGCCGCCGTCGCCGAGGGGCCCCGCGAGCGCCCCGGTCCGGCCGCCCCCGCGGGCGAGGACCCCGCGCCCGCCCACCCCGGCCAGACGGTCACCGGCGCGGGGAAGGGCGAGGCATGACCGTCACCGGAGTACGGCCCCGCGCCCTCGCCGGGCCGTCGGCGGGCATCCGGCTGGCGGCGGGCCTGGTCCTGGCCGCCGTCTGCGCCGCCGTCGTCGCCGGCACGCTGACCGCCGAGGACCCCGTCCCCGGCATCCCGCTCCCCGGCCCGGCCGTCGAGTACGGCCTGCCCGTCGTCAGGGTCCTGCTCGACCTGGCCGCCACCACGGTGGTCGGCCTCAGCCTGCTGCCCAAGCTGCTCGGCTTCGACGATCCCGACGCCACCGAGCCGGTCATGCGCCGGGTCAGGGCCCACGCCGTCACCGCCGCGTGGATCTGGGCGATCACCGCTCTGGTGACGATCGTGCTCTACACCGCGGAGCTGAACCCCGGCGCGGTCCCGACCCTCGGCATGATCGCCACCTACATCGGCTCGGTGGGCGCCGGCCAGGGCCTGCTGTTCAGCACGGCGTGCGCGCTCGGCTACGCGGGCATCGGGCTGCTGGCCGTACGGTTCGGCGAGAAGGTCCCCGCCGAGCTGCGGATCGTCATCGCGCTGTTCGGGCTGTTGCCGGTGCCGGTGACGGGGCACGCGGTCGACTCGGTCTGGCACGACCCCATCATGATCTCGATGGAGCTCCACGTGATGGGCTCCGCCGTCTGGACCGGCGGCCTGCTGGCGGTCGCCGCCACGCTCGCCACGCGCGGCGACCTGCTGGCCGTCGCGCTGCCGAGGTTCTCCAGGGCCGCCACGGTCGCGCTGGCCCTGGTGTCGCTGTCGGGCCTGGTCAGCGGCCTGTCCACGATGGCGCTGACCACGGGCGTGGAGCTGCCGGTCGACCTCGTCGCCTCCGAGTACGGCCTGCTGCTGCTGGCCAAGGTGGCGCTGGTCGGCCTCCTGCTCCCCCTCGCGGCGAACATCAGGTGGCGCCTCATGCCCGGCATCGCCAGGAAAGAGAAGAGCTCCATCGCCGCGTGGGCGGCGACGGAGCTCGTGGTGATGGGCCTGGCCTACGGGGTGGCCGTGGCGCTCACCCGCGCCCCGATCGGCTGATCGGCGGCGCGCAGCCCGAACCTGGTGACGAACCACTCCATGACCAGCCAGGCCACGGCCAGGCCGGCCGCCGCCCACACCGCCGAGGAGGTGGCCAGGGGCGGCGCGGCCAGCAGGGAGTGCTGGGCGATCAGCGCGCCGTACACGGCGGCGGTCGCCAGCACCGCCCCCAGCACCGCCCTCAGGTACGGCAGGCGCACCAGGAACGCCACGTCGACCGCCAGCGCGGCGACGACCAGGAAGAACGGCACCGCGGACTCGGGGAAGCCGGCGACGCTGAGCAGCGGCCAGATGGCCGCCCGGTAGGCGACGAGCGCGGCGGCGACCAGCGTCGCGGTGCCGAACCTGCCGATCATCATCCGCGCGACGGCCAGCACGATCAGGCCCGCGACGGTGAAGTAGACGGGGTAGAGGAAGTCGGGCACCGGCAGGGAGAAGGCGACCATCATGTCACGGTCCACCGGCCTGCCCATCTGGTCGGCGGCGAACTGCATGAGGATCGGCTCGGCCGCCGGCGTTCCCCTGTCCCAGGCGGCGATGGAGAACACGCCGTACTCCTGGTGCTGGGCGGGGAAGAGCACGTTCTCCAGGAAGTAGACGAACAGCGCGGCGAGCACGGGCTTGCCGCCCCCGCCGATGTACCAGCCGCGGATCACGCCGGCGATCATGAAGAAGGTGCCCAGGTACAGCAGGATGTGGGACGGGCTCCACGAGGTGATGTCGAGCCCGTTGATCCGGTGGTTGATCAGGTCGAGCGGCACCGCGACCAGGAAGACGCCGGTACCCCACTGGATCAGCCGCAGCGCGGTCCTGTCCACGCCGTACCCGGTGTAGCCGTGGATGATCGTGAGCGCGAGGACGATCGCCGTTCCCGCCGAGTTGAGCAGGTGCGGCGGCGCGAGATCGTCACGCAGCCACTTGAAATGCCAGGAGACGTCCCAGGAGGAACCCAGCACTTTCAGGGCGAAGGCCAGCAGCCATCCGTAGTAGAGGACCTTGAAAAGCTCTGGCGGCGTCTCACGCCCGGCCGGCCCGCGTGTCCAGTAGGGCAGGGCCCAATCGATGGCCGCTCGTATTCTCACGCCTGGACATCTTGCCTGGCCTTTACCTTCTCCGCAATCAGAGACCGGACGGGCGGGGCTTCCTTGGCCTGGGCGGGGCCAATACCCCACACCTGCCGCAAAACGGTCAGGTCAGGGTCACGCTCGCCGGCGACTCCACCGGTCGTGACGAACGGTCCCGGGGTCGGCGGGCTCGGACTGACCGTAGCCGGGATGATTGCGCCTTATGAGAACTGAGATACGCCCCGCGACCCCCGACGACGCTCCCGGCATCGAGGCCGTCCGGATCCAGACGTGGAAGTACGCCTACCGGGGCGCGATGCCCGACGCCTTCCTCGACGACCTGGCCGTCACCGAGGAGAACGTGCGCCTGCGCCGGCAGGCGCTCGACTCCGGCCGCACCCGCGCCATCGTCGGCGAGACCGCCGGCGCGCTGGTGGGTTTCAGCATGTACGGCGACAGCCGCGACGACCGCGCCGACACCGAGGTCTACGCGATCTACGTGCTGCCTGCCCACCTGTCGACCGGCCTCGGCCGCGCCCTGATGACGGCCACGGTCGAGGCGATACCCGCCGAGCGCACGGTCGGCCTGTGGGTGCTGGCTTCCAATCCGCGCGCCCGCCGCTTCTACGAGAGGTTCGGGTTCGTGGAGACCGGAGGCGCCAAGGTCGAGGACGGCCTGCGGCAGGTCCACTACATCCTGGCCGCGCGCAGCGAGTAGAGGAGCGGCACGCCGGGGCGTCCCTCGGGGAAGCGGTAGAGCCCGCCGTGGCGTTCGAGCGACTCGAAGCGGGGGAAGAGCGTGAAGTCGTGCTCGTGCAGGAACTCCACGCGCATCCCCGCCCCGGCCAGGGCGGTCACGATCTCGCCGAGGCCGTGCGCGAACTGGACGGAGGTGGCGTTCCGCAGCACCTCGGTGCCGGTGTAGGTGTGCGGGTAGTCCTCCACCTGGGGGCGGCGGTCGAAGTAGTCGAAGGCCACCCTGGAGCCGTCCTCGAAGTCGAGGATGTCGCCGAAGGGGTGGAACTCGGCCAGGTAGAGGAAACCGCCCGGCTTGAGCAGCGAGGCGACGACCTGCGCCCACCTGACCATGTCGGGCAGCCAGACCAGCGCGCCGATGCCGGTGTAGACGATGTCGTAGCCGTCGCCCGCCACCTCGGCGGCGTCGTAGACGTCGGCCTCCAGGAAGCGGGCCTCGATGCCGCACTCGTCCGCGATCGCGCGGGCCGCCTCGACCGCCCTGCCGGAGAGGTCGACACCGGTGACCTCGGCGCCCAGCCGTGCCCACGCCATCGTGTCGAGCCCGAAGTGGCACTGCAGGTGGATCAGCCGCCTGCCGTGCACGTCGCCCATCTCGGCCAGCTCGAAGGGGCGCAGCGGCTGCCCGCCCGCCTTGAACCCTTCGACGTCGTAGAAGTCGCTGCCCAGGTGGATGCCCACGCGTTCGTCCCAGTTGGCCCGGTTGACAGCAAGATAGTCGGTCATGATCTTGACTCTAGGAGGACGGGCAAATGCTTTAATCCGTTCTGGAAGTTCGAGATCAGCCTGACCGGCTGGCCGGCGAGCCGTACGTCCCACTTCAGCAGTTCGGCGAAGAACGCGCGCATCTGCGTCCTGGCCAGGTGGGCGCCGAGGCAGACGTGCGGGCCGGAACCGAAGCTGACGTGGTCGTTCGGGGTGCGGGTGATGTCGAACCTGTCGGGTTCGGCGAAGACCGTCTCGTCCCTGTTGGCGGAGGCGTGGTAGACGACGACCTTCTCGCCCGCGCCGATCCGCTGCCCGCCCAGCTCGAGGTCGCGCGTCGCCGTACGGCGGAAGTTCATGACGGGCGGCCAGAAGCGCAGCATCTCCTCCACCGCGGAGGGCAGCAGCTCGGGCCTGGCCCGCAGCAGGTCCATGGCGCCGGGGTGCTCCAGCAGGCACAGCAGGCCGCCGGGGATGCCGTTGCGCAGCGTCTCGTTGCCGGCCACCGCGAACAGGAAGAACATGTTCTCGAACTCGGCCTCGGTCAGGCCGCCGCCGAGCATGGCCGCCATCACGTCGTCGCCGCCGCCGGGGCGGGCGGCCAGCGCGTGCGCGTAGGCGAACATGTCCGCCAGCGCCGCCCTCGACCTGGGGTTGACGCCGGGGCGCCGGGCGGGCGGCCGGGCCGCCAGCGCGATCCTGCCGAGCGGGCTGAGATCGTCGGCGGTGGACAGGTCCGCGTACTCCTCGTCCTGGTAGCCGATCACCCGCGACGCCCAGTCGTACAGCAGGCGGCGGTCCTGCTCGGGCACGCCCATGACGTGCGCCAGCGTCCACACCGGCAGGTCGGCGGCCACCTCGACGACGTCGCAGGCGCCCCGCGCGAACAGCCGCGCGGCCCGCGCCGCGATCGTCTCCTCGAGGGCGCGGACGGCCCGCGGGGTGAAGGCGGCCGAGACGATCCTGCGCAGCCGCGCGTGTTCCGGCGGGTCGGTGTTGAGCATCATCGCCTGGACGAACGCCAGGTCGGCCGGGGTGTCGGGGTCGCGGATCTGCGTCGCGCCCAGGTGGGAGGAGAAGTCGGCGGGGGTGCGCAGCACGTGTTTCACGTCCGCGTGCGCGAACACGCCCCAGAAGCCGGGCCCGGCCCGCCACGGCCCGAACGCGGGCTCGGGGATCCGGCGGACGGGCGACTCGCGCCGCAGCGTCGCGAACAACTCGTACGGCACGCCCACGCCGTACGTCGAGGGCAGGAAGACCTCCTCAAGCATGGCTCCAGCGTGCATGATGACGGCGTGACTCCTGAAGAAGGCGACGCCATACTCAAGGACAACTTCGCCCCGTGGGTCCTCGACCTGGGGCTGAGCGTGGAGGAGGTCGGTCAGAGCCACGCGCTGCTGCGCCTGCCGTGGTCCGACCGGCTGGCCAGGCAGGGCGGCGGGATCAGCGGCCAGGCGCTCATGGCCGCCGCCGACACCGCGACCGTCATCGCGATCTCCTCGGCCAGGGGCGGTTTCGTGCCGATGACCACGGTCCAGCAGTCCACGACGTTCCAGCGGCCGGTGACAGGGTCCGACGTCCTGGTCGAGGCGCAAGTCACCAAGCTGGGCCGCACGCTCGCCTTCGCCGACATCACGCTGAGCGCCGAAGGGGGTCCCGGCCCGGCCGCCCGGGCCAGCACCGTCTACGCCCTGCTGGGCTGAGATCGTCTCAGCTGCCTCTCAGGACCGGTCAGTACGCTCGCCACATGAAGAGAGCAGCCGCGCTGGTCGCGGCGCTGGCCGTGCTCGCGGCGGCGGTCTGGCTGGTGTGGCCGTCCGCGCCCGCGGTGCGCGGCCAGGAGCAGCGGATCGCCGTCGTCGACGGCCCGGGAGACGACCAGCGGGTCGAGCTCGACACGACGTACTTCCCGCCGGCCGGAGAGGGCAGGGCGCCCGCTGTGCTGCTCGCCCACGGCTTCGGCGGCAGCAAGGACAGCGTCAGGGCCCAGGCCGTACGGCTGGCGCGGCAGGGTTACGCGGTGCTGACCTGGTCGGCGCGCGGCTTCGGCCGCTCCACCGGGCAGATCGCGCTCAACTCGCCGGACTACGAGGTCAAGGACGTCAAGCAGCTCATCGACTGGCTGGCCAAGCGGCCCGAGGTCCGGCTCGACGCCGCGGGCGACCCGCGCGTGGGCATCGCGGGCGGCTCGTACGGCGGCGCCATCGCGCTCATGACCGCCGCCCACGACGCCAGGGTCGACGCGATCGTCCCCATGATCACCTGGAGTGACCTGTCGGAGGCGCTGTTCCCGAACGGCGTGTTCAAGAAGATGTGGGCGGGACTGTTCTTCAGCAGGGGCGCTCCCGCCGCCGGCGCCGAGGGGCTGCGCGCGCTGACCGCGCCGCCGCGGCCGCTGTCGGCCGAGGAGGCCAGGTGCGGCCGGTTCCTGCCCGCGGTGTGCGAGATGTACCAGCGGGTCGCGGCCACCGGCAGGCCGACGCCCGAGGCGGTCGAGATGCTGCGCGCCTCGAGCCCGGTGACGGTGGCCGGGCGGATCAAGGCGCCCACCCTGCTGATCCAGGGGCAGCGCGACTCGCTGTTCACGCTCGCGCAGGCCGACGCGAACGCCAAGGCGATCGCGGCGGCGGGGACGCCGGTCGAGGTGATGTGGTTCGACGGCGGGCACGACGGCGGCAACGGCGAGGTGGACTGGCTGGACGAGCGGCTGCTCGACTGGTTCGACCGCCACCTGCGTGCGGCGGCCGGCCCCGGCACCGCCGCCGTCTCGCCTGGAACGGGCACGGCGGGAAGAGGCACAACAGAAACGGGCAGCGCGGGGACAGGAACAGCGGGCACGGGCAGCGCGGAGACGGGCCCCGTGGGGACGGGCTCCCCGGGGACCGTGCAGGGGTTCACCATCACGCGTGACGGGGGCCGCGACCCCGGCACCCGCCAGCGCATCCGCCTGCACCCCGACACCGACCGCTACCCCGGCCTGACCGGCACCGCCACCACGCCGATCCAGCTCGCCGGGCCCGACCAGAACGTCGCCAACCCGCCGGGCGGCAACCCCGCCTCCATCTCGGCCGTGCCGGGGATCGGCGGGCTGCTCGGCGGTGGCGGCGCGCAGGGCGGCAACCCGGGCGTCTCCCTCGACATGCCGGGCCAGAGCGCGGTCTTCGAGTCCGCGCCGCTGGCCGAGCCGCTGCAGCTCACCGGCACCGCGACCGTGAAGATCAGGGTGCGGGCGCCGGGCGAGGCGACGCTGTTCGCCAAGCTCTACGACGTGGCCGACGCCGTCACCCCGCCGACGCTGCCCGCCGGTCTGGTGACGCCCGTACGGGTGCCCGCCGGAGCCGGCGAGGTGACGGTCACGCTGCCCGCCGTCGACCACCGCTTCCCGGCCGGTCATCGGCTGCGGCTGGCGCTGACCACGACCGACATGGGCTACGCGACGCCCGCCGAGCCCGCCGGCTACGTGGTGGGCCTGGCCGCGCCGACGCTGACCGTGCCGACGGTGCCCGAACTGGCCGCGCCGCCGAGCGGCCCGGTGTGGTGGACGTGGGCGCTGCCGCTGACGGCCGTCACGGTCGCCGCCCTCGTCCTGGCGACGGGCCGCCGGACGGCCGCCCCCTCCGGCACCCCCTCCGGGCGCTCCGTCAAGGGGAACGGCACAAGCCCGAACGCCGCAGGCCCGAACGGCACCGGCACGCACGGCACACCCACGAACACCGCAGACACGAACGGCGAGGGCGCGAACGGCGAGGGCACGAACGGCGCCGCGGCACCGGGCGCGGGCGGCGCCGAGGTGCCGCTGGAGATCGCCGGGCTGACGAAGGCCTACCGGAACGGCGAGAAGGCCGTGGACGGGCTGTCGTTCCGGGTGGAGAAGGGCCAGGTACTCGGCCTGCTCGGCCCGAACGGCGCGGGCAAGACCACCACGATGCGGATGATGATGGGGCTCATCCACCCCGACGCCGGCCAGATCAGGATCTTCGGTGATCCGGTGACGCCCGGGGCGCCGGTCCTGTCCAGGCTGGGCTCGTTCGTCGAAGGCCCCGGATTCCTGCCGCACCTGTCCGGCCGCGACAACCTGACCCTGTACTGGCAGGCCACGGGCCGCCCGCCGCAGGACGCCCACATGGCCGAGGCGCTGGAGATCGCCGGGCTCGGCTCGGCGCTGGAGCGGGCCGTGCGCACCTACTCCCAGGGCATGCGGCAGCGCCTGGCCATCGCCCAGGCCATGCTCGGCCTGCCGGACCTGCTGGTTCTCGACGAACCCACCAACGGGCTCGACCCACCGCAGATCAGGGAGATGCGCGAGGTCCTCAAGCGCTACGCCCGCGACGGCCGTACCGTGATCGTCTCCAGCCATCTGCTGGCGGAGGTGGAGCAGACGTGCAGCCACGTGGTGGTCATGCACCGCGGCCGCCTGGTGAGCGCCGGCCCGGTGTCCGACCTGCTCGCCACGGCCAGGCACAACGGCCACGGGCCGCGTCTCGAGGACGTCTTCCTCGACCTGATCGGAGACAAGTCATGACCGTTCACAGCGGCGGGGCCCCGGGCTATGCCGCGCGCCGTACGCTGCCGCTGCGGGTGGAGATCGTCAGGCAGTTCAAGCGGCGGCGCACGCTGGTGATGTTCGGGCTGCTGCTGGCCCTGCCGTGGATCCTGGTCATCGCCTTCCAGCTCGGCCCGCAGAACACCGGCCAGCAGAACGCCCTGCGCCTGTCCGACCTGGCCACGCAGAGCGGGCTGAACTTCGCCGCGTTCGCGCTGTCGGTGTCGGCGAGCTTCCTGCTGGTCGTGGCGGTGGCGCTGTTCTGCGGCGACACCGTCGCCAGCGAGGCGAGCTGGTCGTCGCTGCGCTACCTGCTGGCCGCCCCCGTTCCGCGCGACCGGTTGCTGCGGCAGAAGCTCGTCGTGGCGCTCGGCTACTCGGCGGCGGCGGTGATCTGCCTGCCGGTGATGGCGCTGGTGGCGGGAACGCTGGTGTTCGGCTGGAACGACATCCAGGTGCCGGGGACGGGCGAGACGATCCCCGCCTTCGACGTGCTGCCGCGGTTCGGGATCGTCATCGGGTACGCGCTGGTGAGCCAGCTGACGGTGGCGGCGCTGGCGTTCCTGCTCTCGACGGTCACCGACTCGCCGCTGGGCGCGGTGGGCGGTGCGGTGGGGCTGGTCATCGTCAGCACGATCCTGCAGGCGGTGGAGGCGCTGGGGTCGTTGCGGGAGTTCCTGCCCACGTTCTGGAACACCGCGTGGATGGACGCGCTGGCGCCGACGCTGGACTGGGGCGGGATGACCAAGGGGGCGGCGGTGTCGGTCAGCTACGCCGCGATCCTGGTCGCGGTCGCCTTCCGCCGCTTCCGCCGCAGGGACGTGGTCAGCTGATCCGCCCGTGAACGGCGGCCTCGGCGCGGGGAACGCGCACGGCCGTGGAGGGGGGCCGATGGGCCGGGGCTCGCGAGGGCGCCGGTCCATCGGTCGTCATGGGCCCGTCAGAGACGGGACAAAAGTGGTAAATCGTACGGCTGAGCGCCAGGGTTACAGAAGTTCGTCCTCCGCGACAGGCCGTGTCAGCCCCAGTGCGGTGGTTTGTTGTCGAGGTAGAAAGCGTCCGGATCCTCGTCCGGAATTTCGCCCCACCCCAGGTCGGTGTCATCCGTGGTTTGCTCAGGCAGGAATTCGGTCACGACGTCAATGCTATCCGGAGGAAGAAACGTCACCCCGGCACAGGTAAGCCACAAGGGACAGTAAAGGCTCCTCGGGGTACAGTTGGTCCCGCGCGTGAGAAGGTGTCCGGCTACCCCCCGTGAGGCTGCCCATGGCCACCCCGACAGGTTGGCGTCGAGAAGGCAATTTGCCGGCGGAGCTCACGAGCTTCGTCGGGCGGACGAGGCTGCTTGCCAACCTCAAACGCCACTTGTCCGAGTCCAATCTCGTGACCGTCACCGGCATCGGCGGCGTGGGCAAGTCGCGGACGGTGCTGCGGCTGGCCCATCAGGTCCGCTCGCAGTTCGCCGACGGCGTGTGGTTCGCCGACCTGGCGCGGCTGCAGGACGCGGGCATGGTGAAGAACACGATCGCCTCGGCCTTCGGCGTGGCCGACCAGTCGGCGCGCGGCGAGTCGGAGTCGCTGTCGGAGTGGGTCGGCGACCGCAACATGCTGCTCATCCTCGACACGTGCGAGCACCTGATCGAGGGCTGCGCCGAGCTGATCGACGAGCTGCTGCAGGCCAACCCGCGGCTGAAGATCCTGGCCACCAGCCGCCAGTCGCTGCACCTGGCGTACGAGCACGTGGTGCCGGTGCCGCCGCTGGCGGTGCCGGGCGACAACACCGACGAGAACCCGTTCACCAACGAGTCGGTGCAGCTGTTCGCGGCCAGGGCCGGCGCGGTCGTGCCCGACTTCGTGCTGGACGAGCAGAACATCGACTCGGTGGCCGAGCTGTGCCGCCGCCTCGACGGCATCCCGCTGGCGATCGAGCTGGCCGCGGTGCGGCTGCGGGCGCTGTCGGTCGACCAGATCCTGGGCCTGCTGACCGACCGCTTCAGCCTGCTGGCCGGGGCCAGCCGTACGGCGCTGCCCCGCCACCAGACGCTGCGCGCGGCCATCGGCTGGAGCCACGAGCTGTGCGAGCCCGCCGAGCGGCTGCTGTGGGCGCGCCTTTCGGTGTTCGCGGGCGACTTCGAGCTCGACGCGGCCAGGTTCGTCTGCTCCGACGACCGGCTGCCCGCCGAGGACATCACCGACCTGGTGACCGGGCTGGTGGAGAAGTCGATCCTGCTGATCAAGAGCGACCACGCGGGCGTGCGCTACAAGCTCATCGACACGCTGGCCGAGTACGGCGAGGAGTGGCTGGAGAAGCTCGGCGAGTCCGAGAGCCTGCGCCACCAGCACCTGGCCTACTACCTGAGCCTGGCCCGCAGGAGCGAGGACGCCTGGTCGGGGCCGCGGCAGATCTACTGGTTCGTGCGCATGCGCCAGGAGCACGACAACGTCAGGCTCGCGCTCGAGCACGCCCTGCGCACGCCGGGCGACAGCCTCCTGGCGCTGGAGCTGCTGTCGTCGCTGTGGTTCATGTGGATCTGCTGCGGGTTCGTCCGCGAGGGGCGCATCTACCTGGAGCGGGCGCTGCGCGCCAACCCCGATCCCAGCAAGGAACGCTGCAAGGCGTTGTGGGTGCTGTCCTACGTGCGCAGCGCCCAGGGCGACAGCGTGGGCGCGCTGGAGGCAGCCGAGCAGTGCAGCAGCGAGGCGGTGCTGGTCGGCGACTCCCGCGCGGTCATCCTGGCCTCCAAGATGCAGGGCACGGCGGCACTGCTCCAGGGCGACCTGCAGAAGGCCAGCGCCCTGCTGGGCATGGCGATCGAGTTCAACACCGGCAACAAGGAGCTCAACCCGGGCCTGCTGCCGGCCATCGTCGAGCTGTCGATCGTGCTGACGACGCAGGGCGAGGTGTACGAGGCCGAATCGCTCCTGGTCGACGTGCTGCAGGTGTGCAAGGAGCGGGGCGAGCTGTGGGTCAGCTCCTACGCCAGCTGGGCGCTGTCCCTTCCGCTGCTGGCGATGGGCCGGCCGGAGGCGGCCCTGACCACGGCCCAGGAGGGCCTGCGCATCAAGCGCTACTTCCACGACACGCTGGGCACTCTGGTCGCGTTGGAGACGACGGCGCGGACCTTCGCCATGCTCGAGCAGGCCGAGTTGGCCGCTCACCTGCTGGGCGCGCTGAAGGCCAACTGGACGACGTCGGGGCTGCCGATGATGGGCGCGCCGTTCCTGACCAACGAGCACGAGAAGTGCGTGAAGGAGTGCCAGAAGCTGCTGGGCGAGGCGGCCTACAACTCGGCGTTCGAAAGCGGGGCGCGCCTCGATCTGGACGAGGCGTCCACGTTGGCGCTGGGCGAGGTGGACGCCCCGCCATCCTGATCAGCCGGCCTTGCTCCAGGTGGTGCCGGTCGGCCATGCGTGGATGTAACGGGCACTGCCGAGGGAGAACTCGATGTGCCCGCGGACCCAGTGCTCCAGTCCACGCACGTATCTGCGTACCGGCAGCGATGCCCATCGCTCGAGATGGGCGCGGCGTTCGATGAACGCGGCGACGGCGTCGTTGTGCATGTTCGACACCTCGTCGAGAGCCTTCTGCAGGCTGAGAGACCTGTGTGTGGCCAGCACCGTGACCAAGTTGTGCCGGGCCTTGTCGTTGTCGCGCTCCTTGGCGTACGACAGCAGGTCGTTGTCCCAGCCGATGAGGTCGCAGGCAAGGTCGGACAGCATGCGGACGTCCGGATGGTGCCATTCCTCCGCTTCGAGGCGATAGCCGCCGCCTACGTCGATGAGAGCCAGGCAGGTGTAGGTCGCCCCCGTGATGCGGCGCATGAGCACGTAGTCCTCAACGCTGGGGATGAGGTCCACCTCCCGGTTGGCCGCCTCCCAGATCTGCGCGAACAGGTACTCCTTGACCGTCGTACGCCAGCGTTCGACCTGGGCGGGCGTCGCCGTTTCCGTGATGCGCAGTTGCAGTTCGCGCAGAGTCAGGCCGAAGGGATCGTCCGATGCGGGTTGCCGACGGCCGTCGAGGATCTCGAGGAGCGGCGGCAGGGCGTGAGCCAGTGCCGAGGCCCGGTGCCCGATGAGGGCTCCCTCGCAGAAAGCGTCGTCGAAGGCGAACAACCAGTTGTACCAGTCGTTGAGCAGTCTCAAACTTTCGCGAGGTACTAACGGGTTGGTGCGAGCCGCCAGCACTCCGATCTTGGAGCGTCTGAAGTGTTCGACGGCCTTGTCGTCGCCGAGCATGCCAGAGGTCGCCAGCCATCGGTGACTCTCGGCGTCCACCTCTTCCGAATGGATGTTGATCTCGTTGGGGAAAGGACACGGAAGTGCGGGGATGCGGAGTGGTCGCCTACTGAAGGCCTGCGCAGAGGGGATCGTAGTTGCCACCCCCCTAGCATGACGATGGACCGTTCAAAAAGCCACACTGACGATATATGGCGATATTCCACCCTATTCTTCAGGGCACTGACGGCGAAATTGTTGGCTGGGAAATATCTGCCCTGTGTCAACTGCTGACGGGATGCCCGCCCGCGGGTCGGCTCCGCCCATCCGGCGAAGTCCTGACCACGCCTGATTCTTTCCTGAAGACCGCGCGGGCCGTAGGGGTCACGCCTCTGTCGTTGGCCCGGTCGGAGGCGGCGCCCATCTCCGTGCGCGCCTTCATCGTGTCGGCGTGACCGTGATATGCCGTCGGCATCAGCAAGATGTCACCCTTCTGATTGGCGAGGGCCACCGGGACACCTGCTCGACGCAGGCGGCAGCGTGACCGTGTCGCCCACCCTGGCCAGGTCGAACATCCTGGTGAACGAACCCCTTGAGCGCGCTCACGGGAGCATTGTGCCGGTGCGGGAGCGTACGCCCTTCAGGCGATGGATGGTGTGACCCGGGGGTTCCGTGCTGATTTCTCATCGATATGGTGCCGTGCACGGAATCGTTCCGGCTCGCCGCAGGTTGCTGGAGAGAGTACCGAGGGAAAGGCTGATCAACCGTGTTCGACCCGACGGATCTCTACCGGCTGGCGGAGGAGACCCCCGAGCTCACCGATCCCGTGCTGGTGTACCACTTCGACGGGTTCGTCGACGCGGGCAGCACCGGACGGCTCGCGCTGGGCCACCTGCTGGCCGAGCTTGAGCACAGCGTCGTGGCGACCTTCGACGTCGACCGCCTGATCGACTACCGGTCGCGGCGGCCGACGATGACGTTCGACACCGACAGGTGGGTCGACTACGAGGCCCCCGAGCTGGCCCTCTACCACGCGCGTGACCTGACGGGCACGCCGTTCCTGCTGTTGACCGGGCCCGAGCCCGACCGGGAGTGGGAGCTGTTCGTCGCCGCGGTGGGCCGGCTGGTCGAACGGCTCGGCGTGAGCAGGCTGGTGACCGTGCACGGCATCCCGATGGCCGTCCCCCACACCAGGCCGCTGGGCGTCACGGCCCACGCGAGCCGGCCCGAGCTGATCAACTCGCAGGTGAGCGCGTTCGGCCGGGTGCAGGTGCCGGGAAGCGTCGCCGCGCTGCTGGAGTTCCGCCTGGGCGGGCAGGGGCGCGACGCGCTCGGCTACGCCGTCCATGTGCCGCACTACCTGTCGCAGGCGGAGTATCCGCAGGCCGCGGTCACGGCGCTGGAGGCGATCACGAAGGGGACCGGACTGGTGTTCCCGATGGACAGCCTGCATGACGCGGCGGACCGGACGACGTCCGAGATCGAGGAGCAGATCCGCGCCTCGAGCGAGCTGTCGTCGGCCATCCAGGGTCTTGAGCAGCAGTACGACGCCTTCGCCGGTGGCCAGGAGCGGCAGAACCTGATGGCCGAGGCCACCCCGATGCCGACGGGTGACGAGCTGGCGGCCCAGTTCGAGGCCTTCCTGGCCGAGCGCGACGACCGCGACAGCTAGCCGGTGGCGCCCGGCCGGCTGTCGCCGGGCCAGAGGTGCCGGGCGCCCTCGTGGTCGACGTGGCCGGCGGGTTCGAGCTGGAGCGTGGAGTGCTCCACGTCGAAGTGGCCCGCCAGGCACTCGTGCAGCCGGTCGAGCAGCGGGCCGCACTGGCTGAAGGTCTCGACGTCCACGACCACGTGGGCGGACATGACGGGCACGCCCGAGGTGATCGTCCACGCGTGCAGGTCGTGGACGTCGGTGACGCCGGGCGTCTCCAGCAGGTGCTCGCGCACCTCGGCCAGGTCGACGCCCTTGGGGGTGGCCTCGAGGAGGATGTCGACGGCCTCCTTGAGCAGCTTCCACGTGCGGGGCAGGATGAGCAGCGCGATGATCACCGAGATGATCGCGTCGGCGGGGTACCAGCCGGTGAGCTGGATGACGATGGCGCCGGCGATGACGGCCACCGAGCCGAGCAGGTCGCCGAGGACCTCCAGGTAGGCGCCCCTGAGGTTGAGGCTGTCCTGCTGGCCCTCGCGCAGCAGCCACAGCGCGATCCCGTTGGCGATCAGGCCGGCCACGGCGGCGACCAGCATGACGGTGGTGCCGACCGGCTCGGGGTTGGCGAACCTGCGCACGGCCTCGATGAGGATGTAGCCGCTCAGGCCGAGCAGCACCACGGCGTTGACGGCGGCGGCCAGGATCTCGGCCCGCTGGTAGCCGAAGGTCCGGCGGGAGCTGGCGGGCTTGCCGGCGATCCAGATCGCGAACAGCGCGAGCGCGACGCCCGCGGCGTCGGTCGCCATGTGGCCGGCGTCGGCGAGCAGGGCGAGGCTTCCCGACAGCAGCGCCCCGACGACCTGCACGACCAGGACACTCAGCGTGAGCGGCAGCACGATCATCAACCGTTTGCGGTGAACCGCGCCGGCCGTCGCGTGGCCGTGTCCGTGCCCGTGTCCCATGTGCCGCCTCCTCGCTCTATACAGTCAGCCATGTATATACAGCAGGAACTGTATATACAGCAAATCGTGTACCCTGATTATCGTGTTCACTGTG
Organism: Nonomuraea sp. NPDC003754; assembly: GCF_053605785.1. Lineage (NCBI taxonomy): Bacteria > Bacillati > Actinomycetota > Actinomycetes > Streptosporangiales > Streptosporangiaceae > Nonomuraea > Nonomuraea sp. NPDC003754. The sequence continues at coordinate 70,933 of NZ_JBSGJX010000021.1, forward strand.
GAGACCCGGCTCGACGCGATGGCCAGAATCGGCAGAGCCCTCGCCGACCCGAACCGCTGCCGCCTGCTCATCGCCCTGCTCCAGGGGCCCTCCTACCCCGCCCGGCTGGCCGACGAACTGGGGCTCACCAGGCAGAACGTCTCCAACCACCTGGCCTGCCTGCGCGGCTGCGGCCTGGTCGTCGCGGTGCCCGAAGGACGGCAGACGCGCTACGAGATCGCCGACGGGCGTCTGGCGCACGCGATCGAGGACCTCATCCACGTCGCCCTCGCCGTCGACCCCGACCACATCTGACCGGCCGCCGCGGTGAGCGGGCCGTGCGCGCGGGTCGCGTCGCCGTTCACCTGGCCATGATCGGGTGACGGTTATCGTGGGGTGATGAGCGAGATCCGAGTGGGCCTGGTCGGGTACGGCACGGCGGGGGCCGTCTTCCACGCCCCGCTCATCCACGCGACGCCCGGCCTGAGACTGGCCGCCGTGGTGACCCGCGATCCCGGCAGAGCCGCCGAGGTCTCCACCAGGTACGGCGCGACGGCGGTGAAGGACGCCGACGACCTGTGGCCGCGCTGCGACCTGGCGGTGATCGCCTCGCCCAACAGGACCCACGTCCCCCTCGCCACCGCCGCGCTGGAGGCGGGGCGTCCCGTCGTCGTCGACAAGCCCCTCGCGAGAACCGCCCAGGAGGCCCGCGACCTGGTCGAACTGGCCGCCAAGAAGCGCCTGATGCTGACCGTGTTCCAGAACCGCCGGTGGGACGGCGACTTCCTGACCCTGCGCCGCCTGGTGGCCGAGGGCGCGCTCGGGGACGTCCACCGGTTCGAGTCGCGCTTCGAGCGCTGGCGGCCGGTGCCCAAGGGCGGCTGGCGGGAGAGCGGCGGCGCCGACGAGGTCGGCGGGCTCCTCTACGACCTGGGCAGCCACCTGGTCGACCAGGCGCTGCAACTGCTCGGGCCGGTGCGCGAGGTCTACGCCGAGAGCGACATCCGCAGGGCCGGCGTGGGCGCGGACGACGACTCCTTCCTGGCGCTCACCCACGACAGCGGGGCCCGCTCCCACCTGTGGGTGAGCGCGGTGGCCGCCCTGCTCGGGCCACGGTTCAGGGTGCTCGGCTCGTCGGCGGCGTACGAGAAGCACGGCCTCGACGTGCAGGAGGAGCGGCTGCGGGCGGGGATGACGCCGGACGCCCCCGGGTTCGGGGCGGATCCGGAGGAGCAGTGGGGCACGCTCGGCACGATCGGGTCGGCCGCACGCGTGCACACCGAGCCTGGCTCCTACCTGGACTTCTACCTGGGGGTCGCGGCCTGCCTCCGGACCGGGTCGGCGCCCCCTGTCGACCCTCGGGACGTGGTCGACGCCCTCACGGTCATCGAGGCCGCTCGCCGTTCCGCCGACGAACGCACGGTGGTGCGCATCCCCTGACCCTTCGGAGCCGGACGGACCTCGGACGGGCGCCGGCCGACGCCCTTCAAGGGAGCGGCGCATTGGCGGCCACCCTCTTCGAGGGAGCGGCGCGTCGGCGGCCGGTGGGCGTTGCCCGGAGGGACGGGCCACCCCCTGGCCGCCGACGCACCCGGGCGTTCAGCCGGTGGACGTTGCCCGGCGGGACGGGCCACCCCCTGGCCGCCGACGTGCGGGACGCCCACGCGCCCCGGACGGCCCGCAGGACCGGGACGTCCAGGCGCCTCCGCCGATGCGCACGCGCGGCGGCGGCCGTACGGACGGATGGGTCGGGAGGATCAGTCGCGGAGGCGGGAGCGGAGGGCGTGGGTGTCGGTCTCGGTCCAGCCGTGCGCGTGCAGCCACGGCAGCGGCCCGCCGAACCGGTCGTCGAGCACGCCGAGGAACTGCAGCATGTACTTCGCCCGCGGCCGATGGTCGTCGGCGGGGCGGGAGTCGAGGTCGTCGCGGTAGGTGTCGCTGGCGCGCAGCCGGGCCAGCACCTGCTCAAGGCGTTCGCCGGTCGCCTCGTAGTCGGCGACGATGGCCTCGCGGGTGGCCCCGGCGACCTCGAGCGCGAGCGCGCACAGCACGCCGGTGCGGTCCTTGCCCGCCGCGCAGTGCACGATGGCCGCGCCGTCGTCCTTCGCCATGACGCGCAGGGCGGAGACGACCGAGTCGGGGCGGTCGCGCAGGTAGCCGTAGTAGAACCCGGTCACGCGCAGGTCGTCGTCGGCGCCGCGTTCCTGCCACGGCAGGGCCCGGTCGGCGTCGACGTCGGTGTGGCGGCCGCCCTCGGCGAAGAGGGTCAGGTGGTGGATGGTGACCTCGGGGACCGTGGTGAGGGGTCCTGGACCTTCGAGGGTGACCTCCGGGCCGGAGCGGAGGTCGACGACGTGCCTGACCTTGTGCGAGCCCACGAGCAGCTCGATGTCGGCGTCGGTCAGTCCCTGCAGGTTGTCGGATCTGAGAATGCGGCCGGAGCGCGTGGTCGCGCCGTCGGTGGTGGGGAGTCCGCCCAGGTCACGAACGTTGGCGGCGCCTTCGAGCTCTATCCATCGCGTGAAGTCGTTCATCGAGATGGAGCCTATATGTCGGGATAAGGCTGTGCGGATTCGCGATTTGTAACGCAGCATGAAGAGATGGATCCGCGTGCATTTCCCCCGCGTCCGGTGCTCGATCCTTCTCTACCCGAGGAGGTCGCGGCACAGCTCAGAGCGGGCCCCCACGCGATGCACATGGCGAGAGCGGGCAAGCAGCACGAGCCCGCGCGCAACACGGCACTGCTGTTCGTCCTGCCCGGCTTCCTGCTGCTGATCTGGATGCTGACCAGCACGGCCGGGATGATCGTCGCCCTGGTAGGCGTGTCGCTGGTGGCGCTGATGCGCTGGATGGCGACGGACGAGGGCAACAGGGTGGCGCGCCGCCGGCTCAAGCTGGCCTACGAGCACGCCGACCGCTACGTCCTGGCCGAGGATCTGGACTATCCCTGCCAGGTGCTGCTGCGCAGGGCGCAGGACGCGGCCGACACCATTCTCGCCTCCGAGGTGCACAAGGCGGGGTTGATCGACTCCATCGACAACAGGGTGACGCTGCCCGACGAGGTATGGCAGATCGCCAGGCGGCTGGCCAAGCTTTCGCGCATGCACGACGAGCATCGCAGGATCGTGCCGACCGACCTGCCGAGGAACCTCAGGGCGGCGTTCGCGCCGTACGCCACGGCGCTGGACCAGGCCTGGACCTCGCTGTCGCAGCGGGTGCGCAACCTGGAGGAGTACGCCGTGCAGGTGCTGCGGGCCGACGACGTCTACCGCGCCCACCGGCGGCTGGAGATGCTGGCCGCCCGCACCTCCGACTACCAGCACCTGCTGGCCGAGACGGTGCGCGACGACCTGGCGCTGCCGCACATCCAGCAGCTGGCCGACCAGGCCCGCCACGTGCGGGAGCTGTTCGAGCAGTCGATCCAGGACGCCCGCAGGGCGGCGGGCCACCTGATCAGAACTCCGCTCTCCTGAGCAGTTCGAGGGTCCTGCGCATCCCCGCCTCGTTGCCGAGGCTGCGGTAGATCTCGCGGGCCTGCTCCAGCGGCGGTACGGCGGCGCGCCGGTCCCGCGCGTCGAGGTGCGTCTCCCCGAGATAGCGCAGGCTGCGCGCCATCCACCACTGGTCGCCGAGCTCCTCGAAGGCGGCGACGGCGCGCTTGAGCTCCTTCTCCGCCTCGGCCATCCGGCCCAGCCTGGCCAGCGACCTGCCTGACGACAGGTGGGTGCGGGCCACACCCCAGGAGTCGCCGAGCGCGATGAGGATCTCCTCGGCCCGCCGTACCGAGTCGAGCTCGCGCAGGCCGTTGACGGGGTCGCCGACCTCGCCCATGGCGCGCATGCAGCGCGCCTCTTCCCACAGCTCGCCCCTGCTGCTGAACATCTCGGCCGCCCGGTCAAGGCTGAAGCCCGCCTTGGTGAACAGGTCGGCGGCGGCCTTGGCCTCCCCCTCCCGGTGGAGCCCGCGCGCCTGGGCGGCCAGCACCTCGCCGTAGGCGCGCAGCGTCTGCGCCTCGGAGTAGCGGTTGCCGTCCCGTTTGAAGACCGCGAGGGCGTCCTCCAGCAGGTCACGTGCCTCTTCGGAGCGCCGTTCGGCCAGGCGGAGCTCGGCGAGGTTGCGCTGGGTGCGCGCCATCCACCAGTAGTCCTCTTCGGCGTCGAAGGCGGCGATCGCGTCGACGAGGTAGCCCTGGGCGCGGTCGAGGTTGCCGCCGGTGAACAGCCGCATGCCGATCGTGCGCATGGCCCTGGCCGCCCACCACGACTCGCCGAGCTCGGTGAAGATCCGTAGTGCCTCCTCGGCCGCCTCGCCGCCGCCGAGGACGGCGGCGCGGTCGAGCAGGGCGATGCCGAGCGCTCGCCGGTCGCCCATCCGGCGGGCGGCCTCCACGGTGATCTCGGCGATCTCGCCCCAGTCGCTCCAGTAGGCGCGCAGGGAGTGGCAGATCGAGCAGAAGGCCCTGCCGAGGCCGAAGACCAGCTCCCACAGCTCCATCGACCTGGCCAGGTGGATCATCGCCATCAGGCTGAGGCGTTCGGCGTTGAGCCAGTCGCTGGCGTGGGCCTGCCCGCCGGCGTCGCCGACGCGTCCGGTGCGGCCCCAGTCCTGGGGCCACCTGGCCTGGGCGGCGGCCTCGGCGCGGCGGCGGTAGCCGTACAGGACGCGTTCGATGGCCGCCTCGCGCCGGTCGTCCTCCAGCTCGGCGGCGAACAGCCGGACCAGGTCGTGCAGGCGGTAGCGCATGGCGCCGGTCTGGTCGGTGCCCGAGCTCTCGGCCAGCTGCACGTCGACCAGCGCCTCCAGCTGGTCGGCGCCGTCGAGCTCGGAGATGTCCAGCAGCTCGCCGGCCACCCAGCCGGGCACGTCGGGCGAGGTCAGCGAGGACAGCAGGCGCAGCAGCCGGCGCTGGATGCCGGTGCAGTCGTCGTAGCTGAGCTGCACCGAGGCGCGGACGCTCTTGTCGATCGTGGGGGCCAGCTCCAGCTGGTCCAGGATGCGGCGCTCGAGCCGGTTGGCCAGCTCGCGCAGCGACCAGCCGGACCTGGTGGCCAGGCGCGCGCCGCAGATGTTGATCGCCAGGGGCAGGTAGTCGCAGATCCTGACGATCTCCTTGGCGGCGGCCAGGTCGTCGACGATCCGCTCGCCGCCGGCCAGCCTGGCCAGCAGTTCCACGCCCTGCGCCTCGCTGAAGACGCTCAGCTGGGTGTCGTAGGCGTTCATGAGGAACAGCGGCTGGCGCGAGGTGACCACGACCGCGCAGCCGCGCTCGGCGGGGATGAGCGCCTTGACCTGCTCGGCGTCGTCGACGTTGTCGAGGCCGATGAGGATCCGGCGGCCCTTCGTCCAGGTCAGCCACAGCTTGCGCAGTTCCTCCAGCCCTCCGGGGTCGGTGGTGAGCCGCACCCCGAGCGCGCGCAGGAAACCGATCAGGACTTCGTCAGGTCTGATGCCGCGCAGGCTCGCGTAGAGGCGGCCGTCGGGGAACCAGTCGGCGATCTCCTGCCCGAACCTGGCCATGAGCGCCGACTTGCCGACGCCGCCCCTGCCGTACAGGGAGACGACCAGCGGCGGTCCGAGCTCGTCGGACCTGCGCCTGGCGGTGAAGACCGCGCGCAGTTCGGCCAGGGCCTCCGAGCGGCCGGTGAAGTGCTCGGGGGACGGCGGCCACTGGTCGGGCGGCCGCCACGCCTGGTCCTCCGGCGACGGCTGCGGCTCTTTCCTGGTGGTGGCGGTGGTGGCCCAGGTGGTCACGCCCACCAGCAGCGCCGCGAGCGCGGTCACGCCGATCTTGGCCACGGGCGGGATCTCCCACTCCAGCGACGCGGCCAGGATGCTGGCCGCTCCCGCGGCCGCACCCGCCGCGACGGGCGCCAGCCAGTGCCGCCGCCTGCGCCGGGGCCGGGAAACCTCCTCCGGCAGTCGCAACACACACCCCCTTCGGAGGTGATTCAAGCCGATCACGTACGGCCCGCGCCACCCCTGATCGCGGAACCGCCGAGCCCGTGCGTCCGTTGTCCCTTCAACCACACCGCGCCTCCACGGAAGGGGCTCCTTTGGCGCGTGCCGCAGACGTCTCCGCCTTACGAATCATCCGCGTCCTGCTTGTGATCGCTGTCCTGGTCGGCACCTCGGCCTGTTCCGACACCCAGGTGAAGGGCAGCTTCCGTCCCGCGTTCGTCCCCGTCAGCCTCGAGTGGGGGCCCGACGGGCTCAAGGTGAGCGGGCAGAGCTCGCTCGTCACCCCCGTGGGGGTCTTCTCGATCGGCGCGGAGTACGCGCTGCCGGACAGCGAGGACGACGCCCTCTACGTGATCGTCCGCAACGCCACCGAGGTCCCGCCGGGGCAGACGGAGGTCGGGTTCGACCACATCTACAAGGTCAGGACCGGCCAGGGCGAGTTCACCGCCGTCGTGAACGGCACCACGAGGATCCAGGTGGTCGACCGCACGGTGCTCATCGACGTCACCGACGGTCAGGTACGGACCATCACCTTCGCGCAGGCCGAGGTCACGGTCAAGGAACACGTCCCGGGTCCCGTGGAGCGGTGGAACACCTACTGGGCCGGCTCGTTCTACTCGCCCTTCGCGCTGTCGCGGTGGGCCTACGACGACTCGACGATGTCGCGGTGGTTCGGCCTCGGGTTCGTGCTCTTCCTGCTCAGGCTGGTCGTGGCGATCATCCTGGGCGTGGTCGACGTGGTCCTGCTGGTGTGCTGCGTCGTCGCGGCCGTCGCCTACGTGCTGTTCGGCCAGACGGGCACGAACATCGCCTATGGAGTGGAGGTGCTGCTCGGGCTGCTGTTCGCGCTCGGGCTGGCCGGCCTCTGGCTGGAGTGACCGATGGGGTACGGCCGGGCCGTACCCCATCAGCCGGTTAGCCGGGCACCTCGCGGTAACCCTGTCATACGGTTATCCGAACCCTTCGCGGTAACCCCGTCATAGGGTTACCCGGGCGCCGGGCGGCGACCCCGTCAGGCGGTTACAGGCCGACCACGTGGCAGGTGGCGCTCACCGTCTTGGACGGGTCCGACTCGGACGTGGCGGTCAGCGTCACCTTGGCCAGGTGGCTGCCACCTTCGGCACGCACGGCGTTGACCGTGACGGCCTCCTGCTGCCCGTTGCCGACCGCGGCCAGGGCGTTGGGCAGCTGGGCGGTCCAGCCCTGCCCCGAGACCGACGCCTTCAGGCGGTAGACGTCGCCGCCGAGGTAGGCGGCGACGTCCTCGGGGTGCGCGGCCGTCGTGGCGCGCGTCCTGCCGGTGTTGAACAGCGGGAACCTGCAGGTGGAGACACCCTTGCCGGCCGGGACGCCGGCGGCGGGCAGCAGCCTGACGCCGCGCTGGTGCGGCCCCGCGCCGTCCAGCGAGCGGACCGCGACGGTGTAGGAGAGCGTGCCCTTGCGGTCGCGGTGCACGTCGGTGACGTAGAAGTGCAGGCGGTTGGCCTGGTCGACGTACTCGTACTCGCTGCCGGAGTCGGTCCCGGCGTGGAAGAGCGCGTCGGACAGCTGACGGTAGTCACCGATGGTGATCGGGACCTTCGTGCCGTCCGGCAGGACGTAGTCGGTCATGTTGATGTCCTGCGGGTTGGCGTCGATCACCCACTCGAACGGCGCCCGGTCCTGGTTCTTGGTCTTGGCCAGCAGCACGCCGGAGTCGGGCGTGAAGGAGTCGGTGCCCATCCGGTCGACGACCTCGACGGTGTAGTTCTCGTAGCCGCCGCCGTCGCACAGCGGGTCGGTCTGCCACTGGCAGGCGGGCGACTTGTCGCCGGAGTCGAACTGGATGTTGAGACCCATCAGCCCGTCAGGACCCGGCTGGACGGCGCGGGCGGTGACCCTGGCGGTGACCAGGCCCGACTCGTCGAGCGCGTCGCGCGACAGGCGCAGCACGTTCTTCTCGTCGACCATGTTGAGCTTGATCTTGTTGCGCAGCATGTGCTGGGCGCCCATCGAGGCGCCCGAGGTGGGCGGGATCAGCCAGCGGCTGTGCGGGCCGCCGGGGCCGTTGAAGCTGCCTCTGCTGAGCATCTCCCACACGCCGGTGTAGGCGCGGCGGACCGGGTTGGCGTACGGGTTGTTGTAGTTGTCGAGCACGCCGAGGATGTGGCTCAGCTCGTGCGCGTAGACGGCCATGCCCGAGCTCTCGGCCTGCACGGAGTTGACGCCGATCTCGGCGTTGGGCCAGAAGTTGGAGCCGGCCTGCCAGGAGGTCCAGTCGACGTAGCGGGTCCTGACCCAGTTGGGGAGGCTGGGGTCCTCAGGGCCCCACTCGTCGGTCACGGCCTCCTTGTTCGGGAACTTCATCATCCCGAACTCCTGCCAGGTGCTCGACTCGTCCTGGCCGGCGCTGAGGTAGAAGATGAAGTCGAACTTCTTGGCCTCCTCCTCGCCGATGGCGCCGACCCACAGCGCCTTGCCCTCGGTGCGCAGGTTCTTGTTGCAGTTGTCGCCGGCGGGGCAGCCGGTGCCGCCCTGGAACTCCATGGCGTACTCGTGGTCCTTGCCCGACAGCGTGTAGGGCCCGAACCCGGACAGCTCCACGCCGTAGCGACCGCCGGAGTCCTCCATCCAGTACTCGTGGATGGTGTGGCCGCGGTTGAGCGCGTTGGGGGTGTTGAGAAAGTTCTGGTAGAACGTGGCGACCTGGTCGCGCGGCACGTCGTGCGCCTCGGCGCTGGGGTTGCGGTAGATCGTCGAGCCCTTGGGCTGGGTGACCACGAACGGCTGGTTGGGGTAGTCGAGCAGCACCAGCGCGCCCTTGAAGGTGCGGACGGAGCCCTTGACATTCGGGTCGGCCCAGTTGGTGTCCGGCACCTTCTTGTAGTCCGCCCACGTCATGTGGTCGGGGTTCTTCCAGTTCTGCGGGTCGATCGGACCGATCGGGGCCGAGGGGCGGCCGCGCAGCGCCTGCTCGCCCGGCTCGGGCTGGTCGCGTTGCCACGGCTGGGTCTGCGGCCAGTGGTCCTGCCGCCAGGGGATCTCGGGGTCCTTGGGAGGGTCGGCGGAAGCGGGGGTGGCCGCAAGGCCGATGGGGGCCAGCACGAGGGCCGCCAGCAGGCCTTTCAGCAGCTTCTTCGGGAGATTCACGATCTAGGACGGTATAGACGCTCTTGACGGAGATCACCGTTCAGTTGTAGGGAAGAGCCCACCCGCGGTTTCCGACATTTGCTGAAAAGGCCAGGCAGTGCTGCAGCGCAGCGTCGACGACTTAGCCATCCGTCTCGGACGGCCCCTGTTGCTGGAGGACCGCCTCCAGCGCGTCATCGCCTACTCCGAGCAGGACGGCGCTATGGACGACATCAGGCGCGACTCGATCCTGCGCCGCCACACCACACCCGAGGTGCGCGGCTTCCTGCACGCCGCGGGCATCCTGGAGGCCACCGGGCCGCTGCGCACGCCCGGCGCGCCCGCGCTCGGCCTGCTGCCGCGGGTCTGCGTCCCCGTACGGCACGACGGCGCGCTGATGGGCTTCCTGTGGTTCATCGACACCGCCCCCGCCATGACGGCCGCCGAGATCGACGAGGCCGTGGCCGCCGCCGGCACGCTGGCGCTGGCGCTCTTCCACGAGAGCCTGGCCACCGGTCTCGCCTCGCACCGCGAGCTGGAGGCCGTCACCGGGGTGCTGTCCGGCGACCGCGACGCCGCCCGCACCCTGGTCGAGGCGGGCTTCCCGCAGGCCCTGCCGGTCACCGCGCTGGTCGCCGCGCCGCTGGCCGCCGAGCCGTCCGAGCGGTCGCGGCTGGCGCTGGAGCAGGGCATGCTCACCGTACGGCGCCGCCTCGGCGGGCTGCACCTGGTGCGCTACGACCACGCCGCGCTCCTCACCACGGCCGCGCCGCCCGCCGAGGAGGTGCACGCGGCGATGGCGCTTCCCGTCGTGGTCGGCATCGGCCGGCCCCGGCCGGCCCTCGCGGAGGCCGGCGAGTCGTACGCCGAGGCCCTGCACGCGGCGCAGGTGGCGGCCAGGGTGCAGGGCCTCGGCAGGTCGGTGGAGTGGACCAGGCTCGGCGTCTACCGGATGCTGGCCAACGTCCCGCAGGCGGACCTGCATCCGGGGCTGGAACGGCTGCTGGCCGACCCTCAGCACCTGCCGCTGCTGGAGACGCTGGAGACCTACCTCGACCTGGCCGGCAGCGCGGTGTCCACCGCCAGGCGGCTGCGGCTGCACCGGACGTCGCTGTACTACCGGCTGCAACGGGTGGAGGAGCTGGCGGAGACGGATCTCAAGGACGGCGGGGAACGGCTCAGCCTGCATCTCAGCCTCAAGCTCGCCCGCCTGTCCGGCCGCTACCGCCCTCGCAGCTGACCACACCCGCCACCAGGCCCGCCGCACCCGCCACCGTGCCCACCGCCGGGCCTGCGGAGCGGTGTCACGGGGCGGTTCCACGCGCGGCCCACCGGGAGCCGGCAGGATCTTCCGGGCAACGGCTCACCCGAGGAGGAGAAGGAGCGTACCGGACCTGCAGGGGCCATCTCCTGTCCGCAACCGGACAGGTCTCCCCCGGGAGAGTCGGCGTCGGGTCAGGGGCGGGAAGAGTCGCCGTCCGTGCCGGGTGGGACCCTCGCGAGAGGGACCGGCGGGAGGCGGGTGCGGCCGGAAACCTGGCGAGCGTGATTGATTTGCCAGCACTCGTGCCTTTTAATCACACAATGGGAGCGTTGACGCGGGGGTTCGGCCTCCGCACCCCCGCGCCCGTCGTGCTCCACTCGGCCCCCTGCGTGCTGCCCGTCTGCGCCCCGCCCGTCCGCGACGGTGGCGTCGCCATCAGGGGCGAGCGCGTGCTCCAGGTGGGCTCGCGGGCCGACCTGCTGGCCTACTTCCCCGTCGAGGACGAGATCCGCTGGCCGGGGCTGATCAGTCCCGGGCTGGTGGACGCCTGCCGTACCGGACCGCCGGTGCCCGGGGTGACGAGCGCGGCCGATCTCGGGGATCGCCGCGGCCCAGGTGGTGTCACCTACCTGGAGGTCGAAGGCGCCAGCGAGCAGGTGTGGGAGGACAGCGAGCGGGACGCGCTGATCACCGCGATCCGCGAGCATCCCGGCACGGTGGGCGTGGCGGCGTACGCGTCCGACCCGCTGGTGCTGGAGGATCTGGCGGTGCTCGCCCGGACGTTCGGGCTGCGGCTCATGGCCGACCTCGGCCGCCACTCCCCCGCCGAGCTGGACGAGGCCGGCGTGCTGGGACGGCACTGCCACGTCACGGGCGAGGCGCCGCTCGGGCCCGGCGAGCGCAAGCTGCTGCGGCTGCGCGGCACCACGCTGGCGCTGTTCGGCGGGGACGCCTCGGCGCTGGTGGAGGAGGGCTGCGCGATCGCGTTCGGCGGTCCGCCGCTTGCGACGGCGCGGGCCGTACGGCAGGCCACGCGGATGCGCCGCCTGGAGCGGGTGCTGGTGGAGGCGGCGACCGTCGGCGGCGCGCGGGCCCTGGGGATGGCCGACGGCCCCGGCCGGATCGGCACGCTGGGCCCCGGCAGCCGCGCCGACCTGGCGGTCTTCGACACGCGCGGCGCGCGCGACCCGTACGCGGCGCTCCTGGAGCAGCCGCCGTGCCTGGCCACGGTGGTCGGCGGCGTGCCGGTCACGCGCGCGGGGGGCCGGGCGGGCCGGACCGAGCCGGGCCGGGCAGGCCAGGCCACACCCGGCAGGACAGACCAGGCCGCGCCCGGCAGGGCAGACCATGCCACGCCAGGCCGGGTGCATCCCGAGCAGGAGCAGGCGGGCTGAGGCCCGCCGCCGGACGGTCTAGTCGCCCTCGACCTCGCGCAGCAGTTCCCTCAGCCGCTCGCGCTGCTCCTGCGACAGCCCGCCGAACAGGTCCCTGGCGACCTCCCTGCGGGCCTGGCGCGCCCGCTCGTAGACCTCGCCGCCGCGCGGGGTGATCAGCACCAGCGTGGATCGCCGGTTGGCCGGGTCGATCTCCCTGCGCACCAGCCCCGCCTCCTCCAGCGCGTCGACGACGGGCGTGAGGGAGCGCGGCACGATGCGCAGCGCCTCGGCGAGCTGGACCATCCGCAGCGGCCGGTCCGCCTCGATGAGCTCGCGCAGCGCCCGCGCCTGGCCGGGGCTCAGCCCCAGCGGCTCCAGACGGTTCCGGTAGCCGTGCCTGGACAGACGGCTGATCCTGTGCACGAGTTCCAGCAGCTCGGAGGCGGTGTCCACGATCAGGAGCCTACCGGTGGAAGAATTGTGAGCTAACCTCTGTTTGAGAGAACATCTGAAAGGAGTTCTATGACAGAGGAACCACGCGCGCCCTTGCGGCGCATCATCAGGCTGTTCCGGCCCTACCGCGGCCGCCTGGCCACCGTCCTGGCCCTCATCGCCCTGTCCTCGCTGGTCTCCCTCGCCTCGCCGTTCCTGCTGCGCGAGATCCTCGACGTCGCCGTCCCCGCGCGCGACGTGGCGCTGCTGAGCCTGCTGGCGCTCGGCATGGTCGCCGTCGCCGTCACCACCAGCGTGTTCGACGTGATGCAGACCTTCATCTCGACCACCGTGGGCCAGCGGGTCATGCACGACCTGCGCGCCGCCGTGTACGGCCACCTGCAGCGCATGTCGCTGGCCTTCTTCACCCGCACCCGCACCGGCGAGGTGCAGTCGCGCCTGGCCAACGACATCGGCGGCATGCAGCAGGTCGTCACCTCGACCGCGACCTCGATCGTCTCCAACCTCACCACCGTGGTGGCCAGCGTCATCGCGATGCTCGTCCTGGAGTGGCGGCTGACGGCGGTGTCGCTGGCGCTGCTGCCGCTGTTCGTGTGGATCAGCCGCAAGGTCGGCGTGGAGCGCAGGCGCATCACGGCCGAGCGGCAGCGCAAACTGGCCGCCATGTCGTCGATGGTGCAGGAGTCGCTGTCGGTCAGCGGCATCCTGCTCGGCCGGACGCTGGGCCGCTCCACCGAGCTGACGCGCAGGTTCACCACCGCCTCCGACGAGCTGGCCGAGCTGGGCGTGCGGGCGAGCATGGCGGGACGCTGGCGGCAGTCGTCCATCCAGATCATCATGGCCGCGATGCCCGCCATGATCTACTGGGCCGCCGGCATGACCTCGCTGGTGTCGGTCGGCACGGTCGTCGCCTTCACCACCCTCCAGGCGGCGCTGTTCAGGCCCGCGGTCTCGCTCATGCGGACCGGGGTGGAGGTGCAGAGCTCGCTGGCGCTGTTCGGCCGCATCTTCGAGTACCTCGACCTGCCGGTCGACATCACGCCGGGCACGCGGGAGCTGAGCGCGCCGCGCGGCGCGGTCCGCTTCGAGCGCGTCGACTTCTCCTACGGCGAGCGCCCCACCCTCACCGGCGTCGATCTCGACGTCCCCGCCGGGACCAGCCTGGCCGTCGTCGGGGAGACCGGCTCGGGCAAGACCACGCTCAGCTATCTCATCCCCCGCCTCTACGACGTCACGGGCGGCCGGGTCACGATCGACGGGGTGGACGTGCGCGAGCTGAGCTTCGAGACCCTGGCCGCCACCGTGGGCGTGGTCTCGCAGGAGACCTACCTGTTCCACGCCTCGATCGCCGAGAACCTGCGCTTCGCCAGGCCCGGAGCCAGCGATGAGGAACTGGTGGCCGCGGCCCGCGCCGCCAGGATCCACGACCACGTCGCCGCCCTGCCCGACGGGTACGACACGGTGGTGGGCGAGCGCGGCTACCGCTTCTCCGGCGGCGAGAAGCAGCGCCTGGCCATCGCCCGCACGCTGCTGCGCGACCCGCCGGTGCTGGTGCTCGACGAGGCGACCAGCGCGCTGGACAATCAGACCGAGCGCGCCGTCCAGGAGGCGCTCGACACGCTGGCCGACGGCCGTACCACGATCACCATCGCCCACCGGCTGTCGACCGTGCGCGCGGCCGACCAGATCGTCGTGCTGGACGGCGGAGCGATCGCCGAGCGGGGGACGCACGAGGAGCTCATGGCTCTCGACGGCCGGTACGCGGCTCTCGTCCGGCGCGAAGAACCTCTCATCTCCCTTTAAACGTGATAAACAGCACATTCGGAAATCGAGGCAGGTAAAGGGGCGTTCAAGTCTCTCGGTATACCCCCAAGAGATGGTCTCGCCTTGCTCTTCGCTTCCCTCAAGCACCGTAATTACCGCCTATGGGCCGCTGCCGACCTGGTCTCCGTGACCGGCACCTGGATGCAGGTGCTGGGCGTCAACTGGCTCATCCTGTCCGCCACGGGCACGGCCACCAGCGTCGGCGTGAGCCTGGTCCTGCAGGCGCTGCCCACGCTGGCCTTCGGCCTGTGGGGCGGCGCGCTCGCCGACCGGCTGCGCGCCCGCCCCGTCGTCGTGGCCTCCCAGATCGCGCAGGGCCTGCTCGCCGTGGTGCTCGCCGTCGTGGCCGGCTCCGGGGTGACCTCCGTCCTTCCCGTGTACGGCGTGGCACTGGCCGGCGGGCTGGTCACCGCGCTCGGCGGCCCCGCGCTCGGCCGGTTCGGCGCGGAGGTCGTCCCGCCCGCCGACCTGCCGAACGCCATGGCGCTCGGCTCGGTCGTCAACTCCGCCGGCCGCATCCTCGGCATGAGCCTGGCGGGCGTGCTGATCCCCCTCACCGGGCCCGCCGGCCTCTTCGTGCTCAACGCGATCAGCTTCCTCGCCGTGATCGCCGCCATCGCCGCGATGCGCGCCGGTGAGATGCACCGGCTGGCCCAGGCCCCCGCCGGCGCCGCCGGCATCCGCGAGGGCCTGCGGTACGTCCTGCGCACCCGCTGGCTGCTGGTGATCCTCGCGCTCTCCCTGGTCCTCGGCAGCATGGGCCGCAACTACCAGGTGACGATGGCCGCGATGGCGGACGGGCCGCTCGGCGCGGGCGCCGGTGGCTACGGCCTGCTGTCCACGGTCTTCGCCGTCGGCACCGTGGTGGGCGGCGTCTTCGCGGCGGGCCGGCCGCGCCTGACGATGCGCCTGCTGCTGGTCACGGCCTTCCTGTCCAGCGTGGCGCAGGCACTCAGCGGCCTGATGCCCGAGCTGTGGAGCTTCGCCGCGCTGCTGCTGCCGATCGCCGCGGGCGCCGTGGTCATCGACACCACGATCGGGGCGCGCGCCCAGCTCGGCAGCCCCGACGAGCTGCGCGGCCGGGTGATCGCGGTGCTGGGCCTGGTGAGCGCGGCGGCGGGCGCGCTGGGCGGTCCGCTGCTCGGCTGGCTCAGCGACACCCTCGGCCCGCAGGCGGCGCTGCAGATCGGCGGCGTCAGCACCACGGCCGCCACGCTGCTGGCCGCACTGGCACTGGCCAAGGTCACGGGGGTACGGATCCTGCGGCCCAGGACCGCGTAAGGTCACTTCCGTGCAGAACACCCGATACGCCCGATCCGGCATGGTGTGCAGCGTCGACCATCTCGCCTCCGCCGCCGGCCTGACCATGCTCGACCGCGGCGGCTCGGCCGCCGACGCCGCCATCGCCACCAACGCGGTCCTCACGGTCACCGCTCCCCACATGTGCGGCCTCGGCGGCGACCTGTTCGCCCTCGTCCACGAGGGCGGCGGCGGGCAGGCTCCCGGCGGCGCGGGGAGCAGGGTCAGCGCGCTCAACGCCTCGGGACGCGCCGGGTCGGGCGCGGATCCCGACCGGCTCAGGGCCGAGGGCCACACCCGCATGCCGCACCAGCACGACATCAGGTCGGTGCCGGTGCCCGGCTGCGTCGACGGCTGGCTCGCGCTGCACTCCCGGTACGGCAGACTGCCGCTGGGCACCGTGCTCGCCCCCGCCGTCGAACTGGCCGCCGGCGGCTTCCCCGTCTCGCCGCTGCTGGCGCCCATCGCCTCGACGGTCGGCCACCCCGACTTCGCCGGCGGCTTCACCCCGGGCCAGGTCATGACCAGACGGGGCGTGGCCCGCACGCTGGAGGCGATCGCCGGCTCCGGACGGGAGGGCTTCTACCAGGGCGAGTTCGGCCAGGGCCTGCTGAAGCTGGGCGCGGGCGAGTACACGGACGACGACCTGGCCGAGCCGCTGGCCGACTGGGTGGAGCCGCTGCGCGTGCCGGCCTTCGGCCACCAGGTGTGGTCGATGCCGCCGAACTCCCAGGGCTACCTGCTGCTGCTGTCGCTCGGCATCGTGGACGGGCTCGACCTGCCCGCCGCGCCCGACGACCCCCTCTGGGCGCACCTGCTGGGCGAGGCGGCCAGGATCGCGGGCCACGACCGGCTCGCGCTCCTGCACGAGCACGCGGAAGACCTGGTGTCGGCGGCCGAGATCGAGCGGCGCCGCGCGCTGGTCGATCCCGCCGCCCGGCTGACCGTGGCCGGCCTGACCGCCGAGGGCGACACGACGTACCTGTGCGCGGTCGACGGCGACGGCATGGGCGTGTCGCTCATCCAGTCGAACGCCTCGGGCTTCGGCAGCCTGCTGGTCGAGCCGAGCACCGGGATCAACCTGCACAACCGCGGCATCGGCTTCTCGCTGACCCCCGGACACCCCGCCGAGTACGGCCCCGGCCGGCGTCCCCCGCACACGCTCACACCGGCCCTGGTCACCAGGCCGGACGGCTCGCTCCGCGCGGTCGTGGGGACGATGGGCGGCGACGCGCAGCCGCAGATCCTGCTGCAGGTCATCACCAGGCTGCTCCGGCACGGCCAGACGCCGGGCGAGGCCATCGGCGCGCCCCGCTGGCGGCTGGCGACCGGCGGCACCGGCTTCGACACGTGGGACGCGCCCGACGCGACCGTCATGGAGCTGGAGGAGGGCGCCGGCTGGGCCGACGGGCTGGCCGCGCTCGGCCATCCGGTGGCGGGCAGGCCGTACGGGACGGGGTTCGGGCACGCGCACCTGATCGACGTGCTGCCCGGAGGCGTCCTCGCGGGCGCGGCCGACCCGCGGGCCCTGATCGGCGCCGCGATCGGCCGCTGAGCCCCTGCGGTGGGCGGCGCGGTGGGGGCGCGGTGGGCGATACGCCGACCGCCTCGTGCGCCGACCGCCCCGTCGGGCGTGATACGCCTGGCAGGAGGGTTCCCCGCCGGAGGAGGGGTAGGGCACCAGGCATGAGCCAACAACCACCGGACCGCTACGGACTCAGCGACGAGCAGGAGATAGAGGTCGAGGGCTGGACCGAGGACCTCGGCAGGGAGCACGTCATCGAGGAGGACGACCCCCGGCACCAGGACACCGTGGCCGAGCGGATGTGGCGCGAGGCGCCCGAGCGGGATCGCACGCCGCGCGAGGAGCACCGGCTGGTGGCGCCCGACGAGGGGCTGACCCCCGACGTGGAGAGCGAGGAGGTCGCCGAGGAGGTGGGGGCCGACTCCGGTGACCTGTCCGCCGAGGAGCGGGCGATCCGCATCGAGCGAGACCTGCCCTAGCCCGCCAGGATCCGCCCTGGTCGAGCGGGATCCGCCCAAGCCGAGCGCGATCCGCCCTAGCCGGCCGGAATCCACCCTGGTCGAGCGCGATCCGCCCAAGCCGAGCGCGATCCGCCCTAGCCGGCCGGAATCCACCCTGGTCGAGCGCGATCCGCCCTAGCCATCCGGGATCCAGCCAAGCCAAGCGGGATCCGCCCTAGTCGGTGCCGAGCCGTCGCAGGGCGGGCAGCACGCCGTACAGGTCGTCGATGACGGTGTCGGCGGCGCTCGCCTCCGCCCTGTCGGCGTGCAGGTAGCCCCAGGGGCCCCGGCGCAGGAGCGCGGTCCGCATGCCCGCCCTGCCCGCGGGCAGCACGTCGTTGTCGAGCCGGTCGCCGACGTAAAGGATCTCCTCGGGGCGCCGGCCGGCCACGGCGGCCACCTTGGCGAAGAAGGCGGGGGCGGGCTTGGCCACGCCCCAGCCGTCGGAGGTGTGGATGGAGTCGACCGGCAGGTCCATGGCCACGAGCGCGTCGTAGGCCCTGGTGGGCTGGTTGCCGGCGATGATCACCTGAACTCCCGCCGCGCGCAGCTCGACGAGGGCGGGCCGTACGTCGGGATACAGGTCGTCGGCGTCGAAGTGGTTGCGCAGGCTGCCGGGCTCGTCCTTCTCCCATGCGGCGATCTCGGCCTCGACGTCCAGGCCGGGGCGGATGATCTCGAAGGCGTCGCGGTGGGAGCGGTCGAGCGCGGCGGTGCCGCCGAGGACGCCCATGAACGCGAAGGGGGGCACGCCCAGCCGGTCGGCCCAGCGCGACCAGATGCGCGTCTCGTCGATCAGCGTCTCGCCGACGTCGAACACCACTGCCTTGATCACCATGAATCTCCTTCGTCCGCCCCAACTCTACGGACTCCCCCGCGGCGCCCCGCGTACGGGAGCCCGCCCCCGCGCTCAGCCGGACGCCGGAGCGGCCAGGCCGCACCCATCGGTCAGCCTGACGTCCGAGCGTCCCGACCGAACCCACCAGCCAGCCTGACGCCGATGCGGCCAGGCCGAGCCCGCCGGTCAGCCGGTCAGCCTGACGCCGATGCGGCCAGGCCGAGCCCGCCGGTCAGCCGGTCAGCCGGACGCCGATGCGGCCAGGCGGGGTCCGCCGGTCAGCCGGATGACGGCGGGCAGCGGGAACAGCAGCAGGTACAGGTTCGGGATCCACCAGGCCGGGGAGAAGTCGCCCCGCAGCGTCCAGAACGCCACGGCCATGAGCCCCGACGCCATGGTGAGCACCAGCGACACCAGCATGAGCGGCTCCCCCCGCCGCCGCCCGCCGCGCAGCAGCCACAGGCCGGCCAGCCCGGTCGCGCTTGCCGCCAGGTCGATCCAGAGGAACGACCAGTTCCAGTCTGCCATCAACGGGTTGGCGTAGTCGGCGAAGGCCCACTCGGCGGGGATCAGCCCCAGACCGGTCACCGTGAAGTACACGACGAACCCGACGTCCGTCACCAGCATGAGGGCCTTAGTCGTTCGCAGCACGGTCGATCATCTCCAGGAGGTGGCGGCGGGTGCGCTCGTGCAGTTCAGGGTCGGGCTCGCCGAGACCGAACAGCCTGGCCGCCCACCAGCCGTCCACGGCCAGCCGTACGGTCGTGGCCACGGCGGGGTCGATGCCGTCGCCGGTCAGCCGCGTCTGCCAGGCGGCGAACCTCTCCCGCAGCGGCGCGAGCCCGGCGGGGTCGACGATGACGGCGGCCAGCAGCGCCGCCGTCACCTGGTCGGCGGGAGCCGCCGCCGGCACCTGGCCGGCATGAGGCTCCCCCGGCACCTGGCCGGCATGAGCCTGCGCCGGCGGCTTGCCGGCATGAGCCGCCGTGCGGCCCTCCGGAACGCTCGGGGGGATGGTGGCCTCGACGTAGGCGCGCAGGAAGTCGCCCGGCCGGTCGCCCGCGACGGCCAGCGCGGCGTCGAAGGCGGCGGTGAGCCGGCCGACCATGGCGGCCACCAGGGCCTGTTTGGTCGGGAAGTGGTAGAACAGGCCGCCCTTCGACACGCCCGCGCGCTGGGCCACGGCCTCCAGGGTCAGCGCTTCGGCCCCGTCGCCGATCAGCACCTCGGCGGCGGCGTCGAGCAGCCGCTCTCTCGAACTCGGTCTCGGCATGGCCCGAAACTATACCGGCCAGCCGGTGAACTATAAAAGGTGATCGGCACGCCCGATCATGGTCAGTCCCCCCACCCCCAGGAGGACCTCGCGTGTCACGCTTACGGGCGACCCTCATCGCGCTGACCCTCGTCGCGACCACCGCGCCCCCCGCGCGGGCCGCCGTCGCCATCACCGTCGAGAACGACCGCTCCCAACCCGTCTTCTCCTACGCCGACGCCATCCGCGAGCACGTCTACGTCGAGGCCCCGATCGACAGCGACGCCGACGGCCGCCTCGACCGGGTGCGGGTGGACATCATCCGGCCCCGGGAGTCCGGCCCCTCGCTCAAGGTGCCGGTGATCATCGACGAGAGCCCCTACTACGACAACTCCGGCCGCGGCAACGAGGCCGAGCGCAAGGTCTACGACGCCGCGGGCGACCTGGTGAAGTTCCCGCTCTTCTACGACAACTACTTCGTCCCGCGCGGCTACGCCGTCCTCAACGTGGACATGCTGGGCACCACCAGGTCGGACGGCTGTCCGGACACCGGCGGGCAGGCCGACGTCCTCGGCGGCAAGGCCGTCATCGACTGGCTGAACGGCAGGGCGAAGGCCTACCGCGCCGACGGCTCCGCCGCCGAGGCGACGTGGACCACCGGCAAGGCCGCCATGATCGGCAAGTCGTACGACGGGACGCTGGCCAACGCCGTGGCCGCCACGGGCGTCGAAGGCCTGGAGACGATCGTCCCGATCTCCGCGATCAGCTCCTGGTACCGCTACCAGCGCTCCAACGGCGTCGTCTACAACTACAACTACGCCTCCTGGCTGGCCAACGTCGTCGACACCGACCCCGACGCCAAGTGCGCCGCCGTACGGGCCGGGATGGACGCCGAGGACGGCGACGACACGGGCGACTACAACGCCTTCTGGCGGCTGCGCGACTACGAGAAGGACGTCGCCAACGTCAGGGCCAGCGTGTTCGTCGTCCACACCGGCAACGACCTGAACGTCAAGCCCGACAACTTCTCCGCCTGGTGGGCGGCGCTGGGCCGGCGCGGCGTGCCGCGCAAGATCTGGGTCGGCCAGTACCAGCACGTCGACCCGTTCGACTTCGAGGGCAGGCGCGACCTGTGGGTCGACACGCTGCACCGGTGGTTCGACCACTGGCTCCTCGGCGTGCCCAACGGGATCATGCGCGAGCCGGCCGCCGACGTCCAGGTGGGCCCGGCGCAGTGGATCACCCAGCGCGACTGGCCGGCGCACGGGGCGGTGCGGGTGCCGCTGCGCCCCGCCGCCGACGGTGGGCTCGGGCTGCTGCCGGCGCGCAGGGGGACGACGGCGACGTTCACCGACCTGCGGATGCCGGAGACGGAGATGGTCGCCGACGTCGGCACCGCCAAGCCGGGCCGCCTCGCCTACACCACCGGGCCGCTCCCCCTCGACCTGCGCCTTTCCGGCACGCCCCTGGTCGACCTGCGGGTGGCGCTGGACCGGCCGACCGCCAACCTGACCGCGCTGCTCGTCGACTTCGGCGAGGCCACCCGCGTCGACTGGCGGCGCGGCCAGGGCATCACCACGCTGGCCGAGGAGGACTGCCACGGCGAGGCGACCGCCGCCGACGACGGTTGCTACCGGAAGGTGGCCACCAACCTGGCCACCCGTCCCCTGGAGATCGTCGCCCGCGGCTGGATCGACGTGCAGAACCGCGACTCGCTGTCGTCGCCCAGCCCGCTGCCCGCCGGCGAGTACGGCAGGGTCGCCTGGGAGACGCTTCCGCACGACTACGTCTTCAGGAAGGGCCACCGCCTCGGCCTGGTGCTCGCCGGCACCGACGCCACCTACAGCGGTGAGACGGGCACGGGCGCGACCGTGACCGTCGACCTGGCCGGCAGCAAGATCAGCGTGCCGTTCGTGCTCAGCCGGCCGCTGACCGAGGTGCCCGCCGACCGGACCAGGTGGTACGGCCCGCAGGACGTCGAGTTGCCCACGCCCGAGATCGACTTCCACTAGGCGGCGGGCGGCTGCCCCCGCGGGCTCAGTCCGCCGGTCAGTCCCACCAGAAGGACCAGAAGTACTGGCCGGCGATCTGCTCGGCGTAGCCGTACAGGTCGCCGGCCCCCTGCACCACGTTGTCGGGACAGAACGCCCAGTGCTCAGCCGCCACGTGCAGCGCGTGCTCGCGGGTGACCGGCGGCGCGGCCACGCTCAGCTCCAGCGTGTTGAACCCCATCGCGACCAGGCGGGCACCGAATCGCTCCTCCCAGCTGCGCACGACGGCGGCCAGCGGCACCATCCACTCGTTGTGGTGCAGGGCGCCCTGCCAGCCCATCACGGCGAGCGTGTCGGCGCCCCTGCGGGCGGCGGCCAGCCCGAGCGGCATGCCGCGCTCGGCCAGTATCCCCGCGTACCAGTCGGCCACCTGGCCGGGGTCGCCGCGCAGCTTCCCCGGCGCGGCCAGGCCGGGACAGATCGGCCCGAACGGCTCGATCTCCACCAGGGAGTCGGCGGGCACCTGCGCCACCCAGTCCTGCCACACCTCGGCCATGAAACCGGCCGCGGTGAAGGTGTCGATGAGGTCCGGCGAGTCGGGCATCACCTGCGCCGACGACCAGGGCTGCGCCGACTCGTCGAGCAGCACCGGCCACAGCCCCGAGTGGGGGTGCTCGGCCCGCATCGCCGCCCACAGCCCCCCGGGCGCGGGCTCCTCGCTCATCCAGAAAGCCGGACGCCTGGCCGGCTGATCCGGCCACACGAGCTCGCCCGCGGGCAACCCGAAGGACAGCGACCGCCCGCGGCCGCCGTCCTCGAACAGCCGGCAAAGACTCGCCGGTAGCTGGTGCGTTTTCATGTCTCGGACGATCGTAGTGCCCCGGGACTTTCGTCCTGGTGAACACCGGATCGATGATTCTTCGGCGGATCCGGGCGATCCGCAACCCTGGAGGCATGAGGATTCCACTCGTTCCGGCGTTCCCGCTGGCAGGATGCGCGGCCGTGGACGTGCCGGCCGGACGCCGATGAGGCGCCCGCCACGCCGTCGGGCACAATCTGGCGTACTGGAGGTGAGGATGCGCCCGTTCTACGCCTGGGTCGCGGTGGCCTACTTTCCCGCCTACACGCTGGTCAGCGCGCCGACGTGGGGCGGAGCGCTGGGCCTGTCGCTCGTGGTGGCGGCCTACCTGCTGTCGGTCAGGACCGCGTCACTGCCGCCCCTGGCCGTGCTCGCCGTGACGGCGCTCGCGCTCGGCCTCGCCTACGGCGGCGCGTGGCTGTACCTGCTGCCGCTGGTGTCCATCGCGTGCGGGATCGTGGTGCGGGGGCGGGCGCTGCCTTACGCGCTGGCGGTCGTCACGCTCGCCTCGATGCTGGTGACGTGGCGGGCGGGCGGCGGCACGGACGGGGTGGCGGCCGTCGCCTGGGGCACGTTCATGGCGGGCGTCGTCGTGCACCTCACGCTGAAGCTGTCGGCGGCCAGGGAGGAGCTGGCCAGGGCCGCGGTCGCGCGGGAGCGCGAGCGCTTCTCCCGCGACCTGCACGACCTGCTGGGCCACACGCTGTCGCTGGTGGTGGTCAAGGCCGAGGCGGTGCGCAGGCTGGCGCCGCGCGACGCGGGCGCGGCGGCGGCGCAGGCGGCCGACATCGAGGAGATCGGGCGCAGGGCGCTGGGCGAGGTCCGCGCCGCGGTCGCGGGCTACCGGGGGCGCGGCATGGCCGACGAGCTGGCGGCCGCCCGGCTGGCGCTGGAGGAGGCGGGGGTGCGGGCCGAGGTCGAGCCGGTGGAGGTACGGCTGCCGCCGGAGGCCGACGTGCTGCTCGGGTGGGCGGTCAGGGAAGGAGTGACGAACGTGATCAGGCACGCCAGGGCGAGCACGTGCGCCATCACGGTGCGGGACGCGGGCGGCAGGGTGGTTCTGGAGATCGTCAACGACGGCGCGCCCGGCTCGTTCGTCCGGGGGAACGGGCTGAAGGGACTGGCCGAACGGGGCGCCGAGATGGCCGCGGCGGTCGAGGGCGAGCGGTTCACGCTCAGGGTGGCGGTGCCGGTGTGATCAGGGTGCTGATCGCCGAGGACCAGGGCATGATGCGCGACGCGCTCGCCCTGCTGCTCGGCATGGAGGACGACCTGGAGGTGGTCGCCCAGGTCGCCGACGGCGCGGCGATCGCCGCCGCCGCCCGCCAGACACGGCCCGACGTGGCGCTGCTCGACATCGAACTGCCCGGCCGCAGCGGTCTGGACGCCGCCGCCGAGCTGCACGAGGCGGGGGTCGTCGTGCTGATCCTGACCACGTTCGGCAGGCCCGGCTACCTGCGCAGGGCGATGGAGGCGGGCGCGGCGGGGTTCCTGGTGAAGGACGCGCCGGTCGAGGAGCTGGCGCAGGCCATCAGGAGAGCCGTGGCGGGCGAGCGGATCGTCGACCCCGCACTGGCCGCCGCCGCCCTGCACGCGGGCACCAACCCCCTCACCGACAGGGAGCGCGAGGTGCTGGCCGCCGCGCTCGACGGATCCACGATCGCCGACCTGGCCGCCAGGCTGCACCTGTCGGAGAGCACGGTGCGCAACCACCTGTCGGCGGCCATCGGCAAGACGCACACCAGGAACAGGATCGAGGCGGCCCGGCTGGCCCGGCACAATGGGTGGCTGTGACCTCCTCCTACGACGCTGTTCTCAGCGACCTCGACGGCGTGCTGCGCCAGTTCGACCACGCCGTCCAGGCCGACATCGAGGCCCGCTACGGCCTGCCGCTGATGAAGACGGCCTTCGCGCCCGACCGCATCCTGCCCGCCGTCCTCGGCCACATCACCGAGGCGCAGTGGGTCGAGTCGATCGCCGAGGCACTGGGCGGCGACGAGCGGGCCCGCCAGGCGGCGACCGAGTTCGCCCAGGTGCCGTTCTGGGTCGACGAGGAGGTCAGGGCGCTCCCGGCCGGAGGTCGTCACCTCCGGCCGGCGGCCGTGCGCATGGCCGTCGTCAGCCGGCGGCCATGTCGAAGAAGCGCTTCTCCAGCTCCACCGCCCGCCGGAAGACGCTCAGCACCTCCTGCCTGCGGTCCTCGCCGAGGGCGGGGCCGAGCCGGTCGAGCTCGCCGCGCAGGAAGTCCACCCACTGCCGGAACGCCGGCCCCTCGTGCAGCTCGATCCACTCCCTGTACACGAAGCTGTCCGGGTACGGCTGGGCGGCGCGCGAGGCCCAGCCCAGGTAGGTCCACTCCGCCACGCACAGCACCGCCACGATCAGCGGATAGTCCTGGCTGGTCCTGGCCTCGTCCATCAGGGTGCGGAAGTCCTCGGTGACCGGTTCGAGCACCGCGGGCCCCGTGCCGGCGCCGAGAGCCTCGAGCGCGCGGTGGAAGTAGGTCTTCTCCTCGGTGGTGGCCACCTGCCCGAGGAACTGCCCGTACGGCACGCGCGCCTCGAAGCTGTCGGCGCAGGCCACCGCCGCCCCGAGCAGCGCCGTGAAGGTGTCGACGAACTGGAAGTCCTGGACGAGATAGCGCCGCATGTCGTCGTCGGCCACCTCGCCGGTGGAGATCGCCGCCGCGAACGGATGGGTGACGACCTCGGTCCACGTGGGCTCGCACTGCGCCCGCAGCCACTCGCTGAAGTTTCCCTCGCTCACGTCCGCACTTTATCGACATCATGGTGACCATGACGGCGTTGGCCGGCGTGCGGCATCTCAAGATCTGGGTGAGCGATCCGGCAGCCGGCCGGGCGTGGCACGAGAAGGTCTTCGGCGCCGAGCTGGTGCTCAGTAGCCGTGGCCCGAGCCGGGGGGGGAGGCGGCCGGTGAGGGGGCCGGGGTCGAGGACGGCGGCACCGGCGCGGACGACGACGGCGGGGCCGAGTGCGGGGCGCGGGCGCCCGCCGGGCGGATCAGGCCGAGCAGCCCGTGCCGGGCGCCCTCGATGCCCGCGGCGAACCACAGCGCGTTGTCGCCGCCGTTGGCGGCCGTGCCCGGCTCCAGGTCCCACAGGCCGGGCAGCACGATCGGGCGGCCGTCGCCATCGCGCAGCGGGCCGAGGTGGCGGCCGTTCCTGAACGCGTGGATCCAGCCGTCACCGAAGTTCCCGACCAGGATCGCGCCCGCGTACTGCCCGAAGCCGCGCGGCGCGACGGTCACCGCCCACGGGGCGTTGAGCTGGCCGCCGGCGGCCAGCCGTCCGGTGAAGCGGCCGGCGGCGTCGAAGCGGCTGACGAACCCCTTGCCCTTGCCGGCCACGGACCTGCCGGTCCGGGCGTCGCGGAGGGCGTAGGAGACCCAGACCGCGCCGCGGGCAACCGAGACGTTGAACGGGGCGTACCCCTCGGGCACGAACGGGTCGGCGAACCGGCGGCGCTGCAGCCGTACCCGGTTGAAGTCGGAGTCGAAGACGTGGACGCGGCCGCCGGCGAAGTCGGCGGCCAGCAGGAACGCGCCCTTCTCCGTCTCCATCAGGGCCAGGCCCATGTAGTCGGCGCCGCGGGTGAAGGCGGCGATGACGGCGTTCCTGGGGTCGGCCTCGGCGTTCCAGCCGGTGATGGCGCCGCTCGGGCTGGCGAAGACGAACGTGGCCGGTCTGCCCTTGACGGTGAAGCCGTCGGTGGGGTTGAAGACCTGGCCCGTGGGCGTCCCGCCGGGCACGCTGACCTCGGTGGCCTCCTTCCTGCCCGTGCCGGAGTAGACGGTGGCGACGCCGGTGCCGGTGGCCGAGACCCACAGCGTCCTGCCCATGGCCAGGCCCCACGGGTTGACCAGCTTGGGATCGGTGACCGGCGCCTTGCCCCTGATGTCGGAGACCAGGTTGACGACGTCGAACCTGGTCCTGGTCCGACCCGAGACGAGACCGGCCGACGCCGGGGTGGCGGTGCCGAGGATCATGCCGAGGATCAGCGCCGATGCGCAGAGTGTGACGATGCGTGGCCGCATCCCTGCCTCCTTGGTATGTGCGCTTGTGCCGCGAGATACGTGGGAGGATGACGCCGGGTTCATCGCGACTTTTCGGGGCAAGGACACGGACATGGATGTTCTCGGCATCGATATCGGCGGCTCCGGCATCAAGGGCGCGCCGGTGGACGTGAAAGAGGGCACGCTCGCTGCCGAGCGGCTGCGCATCCCGACCCCCCAGCCCGCCAAGCCCGAAGGCGTGACCGAGGTGGTCTCGCAGATCGTCGAGCACTTCTCGTGGGAGGGGCCGGTCGGCGTGACCTTCCCCGGCGTGGTCGTCAACGGCGTCGTGCGGACCGCGGCCAACGTGCACCGTTCGTGGGTGGGCGTCGACGCCGGCAAGCTGTTCGGCGGGGCGCGGGTGCTCAACGACGCCGACGCGGCCGGTCTGGCCGAGGCGACCTTCGGCGAGGGCCGGGGCCGCGACGGTGTCGTGATCATGCTGACCTTCGGCACCGGCATCGGCAGCGCGGTGTTCACCGACGGCAGGCTGGTGCCCAACACCGAGCTCGGCCACCTGGAGCTGAACGGCAAGGACGCCGAGCGCAGGGCCTCCGACAAGGCCCGCGAGGACCACGCGCTGTCCTGGGACAAGTGGGCCGAGCGGGTCGAGGAGTATCTCAAGCACGTGGAGATGCTGTTCTCCCCCTCGCTGTTCATCATCGGCGGCGGGGTGAGCAAGAAGGCCGACAAGTTCCTGCCGCACGTGCGGATCGACACCCCGGTGGTCCCCGCCAGGCTGCAGAACGAGGCGGGCATCATCGGCGCCGCGCTGATGGCCGCGCCCGCGCAGGCGGGCGCCGTCCCCGCCCGGTAGCGGCCGGGCCTCCGCCCGGCCCGCGCGGGCGCGCGAATTCCGGCCCGCGCGGGCGCCGCCGCGGCATCCCGGCCGCTCGGGAGGGTGGCATCCCAGCCGCTCGGGCGGGTGGCATCCCGGTCGCTCGGAGGGCGGGAGTAATTGGGATGCGAGCGCGGGAATGAGTCCGGCACGATGAGCGGTTGATCCGCACGCATATCCTGATAGCAGTATGGGAACGCCTTCCTTGATCTCCTCGCTCACCGACCTCCAGTCACGCCTGCCCGCGTTGATGCCGCGCGACCAGCGGCGCCTTCGGCGCAGGCTCGACGGCGCGCGCCGGGTACGCTCCCGCGAAGCGCAACAGAAGATCGCCGCGGAGATCCTCGCCGACGTGGAACGTGCCGAGCAGCGCGTGACCCGCCGCCGCGAGGTGGTCCCCACGATCCGGTACCCGGACAACCTGCCCGTCTCGCAGCACAAGGACGACATCCTGGAGGCGATCCGCGACAACCAGGTCGTGATCATCGCCGGTGAGACGGGTTCGGGGAAGACGACCCAGATCCCGAAGATCTGCCTGGAGCTGGGCCGCGGCGTGCGCGGTGTCATCGGCCACACCCAGCCGCGCCGGATCGCCGCCCGTACGGTCGCCGAGCGCATCGCCGAGGAGCTCGACACCCAGCTCGGCGACGTCGTCGGCTACAAGGTGCGCTTCACCGACAAGGCGAGCGACAACACGCTCGTCAAGCTGATGACCGACGGCATCCTGCTGGCCGAGCTGCAGAACGACCGGCTGCTCGAGCAGTACGACACGCTGATCATCGACGAGGCCCACGAGCGCAGCCTCAACATCGACTTCATCCTCGGCTACGTCAAGCAGCTGCTGCCCAGGCGGCCGGATCTCAAGGTCGTCATCACCAGCGCCACGATCGACCCCGAGCGTTTCTCCCGCCACTTCGACGACGCGCCGATCATCGAGGTGTCGGGCCGGACCTACCCGGTCGAGGTGCGCTACCGGCCGCTGTCCGAGGACGACGACCAGACCCAGGGCATCGTCCACGCCTGCAAGGAGCTGGTGCTCGAGGGGCAGGGCGACATCCTGGTGTTCCTGTCCGGCGAGCGGGAGATCCGCGACGCCTTCGACGCGCTGTCCAAGGCCGACTTCCGCAACACCGAGATCCTCCCTCTGTACGCGCGGCTGTCGGCCGCCGAGCAGCACCGGGTCTTCCAGTCGCACACCGGCCGCAGGATCGTGCTGGCCACCAACGTGGCCGAGACGTCGCTGACCGTGCCCGGCATCAAGTACGTCGTGGACCCCGGCTACGCCCGCATCTCCCGCTACAGCCACCGCACCAAGGTGCAGCGCCTGCCGATCGAGGCGATCTCGCAGGCCTCCGCCAACCAGCGCAAGGGCCGCTGCGGCCGTACCTCCGACGGCATCTGCATCCGCCTCTACGAGGAGGAGGACTTCCTCGCCAGGCCCGAGTTCACCGACCCGGAGATCCTGCGCACGAACCTGGCCAGCGTCATCCTGCAGATGACCACGATCGGCCTCGGCGACATCGCCGCCTTCCCCTTCGTGGAGCCGCCGGACCAGCGGCAGGTGCGCGACGGCGTCAACCTGCTGCAGGAGCTGGGCGCCTTCGACGCCGCGGGCGGCCTGACCCCGATGGGGCGCAGGCTGGCCACGCTGCCGGTCGACCCGCGTCTGGCCCGCATGGTGCTCGAGGCGGACAAGAACGGCTGCGTGCGCGAGGTCATGGTGATCGCCGCCGCGCTGTCGATCCAGGACCCGCGCGAGCGGCCCTCCGACAAGCAGCAGCAGGCCGACGAGAAGCACCGTCGCTTCGCCGACCCCGAGTCCGACTTCCTGTCCTACCTCAACCTGTGGAACTACCTGCGGGAGAAGCAGAAGGAGCTGTCCTCCAGCGCGTTCCGGCGGCTGTGCAAGACCGAGTACCTCAACTACCTGCGGGTGCGCGAGTGGCAGGACATCTACAGCCAGCTACGGCAGGCGCTCGGCGCCCATCCCAACGGCCAGGACGCCTCGCCGTACCAGATCCACGTCTCGCTGCTGGTCGGGCTGCTGTCGCACCTGGGCGTCAAGGACGTCGTCGACAAGAAGTCCGGTGACGGACGCAGGCCCCTCCAGGAGTACATCGGGGCGCGCAACGCGCGCTTCGCCATCTTCCCCGGCTCGGCGCTGGCGAGGAAGCAGCCCGCGTGGGTGATGTCGGCCGAGCTGGTGGAGACCAGCCGGCTGTGGGCGCGGGTCAACGCCAAGATCGAGCCCGACTGGGTCGAGCCGCTGGCCCAGCACCTGGTCAAGCGCACCTACTCCGAGCCGCACTGGGAGAAGAAGCAGGGCGCGGTCGTCGCCCTGGAGAAGGTCACCCTGTACGGCGTGCCGCTCGTGGTCGGCCGCAAGGTCGGCTACGGGAAGATCGATCCGGAGCTGTCGCGTGAGCTGTTCATCAGGCACGCGCTCGTCGAGGGCGACTGGGACACCCACCACGCCTTCCTGCGCGAGAACCGGCGGCTGCTGGAGGAGGTCGAGGAGCTGGAGAACCGCGCCCGCCGCCGCGACATCATGGTCGACGACGAGGCGCTGTTCGACTTCTACGACCAGCGGGTGCCCGCCGACGTGGTCTCGGCCGGGCACTTCGACGCCTGGTGGAAGAAGCAGCAGGACAAGTCGCTGCTGACCTTCTCCCCCGAGATGCTGGTCAACGAGGGCGCGGACGTCAGCGCCCGCGACTACCCCGACACCTGGCGGCAGCTCGGCCAGCGGATGAAGCTGACCTACCAGTTCGAGCCGGGCACCGAGGCCGACGGCGTCACCGTGCAC
Organism: Nonomuraea sp. NPDC003754; assembly: GCF_053605785.1. Taxonomy (NCBI): domain Bacteria; kingdom Bacillati; phylum Actinomycetota; class Actinomycetes; order Streptosporangiales; family Streptosporangiaceae; genus Nonomuraea; species Nonomuraea sp. NPDC003754. The sequence goes on from NZ_JBSGJX010000021.1 coordinate 100,874, forward strand.
GTCCCGCTGCAGGTGCTCAACCAGGTCAGCGCCGACGGCTTCGACTGGCAGATCCCCGGCCTACGCGAGGAGCTCGTCACCGCGCTCATCAGGTCGCTGCCCAAGAACATCAGGCGCAACTTCGTGCCCGCGCCCAACTACGCCAAGCAGGTGCTCCAGCACGTCAAGGCCGGTGGCGAGCCGCTGCTGGAGGCGCTGGAGCGGGAGCTGCTGCGGCTGACGGGGGTACGGGTGCCGCGCGAGGCGTGGCAGATCGACCAGCTGCCCGACCACCTGCGCGTCACCTACCGGGTGGTCGACGAGCGCAAGCGGACCATCGCCGAGGACAAGGACCTCGACGCGCTGAAGAAACGCCTGGCCCCCAGGCTGCGGCAGACGCTGTCGGCGGCCGGCGACGACCTGGAACGTACGGGGCTGACCACCTGGAGCATCGCGACGCTGCCGAAGGTGTTCGAGCAGGGCCGGATGAAGGGCTATCCCGCGCTGGTCGACGCGGGCGCCTCGGTCTCGGTGAAGATCTTCGAGACGGAGGCCGAGCAGCGCAGGGCGATGTGGCTGGGCACCAGACGGCTGCTGCTGCTGAACGTGACCTCGCCCGCCAAGGCGCTGCTCGGGGGCCTGTCCAACCAGGCGAAGCTGGCGCTGTCGCGCTCGCCGCACGGCGGGGCGGTGGCGCTGTTCGAGGACGTGGTCAACGCGGCCGTGGACAAGCTGATGCGCGACGTCGGCGGGCCCGCCTGGGACCCGGTCTCCTTCGACCGGCTCTACCAGCACGTGCGGGCCGAGCTGTACGACACCGCGGCCGAGATCCTGGCGAAGGTCGAGCAGATCCTGGCCGCCTGGCACGACGTCAACCTGAAGCTGGGGGCGCTGCGCTCGTCCGCTTCCACGGAGGACGTGCGCGAGCAGTTGGGCAAGCTGGTCCATCCCGGCTTCATCACGGCGACCGGCGCCGCCCGCCTCACCGACATTTCCCGATATATCCGGGCAATCGACCGGCGGCTGGCCAAGCTGCCGGAGGAGCCGTGGCGCGACGTCGAGTGGATGGACAAGGTGCACCGGGTCGAGGACGACTACCTCGACGTGCTCGACAAGCTGCCGCCCGCCCGACGGGGCGACGCCGACGTGCTGGAGATCCGGTGGATGATCGAGGAGCTGCGGGTCAGCTTCTTCGCCCAGACCCTCGGCACCCCGACGCCGGTCTCGGAGAAACGCATCGGCAAGTCCCTGGACAAGCTGCTCCCCTGACGGCACGGTCCTTCCCGGTGGGCCGCCCGAGAGGCTCTCCACCGGACCGGTCACCGTCGGGGGCGGTCACGGTCGGGGACCGTCGGGAGCGGTCCCCGTGCGGTCACCCGCCGGAGCGGTCACCGCCGGTCTTCGGTGAGCTCGCGCCCTCTCCGGCGGAGGAAGGCGAACTGCAGCAGCAGAGCGGTGGCGCGCGGCAGCGGGGCGTGGACGAAGGACGGCAGCGAGCGCATCACGTTGTGGCCCTTCGCGACCATGAGCAGCTGCCCCGAGTCCCGGTAGGCGGGCGGACGGACGCCGAGCGACCTCAGCACCCGGGTGGCCGCCTCCCAGTCCGGGGAGTAGTCGCGCGCGCCCTCCATGGTCGCCGGCATCACGAAGACGCACTTGTCCAGCAGCCGGTTCGCGTGCAGCCACCTGATCTCCCATACCGTCCCGGCGAAGGCCAGCGGGACGATCACGATCAGCTCGGCCTGCCTGGCGAGCAGCTTGACCTTGTCCTGCCAGTCACTGTCCGTGCACGCCACCTTGCCGGTGCCGGGGATGTCCCAGGTGTGGTTGATCGGCCAGGTCTGCACCCCTTCGGGGTGAGTGGGCAGTAGCGCGCCTGGCACGCCGAGCGCGATCAGCGGCCGGTGGGCGGGAAAGGCGGCGGCCAGGATCGCCTCGAAGTCGGTCTGGATGTTGCCGGGCTGCTCGCTGGCGCTCGCCTGCACGCCCACGGAGTTGCTGGCCAGGCGGCCCGTGGTCGCGAACGGCCGCAGGTAGAGCGAGAAGCGCGGCGGCGGCCCTCCGGTGGGATCCGCGACGAGGCTCATGACGCGGGCGGCCCGCCGGTCGCGGGAGGACTGCCGGCCACGGCTCTCCAGCTCGATGAGCGCGAACAACGGGGTGAGGATGAGCTTGACCTGGAGAAATCCGGCCCCGGTGGCGATGATCAGGAACAGAATGACGTAGATCAGGTAGCCGGGGATCCGCAGGAAGACCGACGGAAACGTGCCGACGAACTCCAGGCCGTCGATGACCTTGGTCACCGTCCATGCGTAGAGGTCGAGCGCGGCCGACCATAACGGCGACAGCAGGACCACCACGATCACCGTCCGCAGGACCGCCCCCGTGTGGACGGGTCGCAGCGCCACGCAGGCCAGCACCGCCCCGGCCACCAGGAGCGGATGGTGGCCGAACAGCAGACCCGCGGTGACCGCCGCCGCGCCCGGCAGCGCCCAGTGGATCGCGAAGAACACCCTCAGCGATGCATGCCCCACATGCTCACTGTGCCCGCTGAGCACGGCATGGCAAGACCGGACCGCAGAACTTGGTGCGGGGCCATGACGTTTCCCGGTTCACGGCCGACGGCCCGCGACGCTGCATGGCCGCCATCGTCGTGTCCACGCCACGCACAAAGTGCGATCAGTGCCCTCGGTCGTGCCCGATGGATCACACGGCGATCAGGGAAGCAGCCCGGCGATACCCGCCCTCGTGCGGTGACGCAAGTTGCGGCGGCACGGCCGCCGAGACCGTCAAGCGCACGTCTCGGTCGGTGAGGCCGGTCTTAATACGGACGCGGAGGTCGTCAGGCAGCCGGCGCCTTGGGCGTCAGGCGGACCTCGACATCCGCGTCCAAGGCGCGTGCCAAGCGCTCCAGGACCGGCAACGTGGGGACGGTTCCGCCCGCTTCGAACCGCGCCACCGCCGATTGGGTCATGCCGGCCTCGCGGGCCAGGTCGTTCTGGCTCCAGCCCCGCCCTTCGCGCATCGCTCGGACCGTCCTGCCCAGGTCGTAGGCCAGGCGCGCGGCCTCGTACGCCTCGGCTGCACCCGGCTCGGCCATCCGGCGATCCCTGAGCTCTCGCCAGCTTCCCTGCTCGCTCATGCCGCTCCTCCCTCCTCGTCGACGGTGTGCGCCGACTCGACGCAACGGCGCATCGCCCGCCGAGCCCGCTCGACCTCCCTACGTTCCCGAACCCGCGTCTTGTGGAACACGGTCAAGAGCACGATCCGGCGACCAGGCGCGATCCAGTAGGTGATGCGCACCGCGAACTCGTCGAGATGGAACCGAAGCTCACGTAGCTTGCCGTCAAGCTGCTTCGTGTAGGGCTCTCCTAGCAGCGGCAGCTCATAGCAACGATGCTATGAACCTCGCTCCGGCCACGTCTCGCGCTTTAGTGGACGCGTTAAGTGACCGAAACGCTGCAGCCCGAGGCCGATCCTGGTCGTCGAAGACGGTCGGGGCGGAGCGACGGCCTGGCCCGAGGACAGGCAGGGCGGAGAGGCGGGACGGAGAGGCGGGCCAGACTGAGGGTGCGTGCCGTCACAGGTACTGGCCGGTGCCCGCGTCGCCGGTCGCGGGCGTCCGCCCGGCGGGGATGTCCCCGGGGAGCAGGATCCTGATGTCCTCGGCCGTCGGGTCCTGCCCCGCCATGACGCGTTCGGCCTGCAGCGCCATCGCCCGCTCCAGCAGGTTGCGGACGACCCGGCCGTTGCCGAACGACTCGCCGCGCGGGACGGCCCGCAGCGCCTGGCGGACCTGCTCGCGCACCCCTGCCTCCAGGACGAGACCGGCGCCGGCCGCCATGCTCTCGAAGATCGCGACCAGCTCGTCCTCGCTGTAGTCGGGAAAGCGGACCGTGGTCGGAAAGCGGGAAGCCAGCCCGGGATTGGCGGCCAGGAACTCCGCCATCCTGCCGTCGTAGCCGGCGGCGATGACGACCAGGTCGTCCCTGTGCTCCTCCATCAGGCGCAGCAGTTCGGCGATCGCCTCCGGGCCGTAGGAGTTGTGCGAGCCGCCGGGCGTCAGCGCGTACGCCTCGTCGATGAACAGCACGCCGCCGATCGCGCTCTCGACCGCGGCCCTGACCTTCGGCGCGGTCTGGCCGATGTACTCGGCGATCAGGTCGGCGTGGGAGACCTCGACCAGGTGGCCGGACGACAGCACGCCCAGCCGCGCGTACGCGGCGGCGACCAGCCTGGCGACCGTCGTCTTGGCGGTGCCGGGGTTGCCGGCGAACACCAGGTGCCGGGCGGGCGAGACGATCGGCAGGCCCGCCTGCCTGCGGAGCCGGTCCGCCGCGGCCTCGGCCGTCAGCAACCGCACCTCGCGCTTGACCGGCTCCAGGCCGACCAGCGCGTCGATGGCCGTCATCGGGTCACCCGCCGGGCCGGCCGGCGCGGCGGGGGCGCCGTCAACCCAGCCCGCCCCGGTGCCGTCCCCCGTGCCGTCCCCGGTGCTGTCCCCGGTGATGTCCGTCGTGCCCGCCGCGGTGGCGTCCACGGCGCTGGACGGCACGTCCTCGACCAGGATCTCGTGCAGCGACCCGCCCCCGCCGAGCGCGCCGCCCGCCATCACCCGCCGCGACTGCCGGGCCACCGTACGCTCCAGCAGCCGCAGCGCCAGCCGGGCGCCAGCCGCGTCGGGACGTGCCGACCTGACGATCCGCAGCACCCTGGCCGCGACCCCCTCGCCGAGCGTGAACCCGGCCGCGGCCGCCCTGCTCTCGTAGAGGGACACGGCCTGCTCGGCGGTGAGGTCGGGGAAGCGGACCACCCTGGGGAAGTGCTCGGCCAGCTCGGCCGAGGACCTGAGCAGCCCGTTGACGGCCCCGTCGGGCCCGCACAGGACCACCACCAGGTCGTCGGGGTGGGCGCTGAGCGCCGCGACCAGCGCGTCGACGACGTCGCGGCTGCGCGCCCTGTCGCTGTCCGTGCCGGGGCCGGCCAGGTCGCCCGCGTTCTCGACGCACAGCACGCCGCCGAGCGCGCGGTCGACGGCCCGCCGGACGCCGGCCGCGGCGTCGCCGCCGTGCCTGCCCGCCAGGTCGGCGCGGCCGATGCTGACCAGATGGCCGGACGACAGCAGTCCGAGCTCTCCGAGCATGCGGCCGAGCAGTGCCGCCACCATCGTCTTGCCGGTGCCGGGACGTCCGGTGAACGCCAGGTGCGGCGGCCTGGCCAGGCCCGGCGTGCCGGCCTCGCGCCGCAGCCTGGCGGCCCGCGCCTCGGCCACGACCAGGGCGATCTCGGCCTTGACCGGCTCGAGCCCCAGGCAGCCGTCCAGGCTCGCGCGCGGGCCGCCGGGGGCGGCGGGCAGGTCGGCGATGGTGACGCTCGCCGAGCCGCGCTCGCGGGCGGCCCGTACCGCGTGCTCGGCCAGCCGGTCCGTGAGGCGGGCGCCACGCAGGTTCTGCGATCCCGCGCCCGCGAGCTCGGCCGCGGCCTCGGCGGCGTCGCCGCTCGCCGTCGCGCCGCGCCTGGCGACCGCCCGGTGGAACAGCTCGGCCCGCTCCTCGTGGGTGAACTCGCGGGTGCGGGCGACCCGGAACTCGTGGTGCAGCGCCGGATTGGCCCGCGCGATCCGCTCGTCCCCGCCCGGCGCGCACGTGGCGACGACGTGGACACCCGGACTCCTGCGCAGCGCCCTGCGGAGTTCCTCGAGGGCGACCGCGCCGCACCGGCCGTACTCGCCGATCCGGTCGAGGCCCTGCACCACCAGCAGGTCGCCGGCGCCGAGCTCGCGGGTGCGCGACATCACGTACAGCGCGGCCTCTCCGGCGCTCATGCCGGAGAAGACCAGGTCGGAGATGTGGACGACCTCGGCGGGCCCGTCGGCGGTCGCCAGCGAGCGCCGCAGCAGGTCGGCCGCCGTCATGCGGCCCGTGCTCTCGGGCCCGGCGAGCAGCAGCCGCGCCGGGCGCCTGTCGCCGTGCCATCCGGCGGAGACGGCGTCGCCGATCGCCTCGGCCAGCTCCGGCTGGCCGACCAGTTCCCCGGCCCGGCCGGGCTGTCCGGTACGGCCCGCGGCGAACGTGGCCACCAGCGGGTTGACCGCCCTGCGCGGCGCGCACAGCACGCGCACGTCCCGCTGGAAGGCGCCGACGGGGATGGAACTGGTCGGGTTCACCGCCGGCCCCGGCAGCCCCTGGACCGAGCCGGTCACCCTGATGGCCATGTCGAGCCAGGCGCGGCAGGCCTCCGTCTCGCCCGCCAGCACCCCGCGGGCCAGCCACGAGCGCACCAGCGCGTGCCAGCCGTCGGCGTCGAAGTTCTCGCGCAGCCGCGAGAACAGCGCCTGGACCTCGGCGAAGCGCGCCAGTCCGAGGGTGACGGCGAGTTCGGCCGGCACCTCGGGCACCTCCGCCTGCGCCAGGAGGCACGCCAGTGTCACCTCTTGCTCGAAGGCGAACGGGGAGCCGGGCAGCGGTCCGGAGCTCGTCGCCCCCGGCACGTTCTCGATGAGCCGGGTGTGCGCGGCCAGCAGGCCGGAGCAGGCCCAGTCGAGGTGCCCGGCGGGCCCGAGAAGCTCGGGCAGGACGGCCAGCTGGCGCGCCTCCGCGCGCGCGGCCCACCGCCTGGGCAGCTCCTCCACGGGTGCGAGCAGGTCCTCCTTGGCCAGCGCCGGGTCGGCGGCGCGCAGGTCGTGCAGCTCGATGAGCGCCCTGCGCCGCGGTTCGAGCGGCTCGATGCCGGCGAAGACGTCCAGGCAGCGGCGCGCCACCCCGAAGGCCAGCTCGCGCAGTTCGGGGTCGTCGCCGGTGCCGTCCATCAGCCAGTACGCCGGGGGCAGGAAGGGCGTGTCGGCCGACGACCACGTCCAGCCGCGGTTGGGCCGTCGCGGCTCGGCGACGAAGTCGCTCATCGTCTCGTACGCCAGGTCGCACGCCGACCCGGCGCACACGGCCACCGACCCGACGAGGTACTGCAGCAGGTACCACAGTTCGGCGCCGATGACCGTGGTGCCCTCGGCCAGGAACGCCGGCAGCTCGACCGCGAGCGCCTCGGCGGCGGGGTCGTCGTTCAGCTCGGCCGCCCGCGCCCGCACCTGCTCGTACAGGCCGTCGGGGACCCGCCAGGGACCGTAGGAGTACAGGTCGAGGACGGGCTCGTCGGACAGCAGCAGCTTGAGGCTTTCGGGCAGGTTCGGGCGATCCATGGCAGCGGATCTTACGGGGAGCGAGGGCGAAGGCCGTCGTCGGCGCCCACGGCAGGCCCGCGCCCGGAGCGAGCAGGCGCGGGCCGGTCACCCGACCAGGCGCGGGCCGGTCACCCGACCAGGCGCGGGCCGGTCACCCGACCAGGCGCGGGCCGGGAAGGGGTGCGGGCCCCTCGCGGAGGCCCGCACCAGGGGTCACTTCCGGCCGCTGCTGACCGCGTGGTACTGCAGGTCCTGGACGGTGAAGTCCTTCTTGACCTGCCACGGGGAGGTGACGGTCACGGCGCCGACCGACGCCTTGTTCGTCCCGTACGCCAGGGGGAACGTCTTGGCCTGGACGCCGGCCTGGGCCGCGTACGTCTTGTCGGCCCCGCCGATGCTCGCCTTGACGGTGGCGGCGCGGGTGAGGAAGGACAGCACCTCGACCGTGTCGCGCGGGGCGCTGGTGCCGGCGCGCGGCGCCATGAACCTGGTCTGCGTGCCCGAGGTCGGCCTGGCCGCGGCGAACTGCGTGCGGTGGGTCAGGTAGAGGGTGTCACGGACGATCGCCGGAGCCTTGCCGGTCTTGAACCAGGTCAGGTAGTAGGAGGAGATGTCCAGGTAGGCGCCGCCGTTGTGCACCGACGGGGTGAACTGGGTGCCTTCGGAGAAGTCGTTCCAGGTGGTGAGCTGGATCCAGTCGGCCTCATCGGAGATGGACTTCTCCCAGGTGAGACGCAGGTTCTCGGTGTTGTTGGCCTCGTCGTAGATCGCCTGGTTGGGCCGCTCGTCCTGGACGGACACCGGCTGCATCCAGATCTTGTCGAGGCCGTGGGCCTTGGCGATGTTGGCGGCCAGGCCGCTCTGCCCGCTCGGACTGCGGTTGCCCCAGTTGGAGAAGCCGTAGCTGATCGGCGCGAAGGCGGCGGCGTTGGAGGGGAAGTTGAGGAACACCGGGACGAAGGCGACCGAGATGCCGTGCGAGCTCTTCATGATCTTCATGAAGTTCTGCCACCACGCGGCCGTCTGGGCCTCGGCCTTGAACGGCGAGATCACCAGGCGCTTGTCGGCCAGGCGGTAGACGGACGTGGAGCCGGCCAGCTTGGCCATGGCGGCGGCGAGGGTGGCGGCGTCGGTCTTCAGCGCGGTCATGTCGGGCATCAGGACGATCTTGAAGTCGGGGTCGACCGCCTCGGCCGCCTTGATCAGGGCCTGCAGCCGGTCCCAGTGGGCGCTGGTGAGGGAGAGGATGTCCACGGTGAAGCCGTCCAGGCCGGCCGCGGCGGCGGTCTGGACCTCCTTCTTCATGTCCTGGACCTGCCAGTCGCCGGACAGGACGCCGCGGGGCAGCGGGCGGTCCCTGAGCAGGCCGCCGTAGGCGGCGTGCTTGCCGCTCTCACCGTCGGGGTTCAGGTAGTGCTTGGTGTAGTAGTCGTCCGCGCCGGCCTTGTTGTTCAGGGAGAGCGGGTACGGCGTGAAGTAGTGGGCGAAGACCTTGCGCTCGGAGGAGCGCAGCGTCGCCAGCGAGGGCATGGTGAACGGCAGCGGGCCGGCGGGCGTGGCCGCCTCGGTGTCATAGCTGATCGACAGCTTGGGGCCCTGGCCGGAGGTGGCACGCGAGGAGTGGAGCACGCCGTGGGCGCCGGACGGCGAGGTCAGCGCGAAGTCGTAGGTGCGGTTGCCGGTGAAGGCGGAGGACACGTCCAGCTTCGCCGTGCCGCCGGCGGTCAGGCCCTGCTGGGTGGCGATCACCTCGCCGACGCTCGGGCGGTTGTCGAAGGTGAGCGTCTCGGCCGACCACTGGCCGGTGACCGGGCGCGCCTCGAGGGTGGTGTCGGTGGTCCTGACAGACTGGACGTCGAGCGTCATCTTGACGTTGACCGCGTTGTCGGGCACGTCCTTGACGTCGAAGCGGATGAAGGCGCCGCGTTCGGAGGCCTTCGCGCCGTCGCACGACGTGGTGCAGACCGACAGCCAGGTGACGGTGTTGTGAGTCTTCGCCGGGCCGGCCTCGCTGACGTAGCTGTCCTGCGTGGACGCGAACGTGACGGATTTCTGCGCGGTCGCCGCGGCGGTCGGCGCGCCGGCCGCCGCGGCGCCTCCCAGGGCGACCAATAACAGGGTGATCGCCCGTAGTCGGATACTCATCGTGCCCTCCATATAGCCATATGTCCTGACATATTGCTTTACAGCGGGCATGATCATAGACGCCTGGACGGTTGACCCGTCGGCGATTACCCGTAAATGACGATTACAACTACTCAGAGCACGCGGAACGACGGCGGGAACAGCTCCTCGACCGGGCGGCGCAGGTGGTCGCGCACCGGGTAGGCGGCCTTCATCCGCTCGAAGTACGCCTGCGCCCGCCGCCTGAACGCCTCCTCGTCCACGCCGGGGATGACCCCGTCCCGCATCACGACCCGCCCGTCGATCACGACGGTGGAGACGTCGGCGCCCGAGCAGTTCATCAGCAGCGTCCTGATCGGGTCGTCGACGGGCCCGGTCCTCGGCCCCGACAGATCCACCACGATCAGGTCCGCCTTCGCGCCCGGCGCCAGCCTGCCCAGGTCCGTACGGCCCAGCGCCCTGGCCCCGTTCAGCGTCGCCGCCCGGTAGTAGTCGGCCGCCGATCCCGCCTCCAGCCGCCCCGTGACCAGCTTGGCCAGGTTGGTGCCGTAGTCCATGTTGCGGATCATGTCCGGCGGGAACGAGTCGGTGCCCAGCGCCACGTTCACCCCGGCCGCCCGGTAGCGGTCGAAGTCGCGCAGCGCGTCGCCGTACCTGGCCATGGTCAGCGGGCAGTGCACGATGCCCGCCGGTGACGCCAGCCGCTCGGGCGAGCCCTCGAACGGCGCGTCGGGCGTGCCGGTGTAGAGCGCGTGCGGGATGAGCAGGCGCGGGCCGAGCAGCCCGACCTCGTCCAGCACGTCGAGCGGGTGCCTGCCGTGCCAGTCCCGCAGCAGCCGCAGCTCCGTCAAGCTCTGCATGCAGTGCAGCCGCACCAGGCAGTCGAGCTCCTCGGCCGCCCGCGCGGTGGCACGCATCAGGTCGAGGGTGAGGGTCTCGATGCGGCACGGCAGCAGCGCGCCGCGCAGCCGCCCGCCGTAGGTGCCGTCGACGTCGCGCGCGAACCTGACCGCGTCGGCCAGCCCCTTCTCGCCCAGGTCCGGCTCCCAGTGGACGTCGCGCCGGCCGCCGGCCAGGACGGGCACGCCGGAGCGGTAGCTCGGGCCGAGGTACATGCGCAGGCCGAGCCGTCCGGCGATCTCGGCGATGCCCGCGAACTCCTCGTAGGACTCCGCCCACGCGCTGTGGGTCTCGGCGGCGATCGGCATCGCGGTGGTGATGCCGTTGCGGATGAGCTGGGTGAGCGCGTACTCCCGCATGAACAGCGTGTCCTCCAGGGGGAAGACCGCCGCCCTGCGGGTGGTGGCGTAGTCGAGGGACCAGGTCAGCCCGTCGGAGGAGGCGTGCCAGGTGTCGAGGATCGCGTGGTCGATGTCGGACAGCGCGTCGAGGTCGATGAAGCCGGGCCCGACGATCGCCTCCCCCGCGTCGATCACCTCGTCGACGGGTCCCTCGTAGGCGGCTCCGACGTGGACGATCGAGTCGCCCGCGTAGACGACGCAGCCGTCGCGGTGGATGACGTGGTCGCTGCCGTCGAAGCCGACGACGTACGACGCGGTGACGAGAGTGGTGGTGCTCACGGTGTCCTGTTTCTCCGGGTCGGTTTCCAGCCGGGACGGGGGACGGCGGCCAGCAGGGCCCTGGTGTAGTCCTCCCGAGGGTCGCGCAGCAGGTCCGCGGTGGGACCGCGCTCCACGACCGCGCCCTTGTGCATCACGATGGCCGTGTCGCTGATCTGGTTGACGACGGCCAGGTCATGTGAGATGAAGACGTAGCTGATCTCGCCCCGCTCGCGGATGTCGGCCAGCAGGTTGAGGATCTGGGCCTGGATCGAGACGTCGAGCGCGGCGACCGCCTCGTCCAGCACCAGGACGCGCGGCTCGACGGCGATGGCCCTGGCGATGGCCACGCGCTGCCGCTGACCGCCCGACAGCTGCCTGGGCAGCATGGCGGCGTGCCGTTCGGCCAGGCCGACCGACTCCAGCAGCTCCAGGGTGCGCCTGCGCAGCTCGGCGGGGGTGAGCGGGAAGTGCAGCGACAGGCTGGTGGCGATGACGTCGCCGATCCGCTGCAGCTTGTCCAGCGAGGAGTAGGGGTCCTGGAAGACGATCTGGATCTCCCTGGCGCGCCTGCGCCGCTCCTTCGACGAGACCCTTCCCGGCGGGCGCGGCCGTCCGCAGACGGTGATCGTCCCGCTGGTGGGCGTCTCCAGGCCGAGCAGCATCCTGGCGACCGTGGTCTTGCCCGATCCCGACTCGCCGACGATGGCCAGCGACTGGCCCTCCTCGACGGTGAACGACACCTCCTGGACGGCGACCGCCTCGCCGTACACCTTGCGCAGCCCTTCGGCGCTGATCACCGTCATGAGTCCTCCTTCGCCGGCCTCATGACCGAGGTGCGCTGTCTCCTGGTGAGCTCGGCGAGCCCGGTCATGACTCCCCCTGAAGGGTCAGCTCGGCCGCGCGGGAGCAGGCGACCGTGCCGTCGAAGGCGGGCCGGTCCGCGCCGCACGAGGACTGCGCGTGCTCGCAGCGTGGCGCGAACGCGCATCCCCGGTCGGCTTCGAAGGCGGCCACGGGCCGTCCCGGGATGACCGGCAGCCGCCGCGCGACCCGCTCCAGGCTGGGGCGGGAGCGGAGCAGGCCGCTGGTGTAGGGGTGCAGGGGCGTGGCGGTGAGCGCGTCGGCGGGCCGGGCCTCGACGATCCGGCCGGCGTACATGACCGCGAGCCGGTCGCAGGTGGCGGCGGCCAGCTCCAGGTCGTGCGTGATCAGCAGCATCGCCATGCCGCGTTCGCGCCGCAGCTCGTCCAGGATCGCCATGACCTCCGACTGGGTGGTCACGTCGAGCGCGGTCGTGGGCTCGTCGGCCAGGATCAGGTCGGGTTCCGCGGCCAGCACCGAGGCGATCATCACCCGTTGCAGCAGCCCGCCCGACAGCTCGTGCGGGTACTGCCGCAGCCGCCGCGCCCCGTCGCCGATGCCGACCTCCTCGAGCAGCCGTACGGCACGCGCGCCCGCCTCCCGGGCGGGGACGCCCAGGTTGGTCACCATGGCCTCGGTCAGGAAGTCGCCGACGCTGCGCACCGGGTTGATGTGCGCCCGCGGGTCCTGGAAGATCATCGCGACCCGCCGGGCCCGCAGCTCGCGCAGTGCCCTGCCGGAGGGCACCGGCACGCCGTCGAAGAGGATCTTCCCGGTGATCCTGGCGCCCGGCGGGGTGAGCCCGATGACGGCGCGGGCGGTCATCGACTTGCCCGAGCCCGACTCCCCGACCAGGCCGACGGCCTCGCCGCGGCCGATCGTCAGGTCGACCTCCTCCACCAGCGTCTTCCACTCGCCTCCGGCCGGAACGGCCAGTGCCAGCTTCTCGATCGACAGCAGGCTCATCGCCGCCTCCCCAGCCGGTCGCCCAGCATGTTCACGGCGGCGACGACCAGCGCGATCATCACGCCTGCCGCGATCGCCTCCAGCGGCTGGCCGCGCTGCGCGCTGTCCAGCCCGCTCTTGACCATCAACCCCCAGTCGGCGGTCGGCGGCTGGACGCCTAGCCCCAGGAAGGAGACGGCGGCCACGTCGATCACCGCGAAGCCCAGCGCCGACACCGACTGGGCCACGATGATGGGCCGCAGGTTCGGCAGCAGGTGGCGGGTGCAGATGGCGAAGGCGGAGCGGCCCTGCACCCACGCCGCCGCCACGTACGGCAGGCTCCGCTCGCGCAGCGCCGCCGACCGGACCACCCTGGCCACGTACGGCGTGTACGCCACGGCCAGCCCGGTGACCACGCCTGGGATGCCGGGACCGAGGACGGCCACCGTGACCAGAGCGAAGACGATGCCGGGCACCGCGAACAGGATGTCGAGCAGCCGGGAGATCACCGCGTCGACCCGGCCGCCCGCCCACGCCGCGGTGATCGCCAGCGCGGTGCCGGCCACGCTGGAGACGCAGATGATCAGAAGGGGGCCGATGAGCGTGGTCCGCGCGCCGTACATGAGCCTGGACAGCACGTCGCGGCCGAGCGCGTCGGCGCCCAGCGGGTGTGCGGCCGTGCTGCCGCTCAGCGCGTTCATCAGGTCGGGGAAGTCAGGGTCGTAGGGCGCCAGGAGCGGCGCCAGCAGGGTCGTCGCCGCCACGGCGGCCAGCAGGACGGCGGACGCCGTACCCAGGCCGCCCAGGCGGGTCACCGCGACAGGCGCGGATCGAGAGCTGAGTAGCACAGGTCCACCAGGAGGTTGATCAGGACGAAGGCGGTCACGAGCACGAGCACCACCGCCTGGACGATGGCGAAGTCGCGCTGCAGGATCGCCCGGACGAACAGCGAGCCGAGCCCGTCGAGGGCGAAGATGTTCTCCACGACGACCGAGCCGGCGATCAGGCCGGCGACGTTGAGCCCGGTCACGGTCACGACCGGGATCGAGGCGTTGCGCAGCACGTGCCGCCGGACGATGTGCCGCTCGGCGAAGCCGCGGGCGCGGGCCGTCTCGACGTGCTCGCGGCCCAGCTCCTCCCGGACGGAGGCGCGGGTGATGCGGGCCAGGAAGGCGGCGCTGGCCAGGCTCAGCGTGATCGCCGGCAGGGTCAGGTGGTAGAGGCGGTCGAGCAGGCCGTCGCCCGCCCCGAAGACGGGGAACCAGCCGAGGCCGAGCGCGAAGACGATCACCAGGAGCACGCCGACCACGAACGGCGGCGTGGCCAGCAGGACGGAGGTCAGCACGCCGACGGCGCTCTCCACCCGGCCGCCGCGCAGGCCCGCCAGCAGGCCCATCGCGACGCCGCCGACGGAGATCAGCACGGTCGCGTAGACCACCAGCAGGATGGTGGTGGCCACGCGCGAGCCGATCAGCGCCGAGACCTCCTGCCGGTAGACCAGCGAGCTGCCGAGGTCGCCGGTCAGCGCGTCGCGCAGCCACGAGACGTAGCGCACGAAAAACGGGTCGTCGAGGTGGTACTGGGCCCGGATGGCGGCGATCTGCTCGGGAGTGCCGCTCCGGTTGCCGAGCAGGAAGGCCATCGGGCCGCCCGGCACCAGGTACAGCAGGCCGTAGACGAGGAAGGAGGCGACCAGCAGGACCACGACGAGCCCTGCCAGCCGCTTCAACGCGAATCTCACTTGGCGCCCAGCCCGGCGGCCCACGGGTAGTACAGGTAGGGGAAGGACGCGACCGCGCCCGTGACCCTGTTGTTCATGTAGAGGATCACCGGCAGGTTGTTCAGCGGCATCCACGCCACGTCGCGGGTGACCTTGTCCTGGATGCCGGTGACCAGCGCGGCGCGGGCGACCGGGTCGTACTCCGCCCTGGCCTTCTTGATGTCGGCGTCGACCGCGGGGTAGTCGTTGAAGTTCGTCCTGCCGCCCGCCAGGAAGACCGTGTAGATGTCGAGCGGGTCTGGCACGTTGCCGTACCAGGTGGAGAAGAAGGCGTCGATGCCCTCGCGCGCCTTGGGGTCGCTGTAGAGGTTGCCGTACTGCTCGACCGGGATGACCTTGATGTCGATCTTCAGGCCGAGCGCCTCACCTGTGGCCTTGATGAGGTTGGCGGTCTGCTCGTGGGTGGCGGCGCTGCCCTGGATGCCGATGGTGATCGGCTGGGTCGGCGTGCCCGCCTCGGTCAGCAGCTGCTTGGCCTTGGCCAGGTCCTGGGTCTCCGGCGGCAGGGCGTCGTAGGCCTGCTTGAAGGTGTTCTGCTCGTAGCCCCAGTACTCCGCGCCGGCCAGCGCGCGCTGCGGGGCGGCGGTCCCCTGGAAGACGACCTTGGAGATGGCGGCCCTGTCGAGGGCGAGCGAGAGCGCCTGGCGGACCTTCGGGTCGGCGTAGGGGCCGGACTTGGCGGCGCTGAGCAGCGTCCAGAACGTCAGCGACCTGCCCAGCGTCACCGACCCCGTCGTGGACTCGCGCAGCTGGGCCAGGCCGGCGGGCGGCAGGTAGAAGTACTGGCCGTCCACCTCGCCCGAGCGCAGCGCGTTGACCGCGGTGGTCTCGTCGGCGATGAAGCGGAAGACCAGTTCCTTCGACTTGGCGGCGAGCGTGGTGTCCCAGTAGGAGTCGTTGCGGGTGAGCGTGAGCGAGTCGCCCGGCTTCCAGCCCTTGAAGGCGAACGGCCCGGTGCACATGACACCGGTGGTGGGCGAGCCCAGGTCCTTCTTCGCGGCGAACTCCGCCGACACGACGGCGCCCGCCGCCGTGGCCATGGCCTGGTTGAACAGCACGTCGGGCTGCTTCAGCGTCACCGTGACCTGCATCGGCCCGGTGGCCTCGACCGACTCGACGGTGTGGAAGTAGTCGCCCCACCAGGTGCCGAGCGCCGGGTCGAGGTGCCGCTTCAGGCTGGCGGCCACGTCCTTGGCGGTCAGCTCCTTGCCGTCCCAGAACTTCACGCCCTTCCTGATCGTGTAGACCCAGGTCGTCGGCGTGGGGTTGTCGGCCTTCTCCGCCAGGCCCGGCTTGATCTCGAAGTCGGGCGTGAGCCGCAGCAGGCTCTCGCACATGTTGGCCAGCGCGGTGTTCTCCGCGTAGTTGAACGACCGGATCGGGTCGATCGTCTGCGGCTCGTAGGGCAGGTTCCACGTCACCTGGTCCAGGCCCTTGGCGGCCGCGGTGGTGGAGGTCTTCAGGTCGAGGGCGGCGGGCTTGTCCTGCGCCGGCGCCTGCTGCTGCTGCGGAGCGCCGCCACAGGCGGCGAGGGCCAGGACGAGCCCGGCGACAGGTACGGCACGACGGATCATCGAGGGGACCTTTCGAGGAGATGTCCGTCCTGGGCGATCACGGCACCGCCGCGGACGACGAACTGGGGAACGGGCCGGTCCACGACGACCTCGGCGAGCGAGCCGGCCTGTACCAGCAGGAAGTCGGCGGGGTCGCCGACCTGGAGATCGACCCGCTCCAGACCGAGGAGCGCGGCGCCCCCGTGCGCGGCGACCGCGTAGCAGGCGGCCAGCTCCTCGTCGGTACGGGCGTCGGTGCGATAGGCGAGCAGGTGCGCCCGCGCGATCATGTCGCCGTCGCCGAAGGGCGTCCACGGGTCGCGGACGCCGTCGGAGCCCGCGGCCAGCAGCACGCCCGCCCTGGTGAGCGGGCCGACGGGCAGCACCGGGTCGGCGCCGAGCGCGCAGGTGGCCAGCGCGACGCCGGAACGCGCGAGCTGCTCGTCGGCCGCCCTGCTGCCGGCCGTGTCCTCGCCGAGGCAGAAGGCGTGGCTGATGGTGACGGGATGGCCGGCCGCGCGGCGGGCGATCTCCCTGACCTGGGCCAGGCCCTGCTCGCCGCGGTCGTGCAGGTGGATGTCGATCGGCGCGCCCGTGCGCTCGGCGATGCCGAACAGCACGTCGAGGTGGCCGTGCAGGTCGCCGTCGATGCCGACGGGGTCCAGGCCGCCGATCACGTCGGCGCCCTCGGTGAGGGAGCGTTCGATCAGCTCGGCCGTGCCCGGCCTGGTGAGCAGGCCGAGCTGGGGGAAGGCGACGATCTGGACGTCGAGCAGGTCCTTGCGGGCCTGTGCGGCCTCGTACACACCGTGCACGTTGGCCAGGCCGTAGACGGGGGCCACGTCCACATGGGCGCGCCAGGCCCGGGTCCCGCGGGCGATGGCGGTGTCCATCAGCGCCCCGGCCCGCTCGGCCACCGACGCGGTCATGGCCGCGCGGGCGCGCACGTCGCCCTCGATGAGGTCCATGAGGGTCTCGGCGTGGGCACGGCTCAGCCAGGGCCGGCCCCACGTCGTCTTGTCGGGATGGATGTGCGCGTCGACGGGGCTGGGCAGCGCGAGGGCGCCCTTGCCGTCCACGATCATGGTGTTCTCTGGAGCGGTCGCGGGGTCGGCGATGCG
This sequence comes from Nonomuraea sp. NPDC003754, assembly GCF_053605785.1. Classification (NCBI taxonomy): domain Bacteria; kingdom Bacillati; phylum Actinomycetota; class Actinomycetes; order Streptosporangiales; family Streptosporangiaceae; genus Nonomuraea; species Nonomuraea sp. NPDC003754. The sequence continues at coordinate 117,976 of NZ_JBSGJX010000021.1, forward strand.
GCCGTCGACGACCAGCAGGTCATGGGGATGGATATGGGTGAACAGCACGGAACTCATGGGAGGTGATCCCCTTACTCTGAGGAGAACTCCGCACTAGAGTTATCAGACATCAGATGTTTAGAGAAGAGGACTGATGCGGAACGTGGGCCGGATCTCGCTTGTCGACGCCGCCATCGCCGAGCTGCGACAGGAGATCGCGAGCGGGGCCTGGCCGGTCGGCGGCAAGATCCCGTCGGAGAGCCAGCTGGCCGCCTCTTTGGGGGTGAGCAGGCTGTCGGTGCGCGAGGCCGTACGGGTGCTCGTGCACGCGGGGTTGCTGACGACCAGGCAGGGCGACGGCACGTACGTGACGGCCAGCGACGAGTCGCAGGTGGCCCTGCGCCGGCGCCTGGACAGGGCGGCCGCCATGGACATCATCGACGTGCGGCGCGGCCTGGACCTGGTGGCGGCGCGGCTGGCGGCCACCAAGCGGACGGACGAGGATCTCGAGCTGATGCGGCAGGCCCTGGCCCGCCGGGCCGAGGCCGGCCGCTCGGTGAACCTGGACGCCTTCGCCGACGCCGACGTCGACTTCCACCTGCTGGTGGCGCAGGCGGCGCACAACCCGGTGCTGGGCGACCTGTACCGGAGCATGAGCGACGCGCTGCGGGACAGCGTGCGCAGCGACCACTGCATGGAGCGGGCGGTGCTGGGCTCGGACACCTCGCACGAGCGGCTGCTGGCGGCGATCGAGGCGGAGGACGCCGCCACGGCGGTGTCGGTGGCCCTGTCCATCCTCGACCAGCAGGAGAAGGATCTGTAGGCCACTCGACGCGCTCCCCCGCGCGGGGGAGCGTTTTCCCTCTGCCATGGGAGGCCGCCGGCTGGCTTCCCGGCGGAGAGTGGACCGCATGTCCACCCTTGTCGACCGGTACATGCCCGACCCCGAACACGCCGAGCGGCACTCGATCGTCATCCACGCCTCCCGGGAGCGGGTCTGGGCCGCCCTCCACGACCTGAAGCCGGGCGACGTCAGGGCCGCCCGGCCGCTGTTCGCCGCCCGCGACCTCCTCTCCCGCCTTCTCCACGGGCATCCGCAGCGGGACCTGCCGGTGTTCGACGTGCTCGACGAGGTGCCGGGCAGCGAGATCGTGCACGGTGTGGTCGGCCAGTGGTGGCGGCTCGGCGCGGCCGGCACCGTCCCCGTCGCCGACTTCGCCGCCTTCGACCGTCCCGGCTACGCCAAGGCGGTCGTCGGCTTCCGCCTGTCCGACCTCGGCCGGGGCCGGATCCTGCTGACGACCGAGACCCGCCTGATCACCACCAGCCCCGACGCCCGCCGGGCGATGGCCCGCTACTGGGCGGTGATCAGGCTGGGCAGCGGCTTCGTGCGCCGCGTCATGCTGGCCGCGCTCAAGCGGCGCGCGACGGGCCGATGACCGCGACACGCCGAGCTCGGGCCGGCTGACTCCCGCGCCGGACACGCCGAGCAGGGGCCGGCGTGCTCCGGCACCGACTTCGGCCGCTCAGGCCCTGGCCGAACGGCTGTTTCTCCGGGTGCTTCGTGCGACCTCGGTAGGCGTGCCCTCCGCCCAGGGCGCGAGGCCGAGATCGCACCAGGGACGAGGGGTCACGCCTGCTCGCCGGGAACCACGCTGGCCGGCGGCGGTCCGGGGCGACGGCCGCGCCCGGTGCCGGTGGGTGTGCTGGGCGCCCGGCAGGACGTCAGCGCCAGAACCTCACCTCGGGATAGCGCCGGGAGGGCCGGTCGAGCAGCGGCTGGTGCCGTCCGCCGAGGTGCAGGTCGAAGAAGGCGCCGACGTACCGGCGGGTGATCTCGGCCGCGCGGGCCCCGGACAGCGGCGTGCCGAGGTCGATGCCGCCCTGCTCCAGGAGCAGCGGATAGTCGGTGAAGGACCCGTGGTCGCCACCGTCCACGGTGAGCCAGCGCTTCCAGCCCGTCATGCGCTTCCAGTCACGTCCCCACGTGAAGTCCTGCCCGCCGGGCTCGTGGACCTTCCCCGCGCCCATCATCAGGAACGGGCGGTCGAGCCCCTCGCCGGGGGCCGGGACGAAGAACGGTCCGTCCATGTTGACGCCGGCCCGCACCCGGGAGTCGTTGAGCACGGTCCATGCGGCGCTGCTGCCGCCCAGGGAGTGCCCCGCCACCCCGATCCTGGAGCGGTCGATCAGCTCGCCGCCCTTCCAGGCGGGCCGTGGCCCGGTCAGCCGGTCGAGCACGAAGGCGATGTCGGGCTGGCGGCCCCTGGTGGCCTTGTCACCGAACGTCCAGGCCTCCTTCTCCTGCTCCGCGCAGGCGACGCAGGTCGCGGTGCGGCCGTCGGGAAGGCTCGTGCCGTAGGACTCGTAGGTGTGGTCGATCCCCGCCACGACGTACCCCTTGCTCGCCAGGTCCTCCGCCAGGATCGTCAGCGAGGAGCGGGGCATGGTGAACCCCGGCGACAGCACGACGAGGGGCAGGCTCCGCCGGCGGCCGACCGGCGCGGCGCCGGCGATCGCGTTGGTCCTGGTCCTGCTCAACGTGTCTCCGGGCACGCCGGTGATCTTCTGCCCCTTCAGCAGCAGCGCCGACTCCTCCGCCGTCATGTACGGCACCCGCCGTCCGGTGGAGGTCTTCGCCGGGTACCACAGCGACACCATGAGCCGGCGCGCCTTCTCCTCGGGCACCCACGGGTCCGGGCGGGAGTCGTCCACCAGGTGCAGCGTGGTGGCGCCCACCGCGCGGGGGCCGCTCGGCCTGGGCAGGACACCCGGCGAAGCGGGGGACGGCGAAGCCGGCGAAGCGGAGGGCGAGGCAGGGGACGGCGAGGCGGGGGACGGCGAGGGCGGTTCGGCGGCGCGGGCGGACGCGGTGGCCGTCAAGGGGGTCGCCGTGAACGCGAGCAGCGCGATGCCGGCGGCCAGCGCGCCGCGGATGGTCGTCTTTGACATGGTGACCATGCTGGTGGCGGGCGGCCGGGGAGCGCCTCGGCCCAAAGATCCATTGTCGGATGCGACTTTGGGAGCGGGCCGCCGCGGCGCATCCGCCCCGGATCGGAGGGGTCCCGACCCAGCCGCCGCGCCCTGAACCGGTTCTCCCCCGATGTCCCGCCCTACGGTCACCGGCAGCCCTCAACCCCCAGCCGAACCCCCGCACCCTGAACCGGTTCTCCCCCGATGTCCCGCCCTACGGTCACCGGCAGCCCTCAACCCCCAGCCGAACCCCCGCGCCCTGAACCGGTTCTCCCCCGATGTCCCGCCCTACGGTCACCGGCAGCTCTCAGCCCCCAGCCGAACCCCCGCACCCTGAACCGGTTCTCCCCCGATGTCCCGCCCTACGGTCACCGGCAGCTCTCAGCCCCCGGCTGTGCCGGCATGGCCTTGGTCGTCCCTCGGGTGCTGTTCCGCCGGCGTCCTGGCGAGTTCGACGATTCGTTCCAGTGCCGCCGCGTGCCGCCGGAAGGCGTGCCGTCCTTCGGAGGTGAGCTGCACGAAGGTGCGCCGCGCCCGCTTGTCCTGCCCCTTGCGGACCGCGACGTACCCGGCGGCGGCCAGGGCGGAGACCTGCTTGGACAGCGCCGAGTCGCTGGTTTCGACCGCGTCCCTGAGGAAACCGAAGTCCACCCAGTCGGCAGGCGCCAGCACCGCGACGATCGACAACCGCGCGGGAACGTGCAGGAACTCGTCGAACAGCGGGTCCATCAGCCGCGCCTACCGTCCTGCACGACGATCCTCTTCAAGACCCGGCGGGCCAGGGGAATGATCGCCACGTACGTCACGGCTGACGCGGCCCCGGCGACGGTGGCCTGGGACGGCAGTCCGTGCGCCGGCACGCCGAACACGAAGAAGGCGACGATCCTGGTGACGGCGAAGACGAGCAGGAGGCCGACCGTCAACGCCACATAGATTCCCACCTCCTCGCTGGTGGCCTTCCTGCGGACGGAGGACCAGTGCGCGTACACGATGCCGATGCCCGCATACAGGCCGAACCCGAGCAGAGTGCCGGCGATGGACCACGGGCGAGGGAGGTCGATCGCCGCGAACCCGGCGAAGATGCCGAGCGCCGAGACGACCACGTAGGGCAGCGGGAACATCTGGCGGACGATCGCGTCGCGGGTCTTGTCCTGGAGGCGCCTGATGTCGTCGAGCGAGGACTGGGCGTTCTGAGGGTCCATGGGCCTTCCCTGATGTCGACTACTTTCCTCTCAGGAAAGTAGCACCTGTTTTCCTCACAGGAAAGTGGTCAGCGGCCGTGCGCCTGGCGATCCTCCACAGGGCCTACTCGGTGGCCACCCGCCCGCCGTACCGGCCCGAGCCGCCCGCCCGAACGGGCCGCCAGCCCGGATGTAACATAATTCTAGAGGATACTCTCTAAAAAGGAGGATGCATGGGCACCGACTTCGCCGCCTTGCGCGCCCTGACCGGCTCCGGCGACTTCACCGACACGCTGCCGGTCCGCGCCCGGGGGACCCTGCGCGAGTTCGTCGCGGGCGCGCTCGGATGGGAACCCGGCTGGCTGCGGCTCCTGTACCGGATGCGGGGCGTGTTCGCTCGGATGCTGCGCACGGCCCACCCGGACGTCCAGCCGGGATCGGGCGGCATGCGGCCCGAGGACATCCCGTTCACGCCGGGCCGCAGGATCGGGTTCTTCCGGGTCGTCGAAGGCGTCGAGGACCGGCACCTGTTGCTGGAGGCGAGCGACTCGCACCTGGCCGCCTACCTGGCGGTCGTCTCCGACGGAGACGACCGCTTCCGGATGGTGACCGTGATCAGGTATCTGCACTGGACCGGCCGGCTCTACTTCGCCGTCATCCGGCCCTTCCACTGGATCGTGGTACGCGGCATGGCGCGGGCGGGCTCAGCCGTCCAGGGGCGGTAACGGGCCGAGCGTGGTCACACCGTACGTCGCGTCGAGGGCGCGCATGGTCTCCTCCGGGAGATCACCCGCCTCGGCGCGACGGTGGATGTCGCGGAAGAACCCCTCGGTGCCACCGGGCACGAAGATCGTCAGCTTGCGCCCTCCCGAAGGCCCCGCACGCAGACCGTGCGGGCATCCCGGTGGCACGAACACCACGGCGCCCGCCTCGGCCGACAACCACCGCCCCGCCACGTGATAGTCGTAGTGCCCCTCCAGGATGTACCAGAGCTCCGCGACCTCGTGGGTGTGCAGCACGGTCGAGAAGCCGGGCGGATCCGCGCTCTCCAGCATGCCCATCGCGCCCCCTGTGAGCTCGCTGGACGCCTTGATCCGCATGGGCGTGAGCTGCGGGGTGGCGGCGGCCTCGCCCTCTCCTGCGGGCAGCAGGTACGGCTGCGCGAGATCGCCCGTCATGACGCGACCGGACGCTCGTGCGGGCCGCCCGCGACCGCATCGCGGCTCCGGCACGCCCCGGCATGATCCGCCACCCGGGAATTCGACATCGGCCGGGAATCCACCATCGGCCGAGGGCCCGCCGCCGGTCGGAGATCCGCCATGGGCCGGGAATCCCCCATCGGCCGGGAGTTCGGCATCGGCCGGGAGTTCGGCATCGGCCGGGGATCCGCCGGCCAGGAATCCGCCGATTGGGGATTCACCGCCGGCCAGGAATCCGCCGGTCGGGGATGCGAGAACCTACGGAGCGTGGCCGTCAGCCGGCTCCGCTGCTCTACGCAGGCCGGTGACAAGGGGGAATCGCGGCGCGACGGCCCATCGCATGAGAAAACGTGCATCAGGTGACCTCCGGCCTCCCACGATTCCCGACAGGACGATCCGGCGGCCTCCCTCGCACGGGATTTCGCTGGTGATCTTCATCACCCTCCTGCGGCATGCCGTGCGGCCGCCCCGGCAACAGGAACACGCGGCGGGACAGACCGACGCCCATCTCCGTGCGGCCTTGATTCGGGGGGTGGTCCCAACGCCGGTCTCGGCGCGGCCCGATCCGAGGTTGGCCCCGACGATCGTCACGATGCGGCCCGATCCGGTAGACCAACCCCCATCTCCGTGCGGCCTTGATTCGGGGGGTGGTCCCAACGCCGGTCTCGGCGCGGCCGGATCCGGGTTGGTCCCGACGATCGTCACGGCGCGACCCGGTCCGAGGTCGGTCGCGATTCCGATCTCGCCGAGGCCGGGGGCGAGGGTTGGCCCCGAGTCGCGTGCCGGGGCGCCGTTACGAGCCCGGGCCACGCGCGATCGAGGAGCGTATCCCTGGACAGCGCCAGCCCCGCGCCCTCGGGTGGCGCGGGGGACGGCGTGCCGTACCGGATGGTCGGCCGCACCCGCTGACCTGAGGAGCGGGGGCCACCCCAGGTCAGCGGGTCGGGTCAGTGGGTCGGCGGGTCGGCGGGCAGCAGTGGAGCGGGTCAGCCAAGGCCCTGGACGGCCTTGAGGCCGGCCTGGGCGAGGGCCTCGTCGATGTCGCCGGAGGGTGCGCCGCCGACGCCGATGCCCGCGATCGGGGCGCCGTCGACGGCCACGGGGATGCCGCCGCCGAGCAGGAGCGTGCCGGGGATGGCCGCCAGCGCCTGGTTCTTCGCCAGCGCGCTGGTCGCCTGGCCGAAGCTCACCGCGGTGAACGCCTTGCGCCTGGCCGACTCCTCCGTCTGCGGACCGGCGCCGTCACCCTTGAGGATCAGGCGGGTGGCGCCGGAGCGGTCCACGATCGCGACGGTCACACGCTGCTTCTGCTTGGCCGCCTCCTTCTGCACCGCGTCGGCGATCTTCAGGGCGGCGTCGGCGGACAGCACCTTGGTCTCGACGACGGCCGGGTCCGCGGCCGCGGCCCGCGCGACCTGGGTGGTGGCCAGGCCGCTGGTGAGAGCGATGGCGGCGACGGCTCCAGCGACCAGGCGGGTACGGATCTTCATGGTGTCGGTTCTCCAGGTCGGAACGGCTTGACGTGTTCCAGGTTGCCGTCGCGGCCTGCCGGGGCCATCAGGGGTCTGGATGAACCTCCCATCAACCGATCGGTTGATGCCATCGCCCGGGGAGCGGCCCACCGCCTGATCCGCGGTGGCTGGGTCTCCTGCCGCGGGGTGGGGCCGGCGCGCGGTTCGAGCTGGTCCAGCCCCAAGGACTGGCGGAAGTGCCGCGGTTTCGGGGCGCCGCCTCACGGCGCGGGTGGCTTTACGCTTGACGGCGTGACGGTGCTGATCGATCCCCCGAACTGGCCCGGTCCCCGGGGGCTGCTGTGGTCCCATCTGGTCAGCGACCGCTCGCTGGAGGAGCTGCACGAGTTCGCGGAGCTGCTGGGGGTGCCGGCGCGGGCCTTCGACAGGGACCACTACGACGTGCCGGAGACGGTGCACTCGCGGGCCGTCTCGCTGGGCGCCGAGCCGGTCAGCTCCAGGGAACTGCTGGCCCGCCTCATCGCCGCCGGCCTGCGCCACCGCAAGCGCCGCTCCCCGGAACCCCGCTGACCCAGGACGATACACGCGACAAGCCGGGGCCCGCCGACGCCCCTGACCGCAGGACGACGGCACACCCCACACGAGACCAGCGAGGGTACGCCGACGCCGCTGACCGCACTGCGCGAGACCAGCCAGGCACGCCGAAACCGCTGACAGTAGGACGACGGCACACCCTGCGCGAGACCAGCCAGGCACGCCGACACCGCGGACCGCAGGACGACGGCGCACCCTGCGCGAGACCAGCCGGGGCACGCGACGCCGCCTGATCGCGGGGCGGTGGGGCCCGAGCGGCCGGGATCCGTCCGTGACTGCGTTGACCGCAGGGTGGCGCACGAGAAGACCGGCGCGGCTCAGGCTTCGAGGGTGGCCAGTTCGGCGCTCATGTTGGCGCGGGCCCTCGCCTCCCACAGGTCGTGGGCGAGCGGCGTGCGATAGAGCCGGGGCGCGTCCATCAGCCGGCGCAGCACCTGGGCCCGGCCGGGCCGGAACAGCTCGTCGGGCACGTGCGCGTACTCCTGTCTGACGGCCCGCGCGTATGCCGCGTAGTCGTCGCCGGCGAGGACGGCGAGGTCGGCGTCGCACAGCACCGCCCCGTTCGCGTCCCGCCCGCGCCCAGGCGAGGAGGGCGGCTCGGTGGTGTAGTCGGGGTCGTGCGTGGCGGTGAGGCGGACGAGCCTGGCCACCTCGGCCACCCGAGCCTGCGGCAGACCGCATCTCGCCAGCCGGGACTGGGCCAGCTGGGCGCTGCGTTCCTCGTCCGAGCCGGCCTTGCCCTCGTACACCGCGTCGTGGAACCACGCGGCCAGCCGTACCGCGTCGGCGTCGCCGGCAAGGTGCGCCAGCGTGTCGACGGCGCGCAGGACCGCGCGCAGGTGGTCGAGGGTGTGGTACCGGCGATGCGGCTCGGCCCATCGGGCGACCAGCTCGGCGCCCGTGGCCGCGGCGGCGGGCGACGGCCCCACGAGCGTGATCCAACCTGCGGTCAGGGTATGTGGCACGAGCCGAGCGTACTGATCGGGCGCGAGGTCGGCGGACACCCCGGGGCGGAACCGGATGCTGACGCACGAGCTGATCCGGCGCGAAGGTCAGCGGACGCTCCGGGGCCGGAACCGGATGCTGGCGCCCGAGCCGAGCGTAGCGCGAAGGTCAGCGGACGCCGCGGGGGCGGAACTGGATGCTGACGCGCGGCCCGACCGGGCGGGCCGTCTTCGGGATCGCGTGCTCCCAGGTGCGCTGGCAGCTGCCGCCCATCACCAGGAGGTCGCCGTGGCCGAGCTCGTGCCGCACGGTCGCGCCGCCACCGCCGCGGGGCCGCAGCATGAGGGCCCGCGGGGCGCCGACGGAGACGATGGCCACCATGGTGTCCTCGGTGCTGCCCCGCCCGATGGTGTCGCCGTGCCAGGCCACGCTGTCGCGGCCGTCGCGGTAGAAGCACAGGCCCGCCGTGGCGAACGGCTCGCCGAGCTCGGCGCCGTAGTGGGCGTCGAGCGCTGCCCTGGCCTCGTCCAGCACCGGGTCGGGCAGCTCCTGCCCCTCCTCGTAGAAGGCCAGCAGGCGGGGCACGTCGACCACCCGGTCGTACATGTGACGCCGCTCGGCCCGCCATCGCACTCTGGTGATCAGCCGGTCGAGCAGGGCGTCGGCACCGCCGATCCAGCCGGGCCTGAGGTCGATCCAGGCGCCGTGGCCCAGGTCGACGCGCCTGACCGTGGATCCGAGCGGCCCGGGGCCTTCGGCGGCGAACAGGTCGAGCAGCGAAGCCTGAAACATGTGTTCGAGTATAGGTCGTGACCGGCGGGAATGACAGCCGCGGACGCTTCGGCAAGTGGACGCTTGCACTCCATAAGTGCGGCCGGCCGGTGGACACTCGGGGGCCCGGCCCTTCCCGCGCTCCACCCCCAGGAGTGGCGATGAGAATTGCGCGAACCCTGTCGAAGGCGGCCGTGGTCGCCCTGACGCTCAGCCTGGCGACCGGTGGCCTGACCGCCGCCCGGGCCGACTCCCTCTCGTTACCCCCGGCCCCCGCGTCCGCGGCGCGATCGGGCCCGGCACCGTCCGGCGACGAGCCGCCACCGGCGGGCGAGGCCACGGCCGCCAGCCCTCTACGGCGTGACGGACTTCAGCGGTGTCACGCTGACCACCGAGTACTGAGAAAGCATCGGGCGCGCACGGGGTCTTCCCGGCGCGCCCGAATTACCCTATATTGAACGCTCATATCTACCCCCCACCCCTGGAGTCCCCCATGGCACGCCTTGTTGATATGAACGTTCAACTCGCGCGCTACCTGGGGCGATTCGACGAGCTGCCCGGCTATCTCGACTTCGCCAGGGTCGGCCCGATCTCACACGACGTCGCCATGACCCTGGTCGAGGCGGCCCGCGCGAGCAGGGGCGAGCGGGCGGTGGACACGCTGGCCGCCCGGCTCGAGGAGGCGCGGCGGAACACCGCCGGCTTCCTGCGGGCCACGCCGCACGAGGTCGCCTTCGTCTCCTCGACCAGCCACGCGCTGTTCGCGGCGGCAGCCGCCCTCCAGGGCGGCACGGTGCTGGTGCGCCGCGGCGAGTTCCCCGCCAACGTCTATCCGTGGCTGCGCCTGCAGGATCGCGGCGGGCCACGCGTGCGGTGGATCGACGCCCCCCGGGTGACCCCCGAGGTCGTGGCCGCCCACCTCACCTCCGACGTCAGGGCGCTGGCGGTCAGCGCCGTGGACGCGCTGACCGGCCATCGGCCCCCGCTCGGCGCGCTCAAGGAGGTCCTCGGCCGCGACCGGGTCCTGGTCGTGGACGCCATCCAGGGCCTGGGCGCCGTTCCCCTGGAGGTGGAGGCGGCCGACGTCCTGGCCTCCGGCGGCCAGAAATGGCTCAGGGCGGGGTGGGGCGCCGCCGCCCTGCTCGTCCGCGACCGGGTCTCGGGCCACCTCTCCCCCGGCATCGGCGGCTGGTCCGGCGTCCGCGAACCCCTGGCGGAACAGGCCCCCGCACCCGCCCCGGACGGCACGAGCGGCCATCCACGCGAGCCGCTCCCCGGCGCGGCGGCGCACACCATGACCAACCCCGACTACCCGGCTGTCGCCGCGTTCGGCGTCGCCCTCGATCTCGTCACCACCGTGGGCGTGGATGCCATCGCCGCCAGGCTCGCCGACACCCTCGGCGCCCTCCTGGACACCGCCAGAGCCGCGGGTGCGGAGATCCCGCACGACGACCTGCCCCCTGAGGAGCGCGGCGGCATCGCCTGCTTCCGCCTCCCCGGGCACGATCCCGCGGACGTCCATGCCGCCCTCGCGCGAGCAGGGCTCACCACCACCCTGCGCGGCCCGTGGATCCGGCTGTCCCCCCACGCCACCACCCCCAGCCAGGCCGTGGACCGCCTGGCCGAGGGACTGCGTATCACACGCAGGCCCTGACCCCCCGAAAGGAAAGAAATGATCAACCGTCGCGCGGCCCTGGCCGTCGTCCTCACCGGAGCACTCGCCGCGGCCTGCGGCTCCTCCCCCGACGCGGAGCAGAACGGCCCCGTCACGATCACCGTCTGGTCGTGGAAGCCCGCCAGTGAGGGCCTGGCCGCCGTGGCCAAGGACTTCGAGAAGGCCAACCCGAACATCAAGGTCAACGTCCAGGCGATCGGCAACCCCGCCATCTGGGACAAGATCACCATCGGCATGGCCGCCGGCGGCAAGGGCCTGGGAGACGTGCTGCACATCGGCATCGACTACCTGCCCGGCTACATGGACAAGTTCCCCGGCGGCCTCGCCGACCTGCGCAAGCTGGGCGCCGACAAGTACAAGGACGCCTTCGCCAAGGGGCTGTGGCCGACGGTGACCGGCAAGGACGGCGGCGTCTACGCGATGCCGTGGGAGGTCAACCCGGTCGGCTTCTTCTACCGCAAGGACCTGTTCGACAAGGCGGGCGTCGACGCGGAGAAGATCACCACCTGGGACGAGGCGATCGAGGCGGGCAAGAAGCTGAAGGAGAAGACCGGCGCCTTCCTCCTCGGCCTCAACAAGCCGGCCGCCGGCAGCGTCGACATGGACCTGTACCAGTCGCTGCTCCAGCAGCAGGGCGCCTTCTACTTCAACCGGGAGGGCGAGGTCACGCTCGGCTCCGCGCCTGCCGTCCAGGCCATGACCCTGCTCAAGAAGATGAACGACGCGGGCATCCTCGCCGACACCTCCGGCGAGGGCACGGCCAAGCAGATGATCGGCAGCGGCAAGCTGGCCGCGCTTCCCTGGGCGGCCTGGGCGGTCAGCTACATCCCCGAGATGCGTCCCGAGCAGAAGGGCCTGTGGCGGGTCATGCAGCCGCCGGCCGTGACACCGGGCGGCAAGCGCGCCGCGATCGTCAACTCCACGCACCTGTCGGTGTCGGGCACCAGCACGCACCAGAAGGAGGCGTTCGCGTTCGTCGAGTACGCGCTGACCAAGCCCGAGGTGATCAACAAGGTCTTCGCGGAGGGCGGCGTGTTCCCGGCGCTGACCGCGGCCTACTCCGACCCCAGGTTCACCGCGCCCCAGCCGTACTTCGGCGACCAGCCGGCGCTCAAGACGTTCGTCGACGCGCTCACCGAGGGCGCCGACGCCACCTACTACTCCGGCGACTACGCCAGGGCGCTGAAGCTCGCCAGTGACGCGCAGACGAAGGTGCTGCTCAAGGGCGCCGATCCGGCCGCGGCGCTGACCGAGGCCGCCACGCAGCTGGCCCAGCAGACCAACAGGAAGCCGGCCGCCGGATGACGCTCACCCTGTCCAGGCCGCGGGAGCGGGCGGGGATCAGGCGGTCGTTCGTCACCCGGCGCAACGTCCCCTACCTGCTGGTCGTGCCCGCGCTCGCCGGCTTCCTGGTCTTCAAGGCGTATCCGATCCTCGCCGCGATGTACATCAGCCTGACCACCGGCGCGGGCGCGGCCCGCACCTTCGTCGGGCTCGACAACTACGTCCGGCTGGTCAACGACCCGCTGTTCTGGACCGCGCTCTGGAACACCGGGCTGATCCTGGTCGTCCAGGTCCCGATCATGCTGTTCCTCGCGCTGCTGCTGGCGCTCGGGCTCAACTCCGCCTCCCTCCGGCTCCGCGGCCTGTGGCGGCTCGGCGTCTTCATGCCGAGCCTGACCGGCCTGGTCGCCTACGGCGTGATGTTCTCGGTGATCCTGCGCAAGGACGCGGGCCTGCTCAACTGGCTGCTCAGCTTCTTCGGCGTGACGCCCATCGACTGGCTGGGCAGCCCCTTCTGGGCCCGCATCTCCATCGTCATCGCCCTGACCTGGCACTACACCGGCTACAACGCGGTGATCTACCTGGCCGGCCTGCAGAGCATCGCCAAGGAGCTGTACGAGGCGGCGATGGTGGACGGCGCGGGCCCGGTCCGCCGGTTCTGGTCGATCACGGTGCCGCAGCTGCGGCCGATCCTGGCGCTGACCGTGGTGCTGTCGACGATCGGGACGCTGCAGCTGTTCGACGAGCCGTTGGTGCTGACCGGCGGGGGGCCCGACAACTCCACGCTGACGATCTCCCTTTACCTGTACCTGAACGGCTTCCGCTACTTCGACTTCGGTTACGCCGCGGCGATCGCCTACGCCCTGACGTTGATCGTGGCCGGGTTCGGCATCGCACAGATGAGGTTGCAGAAGACATGAAAGGCTGGACGCTGACTTTCGTGCTGGCCGTGGTGTTCGGGCTGTGCGTCGGCCCGTTCTACTGGCTGGCCATGGCCGCCACCCACGCCAACTCCGACATCTTCTCCTGGCCGCCGAAGTTCTACCCGGGCGACCAGCTCGTGGCGAACACGGCCAAGCTGGAGGAGTCGATCGGGCTGGTCACCGTGCTGGGCAACACCCTGTACGTGGCGGTGGTGCAGACCGCGGGCGCGATCGTGGTGTCGCTGCTGGCGGGTTACGCCTTCGCCAAGTTCACCTTCAAGGGCCGCAATCTGCTGTTCGTGCTGCTGCTGTCGACGCTCGTCATTCCCACCGGCGTCACCATCATCCCGATCTTCGAGATGATGAACGACATCGGCCTGATCGACAGCTATCCGGCGCTGATCCTGCCCAGCCTGTCGGTGCCGTTCGGCATCTTCCTGATGCGGCAGTCGCTGCTGGCCATACCCGACGAGCTGCTGGACGCCGCGCGGGTCGACGGCGCGGGCGAGCTGCGGGTGCTGTGGCGGGTGGTGGTCCCGGTGATGCGGCCGGTCCTGGCGGCGCTGGCGGTCTTCCTGTTCCTCGGCGCGTGGAACGACTTCCTGTGGCCGCTCATCGCGATGCGCACGCCCGAGATGTACACCCTGCCCGTGGCCCTCGCCAGCCTGCTGGGGCTGGCCAAGACCGACTTCGGCCAGGTCATGGTGGGCACGGCGATCTCCTCGCTGCCCATGATGATCCTCTTCCTCGTTCTCCAAAGACAGTTCATCTCCGGCCTGCTGGCCGGTGCCACGAAGGGATAGACATGCAGATCTGGGGGCCGCACGCGCTCGACGAGACGACCGTGGTTCACGCGGGCGGGGTCGAGGTGGCGGTGGCGGGGACCACCGGCGTCACCGTGACGCCGCTTGGCGAGGGGGTGTGGCTGATCGACGCCCCCGAGGCGACGGCGGCGCAGTGGAGGGTGCCGTGCGTGAGCACGGCCGCCTTCTGGACGCCGGGCAGCGGCACCCGCTGGGTGCCGCCGATCTGGGCCGCGCCGCTGACGGCCAGGCTGACCACGGGCTCCCCGGTCGTCAGCCTGGTCGGTACGGCAGGCGCCAACGTGTGCACGGCGGCGCTGGCCGAGACGGTGGCGCAGGTCAGCTTCACCGGCGGGCTGATCGAGGAGACCGGCGAGTTCGTCTTCACCCTGCAGGGCGACGGGCTGCGGATCAGGCTCGACGTGTCGGAGCGGCCCTACTCGGCCGCGCTGGCCGACGTGGCGGCCTGGTGGCTGGAGGGCCGCGAGCTGCCGCCGACGCCCCTTCAGGCGCGGCTGCCTGCCTACTCGACGTGGTACAGCATGCACCAGGAGGTCACCGAGGAGACGGTGGAGGTGCAGGCGCGGCTGGCCAGGCGGATCGGCTGCGAGACGATCATCGTGGACGACGGCTGGCAGACCGCCGACCGGGCGCGCGGCTACGCCTTCTGCGGTGACTGGGAGCCCAACCCGGCCGCCTTCCCCGACATCGCGAGCCATGTGCGCAGGGTGCGCGACAACGGCATGGCCTACCTGCTGTGGTACGCGCTGCCGTTCGTCGGCAAGCACAACGCCGCCTTCGAGCACTTCGAGGGCAGGTTCCTGCGCTACCTGGACCACATGGACGCGGCCGTGCTCGACCCGCGCCACCCCGAGGTGCGCGAGTTCCTCATCGGCAGGCTCGCCCAGGCGGTCGAGCGGTGGGGCATGGACGGGCTGAAGATCGACTTCGTGGACCGGTTCGCCACGCCGGGCGGAGATCCCGCCCCGAGTGACGGCGCCGACTGCGTGGAGGTCGACGAGGGGGTGCGGCGGCTGCTGCACGACCTCGACGCGCGGCTCCGCCGGACGCGGCCGGACGTGCTGATCGAGCACCGCCAGCCGTACACGGGGCCGGGCCTGTGGCCGTACGCGAACATGGTGCGCGCGATGGACTGCCCGCTCAGCCCGCAGGAGAACCGGCAGCGCACGGTCGACCTGCGGCTGATCGCCGGACCTGTCGCCGTGCACTCGGACATGATCCTGTGGCACCCGGACGAGCCGGCCGAGCAGGTGGCCGTGCACCTGATCAACGCGCTGTTCTCGGTGCCGCAGGTGTCGGTCGACCTGGCCGCCCAGCGGCCCGACCAGCTGGCCGCCGTCGAGTTCTGGCTGGGCGTCTTCCGCACCCACCTGGACACCCTGCAACTCGGCGCCCTGGAGCCGGCGCAGCCCGAGCACGGCTACCCCCTCGTGCGGGCCTACGATGGGGACACCACGATCATCGCCCGCTACGCCGCGCTCCCCGTGGACGTTCCGGACACGGGAGAGGTGCTGGTCGCCAACGCCGACTCCGACCCCCGGGTGGTCCTCTACGGCGAGGGCGAGGCGAGCGCCGAGGTCTTCGACTGCGGCGGCACGCTCGTCAGCGCCGACAGGCTGCGGTTCGACGCGGGTGCGAGGCTGGTCGAGGTGCCCATGGGCGGTCTGCTCAAGCTGAGGAGAGACTGAGTGGCGACACGTCGGCCGCGCGAGCGCGGGGTCACCATCGAGGACGTCGCGCGCGCGGCCGGCGTGTCACGTCAGACGATCTCCAACGCGCTCAACGCCCCGCACCGGCTGAAGGCGGAGACCTTGGAGCGGGTGACCGCGCTGATCGAGGAGCTCGGCTACCGTCCGGACCAGTCGGCGCGCAGCCTCAAGTCGGGCACCAGGCGGATCATCGCCTACCCGACGCCGGTCGACGACCCGGCCAACCCCAACCCGCTGATGGGCGGCTTCCTCGAGGCCGTCGTGTCCGCGGCGGGCGAGTCCGGCTACCGGATCCTCCTGGTACGGCCGCGCCCGGGCCAGAGCCAGGAGCAGGCGCTGGACGAGCTGCTCGCCGCGCGGACCGTGGACGGCTTCCTGCTGTCCGACATACTGCGCGATGACCCCCGGGTCGCCTACCTGACCGCCGAGGGCTTCCCCTTCGCGGCCTTCGGCAGGACCGAGCCAGGGCAGCCGCAGGCGTGGGTGGACGTCGACAGCGTCCAGGCGGTGGTCGACCTGGTCGGCCTGCTGGCGGACAGGGGGCACGGCGAGGTCGCCTTCCTGGCCTCCTCCAGCGGGCAGCCGTGGATGGACGACCGGCGCGACGGCTTCCGCGCCGGCGTGCGCCGCCACGGCCTGCGGGGCCGGGAGTTCGCCGTGCCGGGTGACGAGCCCGCGCGGGTCGTCGCGGCCACCCGCGAGCTGCTGGCGGGCGCCGACCGCCCGACCGCGATCGTGGCCGGGGGCGACTGGCTCGCGCTCGGCGTCTACGCCGCCGCCAGGGCCGAGGGTATGGAGATCGGCCGCGACGTGGCCCTCGTCGCCTTCGACGACCTGCCGGTGACCGCGTTCCTGCAGCCGGCGCTGACCACGGTGCGGCTGCCGCTGCGGCGGATCGCCGAGGCGCTGGTCAGCCGGCTGCTGCGGATCATCGAGGACGGCGTCACTCCCCCGTCCGGGCTCCTGCTGCCCGGCGAGCTGGTGGTCCGGCCCAGTCTCGGACCCTGATCGGAAGGCTTTCATGCGTATCGACTCCTCGAACGAGGAGCTGGTGGCGATGTTCGAGTGGGCGTGCGACCGGGCGCTGCGCTGGGCGCACCCGGCCGGATCGCGCGGCCCGGTCGACGTGGACGAGCGGCGGCCGGAAGGCACCGGCGAGGGCGTCTACCTGGCCTCGTACTGGGCGGGCTACGCCCACCGCAGCGGCTTCTACCTGCGCGACTTCGTCCACCAGCTCCCCGGCGCCCACCTGCTCGGCCTGCACGAGGCCAACCTCACGATGCTGCGCCTGTTCGCCGCCTCGGCCACCGAGGAGCACGGCCGCCGTCCGGTGTGGGCGTTCAACTTCGACGGCTCCTACCTGGCGATCGACTATCGCGGGCCCGGCGACTTCGTCAGGGAGGTCCCCGCGGTGTACGAGCTGGTGGAGGCGGGCGCCGTCGGCCACCGCTGGACGGGCGAGCGGGCCTACGTCGACGACCCGGTGCTGTGGGACTACTACCGGCACGCGATCGAGCTGCCGCCCACCGCGATGGGCACCAGCATCTTCGAAGGCACCGCCTCCTACAACGAGCTGGAGGGCGAGCCGCTGGCGGTGGCGGGTGACGGGGTGGCCGCGCGGTACGCGGCCTTCCTGGCCATGGCCGAGCTGTCGCGGGCGCGCGGGCTGGACGGCGACGACTACCTGCGGCGGGCCGCCGAGCTGCGCGACTGGTTCGCCGCCGAGTGGACGGACGTGCGCGGTTTCACCGCCGACGGCCGCCCCGTCACCGGCTGGGGCAGGGAGAGCAGCTGGTTCCCCGCGCTGAAGGGCCTGTCCGCCGACACCGGGCTCCTCGACACGATCGAGGCCCAGGCCGGCGGTCCTGGCAGGCCCCACAACATCGAGGCGTGGACCTACCTGCCTGACACGTTCTTCCGCGCCGGCAGGCCGGAGACCGCCTGGCGGTGGATGCGGGAGATCTACGCCGCCCGCGAGGAGGAACACGTCGCGGGCGGGCGCAACGGCGACTACCCGGAGGTGTCGTTCACGCTGGTCAGCCAGGTGGTCGAGGGCCTGCTCGGCGTGCGGCCGAACGGCGCGGCCATCGCCACGGAGCCGGCGCTGCCCGCGGGGATCGACTGGCTGTCGATCTCGGGCATCCCCGTCGGCGGCGGCAGCGTGGCGGTGCGCCACGAGGGCGGCACCACCACGCTCAGCAACCTGTCGGACCACGTGACCTACACCTGGACGGCGGGCGGGCAGGTCCAGCGGGTGGCGCCGGGCGCCACGCTCACAGCACGTCCGACAGGAACTGCTTGAGCCGGGGGCTGACCGGCGCCTCGAAGATCCGCGCCGGCGGCCCCGCCTCCACCGACACCCCCTCGTCGAGGAAGAGCACGGTGTCGGCCGCCTCGCGGGCGAAGCCCATCTCGTGGGTGACGACCACCATGGTCATGCCCTCGCGCGACAGCTCGGCCATCAGCCCCAGCACGCCCTTGACCAGTTCGGGGTCGAGGGCGGAGGTGGCCTCGTCGAAGAGCATCACCTCCGGCTCCATCGCCAGCGCCCTGGCGATGGCGGCCCGCTGCTGCTGGCCGCCCGACAGGTGCCCGGGGCGCGCGTCCGCCCTGCCCGCCAGCCCCACCAGGTCGAGCTGGCGCCTGGCGACCTGCTCGGCCTCGTCGGCCGACAGCCCCCTGATCCTGCGGAGCGGCAGCGTCAGGTTTCGCAGGATGCTCATGTGCGGGAACAGGTTGAACTGCTGGAAGACCATCCCGATCCGGCGGCGGAGCCGGTCGGGGTCCTCCCCCAGCACGCTCCGGCCGTCCAGGAGGACGTCGCCGCCGGACGGTTCGAGCAGCCGGTTGATCGTGCGCAGGAACGTCGACTTGCCCGAGCCCGACGGGCCGATGACGCAGGCCGTCTGCCCGTGCGCGACGTCGAGGTCCACGCCGCGCAGGACGGGTGTGGCGCCGAAGGACAGCCGGATGTCGCGGGTGACGACGCCGCTCATGCCCTCGCCTCCTTCGGCGCGGCCCGCAGCCGGCCGTCGATGTGGTTGACCAGGTGGGTGAGCGGCACGGTGAGCAGCAGATAGAACAGCCCGGCCAGCACCAGCGCGGACTCGTTGCCGGTGTTGGCCGCCGCGTCCTGGCCGATCCTGAACAGCTCGCGCTGGGTGGCCAGCAGACCGAGGAAGTAGACCAGGCTCGACTCCTTGATGAGCGCGATCACCTGGTTGACCAGGGCGGGCAGCACCCGTCGTACCCCTTGCGGGATGATCACCAGGCGCAGCGCGGCGCCGCGGGAGAAGCCCAGGGCGCGGGCCGCCTCGAGCTGGCCGCTCTCGACGCTCTGGATGCCCGAGCGGAAGATCTCCCCGATGTAGGCGGCGGCGATGAGGGACAGCGCGAGGATGCCCAGCGGGTAGGGGTTGGGCCCCCAGATCCGCATCCCGACGGGCGCGAGTCCGACGCCGATGAGCAGGATGGTCACGACGGCGGGCAGCCCGCGGAAGACGTCGGTGTAGAGGCGCGCGGGCCACCTGAGCCACCGGGTCCTGGCGATGCCCGCCATGGCCAGCAGCATGCCGAGGACCGTGCCGAGCACGGCGGAGACGCCGGCCAGGATCAGCGTGTTGGGCAGCCCGACCGTGAGCATGTCGGGCAGCGCCTCGCGCATCGACTCCCAGTCGAAGAACATCCGCCACAGCGTCGACAGCCAGTCCATCACCTGGCGCCCGCGCTACCCGGCTTGAAGTCCGCGGGGACGGGACGCCCGGGGTAGTACTGGTCCTGCAGCTTCTTCCAGGTGCCGTCGGCGATGACCTCGTCCAGCGCCTTGTTCAGCGCGTCCAGCAGTTCGGGCTTGTCGTGGGCGACCGCGAAGGCCGTCGGCGCCGGGCTGAGCCGCTTGGCGGCCAGCACGATCGTGCCGCCGCTCTCCTTGGCGCTGGTCTCGCCGATCTCGGCCGGCGAGATCCAGGCGTCGGCGGTGCCCGCCTTGAGCTGGTTGACCGCGCCGTTGTAGTCGGGCACCCGGACCGGGTCGAGGCCCTGCTGGGTGGCGTAGTCGTCCTGGACGGTGCCCTGCACCACGACCACCCGCTTGCCCTTGAGCTCCTCGAAGGACTTGATCGCCGAGTCCGCGGGCACGTCGAGCCCGAAGTAGCCGAAGTCGTAGCCGTTGGTGAAGGCGACGGTCTTCTTGCGCGCCTCGGTGATCGTGATCGAGGAGCTGCCGACGTCGAACTTGTGCGTGGCCACCTGCGACAGCAGGGCGGAGAAGTCGGTGCCGACGAACTCCGCCTTGAGGCCGGCCTTGGCCGCCACGGCGGTGAACAGGTCGTTGTCGAATCCGGTGAACTTGCCGTCCTTGAGGAAGACGTTCGGCGGCGCGTCGGTCAGCGTCCCCGTCCTGACGATTCCCGGCTGGAGGAGCTTGTACGGGTTGGCGGCGGCACCTGCCGCGGTGTCGCCCGCGCCGTTGGATCCGCAGGCGGAGACGGCGAGGAGGGCGGCGAGGGCCAGGGCGATGCGCTTACTCATATCACAATCCCAGTAGGAAAAGCAGGAAATACACCGAAAAGACGGCCCGCCACGCGGCGGGCCGTCCGGTAATCTACTAATCAGATAGGATTAGTGTCAATTGTGACGTAGATCTTGCGCATGGTCTCGTGCACCACCCATGTGCCCTTCCACCCGTCGTTCAGCACCACGGTGGAGCCGGGGACGAGCTCGGTCACCTGGCCGTCGTCCGCGGTCAGCGTGGCCCTGCCGGTCAGGATCTGGCAGATCTCGTGGAAGCCGTCGCGGACGGCGGTGAAGGTGCCGGGCTCGCACTCCCACACGCCGGTCTCCGCGCCGCCGTCACGCCACAGCTCCAGCGTCGACTCGCGCTGGCCGGTCAGGCTGGTGGGCTTGGGCACGGCCGGCGGCATCGCCACGGACAAGGCGTCGCTCAGATGCGTCATCAGCGCCCCGCGATCAGGTTGGCCAGGCGGGCGTATCCGGAGGTGGAGGTGCCCCTGTCGTTCTCCCGCCGGTCGGCGGCACGGAACAGCGTGTAGATGAGCTGCACGCCGGCGTAGCGCAGCGGCTCGGGCTCCCACTGGCGGACCTGGCGGCCCACCCACGGCAACGCGGTCAGCTCGGTGTCCCGCCGCAGCACCAGATCGCGCAGGGTGCGACCGGCCAGGTTGGTGGTGGTGACGCCGCTGCCGACGTAGCCGCCCGCCCAGCCGAGCCCCGTCGCGTGGTCGAGGTGGACGGTCGAGCACCAGTCACGCGGCACGCCGAGCACGCCGCACCATGAGTGCTGGATGCGCGCGTCGGCCGCGGCCGGGAACAGCTTGACCAGCATGCGCCACAGCGACTCGACGGTCCAGCGCTGCGTGGCGCCGCGGTCGTCGGTGCGGGAGCCGTACCGGTACGGCACGCCGCGCCCGCCGATGGCGATCCGGTCGTCCGCGGTGCGCTGGGCGTAGATGTAGGCGTGCGCCTCGTCGCCGAGCAGCTCACGGTCCTCCCAGCCGAGGTGCTTCCACACGTCGGCGGGCAGCGGCTCGGTGACGATCATCGAACTGTTCATCGGCAGCCACTGGCGGCGCTGGCCCTCGATGCCCGCGGTGAAGCCCTCGGTGGCGCGGATGACGTACTCCGCCTTCACCACCCCCCTGGTGGTGATCGCCTGCCTGGGCCTGATCGCGGTGACCGTGGTGCCCTCGAAGATGTCGACGCCGAGCGCCTCGACCACCCTGGCCAGGCCCACGGCCAGCTTGGCCGGCTGGATGCGGGCGCAGTGCGGGCTGAAGGTGGCGTCGAGCGCGCCGGCCACGCGCAGCCGCGACTCGCGCTCGTCGCGTTCGAGCAGGCGCAGGTCCTGCTCGCCGTAACCCCACGCGCGCAGCTCGTCGAGCTCCTCGTGCAGGCGCCGGCGCTGGGCCGGGTTGGTGGCGGTGTGGATGAGCCCGCCCTTGTGGATGTCGGCGTCGATGCCCTCCTCGCCCGCGATGCGGATGACCTCGTCGACCGACGCGAACATGGCGTGCTGCAGGTCGATCATCGCCTGGCGGCCGCGCGCCTTGGCGTGCCGCTCGCGCGAGCCGGCGAACTCGGCCGACAGCCAGCCGCCGTTGCGGCCGGAGGCGCCGAATCCGGCGAACTCCTTCTCCAGGATCGCGATCCGCAGGTCGGGCTGGGCCTTCTTCAGGTAGTAGGCGGTCCAGAGGCCGGTGTAGCCGCCGCCCACGATGGCGACGTCGTAGTCACGCGCGCCCGGCAGGGCCGCCCTGCGGTCGGGGACGCCGATCTGCCGGTACCAGAAGGAGACTCCTCCGTTGGCGAAGTCCTTGGTGAGATTCACGTGAGCACAGCCTCCGCGTCGCTTTCGTCAGGTAGGAGGACGGAGTCGGCGACGCGCCAGGTCAGCGTCACCTCGTCGCCCGCACGGGCCTCGCTCAGGCCGCCGGCCTGCTCGCGGACCAGCGCGGGGCTGCCGTCCGGCAGTTTCAGCTCCAGCTTGCGGCTGGAGCCCAGGTAGATCTCGCCGGTGACGGTCGCGGGCAGGGCGTTCCAGCCGGGCTCGGCCTCGTGTCCCGGCTTGCGGACGGCCAGCCGTTCCGGCCGCACCACCAGGGCGCCGTCCTTGCCGTCGATGCCGCCCCGCACGTCCAGCAGGCGCGCGCACACCCCGATGCCCTGGCCGGAGACGGGCCCGCGCAGGACCGTCGACTCGCCGAGGAACTTGGCCACGAACAACGTCTTCGGCCGCTCGTACAGCTCTGCGGCGGGGCCCACCTGCTCGATGCGGCCCTTGTTGAACACCGCGATCCGGTCCGACAGCACCAGCGCCTCGTCCTGGTCGTGCGTGACATAGACGAACGTGGTGCCGAGCTCGGCGTGGATGCGCTTGATCTCGAGCTGGAGCCAGTCGCGCAGCTTCTTGTCCAGCGCGCCGAGCGGCTCGTCCATCAGCAGCACCCGGGGGTTGTAGACGATGGCGCGGGCGACGGCGACGCGCTGCTGCTGGCCGCCGGACAGCTCGCGCGGGTAGCGGTGGCCGAAGTCGCCGAGGTGGACGGTGGCCAGGGCGGCCGCCACCAGTTCGGCGCGCTGGGCCTTGGGCACCTTGCGCTGCTTGAGCGGGAAGGCGATGTTCTCCGCGACCGTCATGTGCGGGAACAGGGCGTAGTGCTGGAAGACCATGCCCATGTCGCGCCGGTGCGGCGGGGTGGCGCTGATGGAGGTGCCGTCGACGGTCAGCTCGCCGCTGGTCTGCCTGACGAACCCGGCGATGATGTTGAGCGTCGTGGTCTTGCCCGAGCCGCTGGGCCCCAGCAGGGTCATGAACTCGCCGGGCTCGATCGTCAGCGACACGTCGTCGACGGCGACGAAGTCGTGGTAGGTCTTGGTGAGGCCGGTGAGCTGGATGCTACTTGGCACGGGTCCTCCTGGCGACGAAGAAGGTGGCGACGAGGACGAGCGTCGTGGTGAGCGCGATGATCATCGTGGCCGCGGCGGCGATGGTCGGGTCGGTCTCCCTGGTGACGCTGGCGTACATCTTCACCGGCAGGGTCTGCAGGTACGGGCTCTGGATGAACAGCGAGACGACCACCTCGTCGAAGCTGGTGACGAAGGCGAACAGCGCCCCCGAGGCCACGCCGGGCGCGACCAGGGGCAGCGTCACGCTGCGGAAGGCGGTCCACCTGCTCGCCCCGAGGCTGGCGGCCGCGTCCTCCAGCCGCCGGTCGAAGCCACGCAGCGAGGCGGTGACCGGGATGATGACGAACGGCAGGGCCAGCACGGTGTGCGCCATGACGAACCCGGCGAGCGTGCCCACGAGCTGCAGTTTGAGGAACACCGCGTACGTGCCGATGGCCAGCACGACGCCCGGCACGATCATCGGCGCCAGCATGGAGCCCTGGGCCAGGGCAAGACCCTTGATCTTCGCCCTGGTCAGGCCGAGCGCGGCGGCCGTGCCGAGCGTCGTGGCCACGACCGTGACCAGCAGCGCCACCTGCACGGAGGTGCCGAGCGCGGACATCCACGCCGCGTCGCCGAAGAAGTTCTCGTACCACCGGGTGGAGTAGCCGTCCGGCGGGAACTTCAGCGACGGCTTGTCGGTGAAGCTCAGCGGCACCACGATCAGCGCCGGGACGACCAGCCACACGCCCGTCAGCGCGCAGAAGGCCCAGAGCGGCCAGCGGGCCCTCATCCCGTCACCTTCTTCCCGGTACGGCGCAGCGTCAGCCCCAGCAGCGCGATCATGGCGAGCGTCAGCCCGAGCAGCACGACGCCCATCGCGCCGCCGCGGCCCCACTTGAGCAGGCCGTTCACCTGGGTGAAGATCTGCTGCGAGATCAGCGCGTCGGTCGGCGAGCCCAGCAGCGCGGGCGTCACGTAGAACCCGAGCGCGCTGATGAACACCGTCAGGCACCCGGCCGAGACGCCGGGCAGCGACAGCGGCACGTACACCTTGACGAACGCCGTGACCGGGTGCGCGCCCAGGCTGGTGGCCGCGGGCAGCAGCCGCCGGTCGATCCCGCTCATGACCGCGTAGAGCGGCAGCACCATGAACGGCATCAGCAGCTGCACCATGCCGATGACCACGCCGGTCTGGGTGCGGATGAGGCTGAAGGGCCCCATCCCGAGCGCGCCCACCGCCTTGTTGATCACACCGGTGTCCTGGAGCAGGATCACCCAGGCGAACGTGCGCACCATGAGGCTGGTCCAGAACGGCACCAGCACCAGCAGCGTCAGGATCGCCCTGGCCCGCGCCCCCACGATCGTCATCGCGTAGGCGTAGGGGTAGGACAGCGCCAGCGCGACCAGCGTCACCCACAGCGCGGTGCTGAACGTCCTGCCGAGCACCTGCATGTTGGCCTGCTCCCCGAAGAACCAGGCGAAGTTGCCCAGGCCGGGCTCCGGGTCGGTGAAGGCGCTGACCAGCATCGACCCCAACGGGTAGAGGAAGAAGACGCCGAGCGCGATGAGCGCGGGCAGCAGAAGGAGCGCGGGCCCCGCCGTTCTCTCTTTCACGGCGCGCTCAGCCTCCGAGCCAGGCGGACCACTTCTCGATCATCTCGGGCTGGTTCTTCGCCCACCACGCGCCGTCCACCTTGAGGCTCTTGTCCACGATCTCGGGGCGGGTGGTCAGGAAGGAGGTGCCGAGCTCGTCGAGCTTGGGCTGGGCGTCGGTGTGGATGGGCGAGTAGGAGGTCAGCTCGGTGAGCTTGGCCTGCTGCTGGGCGCCCAGGTAGTAGTTGATCATCGCCATGGCCGCCTTGGGGTTCCTGGCGTTCTTGGGAACGCTCAGCGAGTCCATGATCGGCATCCACTCGTTCCACTGGACGTCGAACTTCGCGCCGTTCTTGATGCCGGCGTAGGCGCGGCCGCTCCACATCATGACCATGTCGACCTCGCCCGACTCCAGCAGCTGCTGCGACTCGGCGCCGGTCTTCCAGAAGACCAGGTCGCCGCGGACGGCGTCGAGCTTCTTGGTGGCCCTGGCGACGTCGAGCGGGTAGAGCTTGTCGGCGGCCACGCCGTCGGCCACCAGCGCGGCCTCGTACGGGCCGGGCGCCGCGTCGCCCGGGATGCCGGGGACGGCGCGCTTGCCGGGGAACTTCGCGGTGTCGAAGAAATCCGCCCAGCCCTGCGGCGGGTTGGCGCCGAACTTGTCCTTGTTGTAGGCGAGGACCATGCCGTACTGCATCGCGGGGACGCTGCACTCGGTGGCCAGGCCCGCCGGCACCTTCGACTTGTCGATGATCGTGTAGTCGAGCGGCTGGAGCAGCTTGCCGCACTGGGCCTCGGCCCAGATGGAGTCGGTGTCGACGACGTCCCAGGTGACGTTGGAGGAGTCGACCTGCGCCTTGATCTTGGCGTAGTCGGTCGGGCCGTCCTGGAGCACCTGGGCGCCCGACTCCTTGGCGAAGGGGTCGATGGCCGCGTCCTGCTGGCCCTTCTGGTAGACGCCGCCGTAGGAGACGAAGGTCATGTTGACGCCCTTCAGGGCGTCCTTCTTCACGGCTCCGGACTGTGCGGGTCCCGAACCGAGGTCGATGTCCGCGGGCGCGGCGGCGCTGCCGCCGCAGGCCGCGACCAGGAGGAGGGAGGCCGTGGCGATGGCCGTACCGGCCAGTCGCTTGGGTCGGATGAGCATGGGGTTGCCCCCTCGTAGAGCGTGATGTGGGGTTCGTGTGGGGTTCAGTCGGGGGTGGGGGGGCCGATGATCCAGAGGACCTCGGCCTCCTCGTCGCCGTCGTTGACGACGCGGTGGGGGATGGAGGTGCGGTACTCGACGCTGTCGCCGGGACCCATCGGGGACAGTTCCCTGTCCCCAAGATGGACGGTGACGGTGCCGCGCAGGACGAGCAGGATCTCCTGCGAGTCGCCGTGGGTGTACTGCTCCTCGCCGGTGGATGCGCCCGGGTCGAACTCGCCGCTGTACACCTCCAGGTTCTGGAGTGGTCGCTGCGAGATCAGGTACTTGCGCGATCCGCGTCCCGCGTGCAGTTCGGGGCGCTCGGACCGCCTGACGATGCGGTGGCCGTCCACCTCGTCCTCGCTGAACAGATCGGCCACCGTGATGCCGAGCGCGACGGCGACCCGCCGCAGCATCCCGACGCTGGCACTGGTCTGGCCGCGCTCCAACTGGCTGATGAAGCTGGCGCTGGCCTGTGCCTGTGCCGCCAGACCCCTGACGGTCATCTGGCGCATAAGACGGTAGGCACGGATCCGGTCGCCCAAGGGCTCAGCTGCCATCGAACGTCTCGATTCTCTGCACTGAACAAGTTGTTAAGTGGCAATGAAGGGACCGTACAAACGGCCCAACCGCCCCAGCAAGGGGGCGACTGGTCACAAATCGGTGACGTGTGATCACGCTCACAGCACGCAGCACGCGAAACCCCAGGTCAGCGGCCTGGCTGCGGGAAAGGTAAAACTCTCGACCGCCGCCTGGCGGGAGAGCACGGGCGATCCTGCCGCCCGGCCGGTGCTCAGAACCCGCGCGACCACTGCACGACATTGCGCAGCGGCCGGCCCGCGACGAACCTGCGCCAGTTGTCCTCGAAGATCTCGAGGATCTGCTCCGACTCCCGGTCGGAGCCGCCCGCCGTGTGCTGGGTGAGCAGCGTGTTCGGACAGCTCCACAACGGGTGCCCGGGCGGCAGCGGCTCCGTGGCCGTCACGTCGAGGACCGCGCCGCCGAGCCGTCCCTCGCGCAGCGCCGCCACCAGCGCCGCCTCGTCGACCAGGGAGCCGCGCCCGGCGTTGACGAAGATCGCGCCGGGCGGCAGCAGCGCCAGCCGGGTCGCGTCGAGCAGGCCGGCCGTCTCAGGCGTGCCGGGCAGCAGCCCTACCAGCACGTCGGTCCCCGGCAGCAGGGCGTCGAGCTCGTCCGGGGTCATCCTGCGGGAGTAGAGCGTGACGCGGCAGCCGAAAGGGGCCAGCAGCTCGGCCAGCCGCCGCGCGATCGTACCGGCCCCGAGGACGACCACCGAGGCCCCGGTCAGCAGCCGCAGCCCCGGCCGGAGCGGCCGGTCCGACCAGGTCCGCCGCTCCCCCAGCCGGACCAGCTCGTCGACCCCCCGGTACAGCGCGAGGATGCCCGCCAGACAGGTCTGGGCGACGGGGTCGGCGAACGCACCCGACACGTTCGTGACGGTGATCCGCCGCCCGAGCGTGGCCCAGTCGAGGCCCACGTACCGGTCGACGCCCATGGACGACAGCTGGAGCCACCGCAGGTGGCGCGCCGCCGGCAGCCATTCGGGCGGGCAGTTGCCGACCGCGACCCGCGCCCCGGCGAACGCCTCGGCGTCGCGGGCGGTGTGCTCCTTGGGCCGGGCGAACCACACCGGCACGTCGCCGGCCAGCGCGCGGACCCGCTCCCGCTCGGCGGCGGTCAGCGCCAGCTCGACGTACAGGCGCATGCCTTCATCCGGGCCGGCGGACGCGGTCCTGGAGGCGGCCGGGGTCCTGGAGGCGGCCGGGGTCCTGGAGGCGGCCGGGGTCCTGGAGGCGGCCGGGGTCACCGCCGGTCGGCTCCGCAGAGGATCCCGGCGGCCATGCCGGTGGGCGGGGTCTCGGTGGCCAGCTCACGTAGCTGGTCGGCGAGCGCCAGCGCCTGTTCGCGCGTCATGCGCGGCTCCGTGCCGGTGTAGAACACCACGATGTCGCCCGAGGGCGAGCGCACGGGAGTGAAGGGAAGCGAAGGGGAGATCACCATGATGGCATCAGTCTTTCGTACCTGACCGACAATTTCGCGGTTCAGCGGCGGGTGTCACTCGGCGATCCGGTCGACCAGCCTGGTCCAGAACGCGATCAGCTCGTTGCCGGTGTAGCGGATGAAGTGGATGCGGTCGTGGCCCCGGTAGACGGCCACCTCCGTCAGCGGGGCGCCGCCCTCCTCGAAGCTGGTGTACAGGGAGGTCCAGTCGTCGGGTCCGGGCACCCAGTCGGGAAAGGCCAGGCGGGCGGCCTGGTCACGGAGTGCGGACCAGCGCTCCCCCGAGGAGTCCATACTTCACGGTGCCAGGAGACGCCCCAAGAGGCGGCAAAAGGGCCACCTCGTCGGCCGTGGCGCCGGCCGTCCCCTGCACCGCGAGCCGTCCCGCGCGGCCGTGATCCCGTTGACGAACACAGCCCCGTGCTTGACGGGCCATTGCCACCGGAATCGATAGCGTGCCGGGCAAGGATCTTCAAGGGGGAACACAACATGAAGCGCTTCGCGATCACGACCGCCGGCGTCGTCCTGGCGCTGGGCATGGCAACGGGCCCGGCCGCCGCGGCGGCCTGGGAGGTGCCGAGCCGAGGCAACACCGACCAGATCACCGACCTGCTCGGCAAGCTGCTGGAAGGCACCAGCCTGCTCAACGGCGTGAACGGCGTGTAGGAGCGGGCCGTCGACCCGGACGTCAGGACCTCAGCAACCCGCCGACCGCCATCGGCGACCAGGCGTCCGGACCGGCGACGTCGAGCACGTCGCCGTCCTCTGGATCGCCGATCGGGTGACCGGTGGCGGTCATCGCGGACACGACCGTCCTGGCGTCCGGGCGGATCCGGGCGGCCACACGGCGTCCCCAGCGCGTCCTCCCCCACGGCTTGCAGATCGACAGGATGGTCACCGCGGCCAGCAGGGCGACCCACCTGCGGTAGACGGCCAATGCCTGACTCGGGTGCGAGCCGGCGCCGCGCTCACCGGGTCAGCCACCAGACGGCCACCACCACGGCGGCCACGAGCAGGGCGACGGCGTAGCCGAGCAGCGCCCGGCCCAGACGGCGGCGGACGTAGCCGGGGCGGTGGCGATCAGCGGTCACAGGGTCTCCTCCTGCGGGACGGCCGGCGGCTCGGACGGCGAGCGGGCCAGACGGACTACGGGTGACGGAGTACGGGCGTCGGACTACGGGTGACGGACAGACAGCGGATCAGACGGACTACAGGTCGGACAGACGGTAGGCCCAGGCGGACCGCAGGTCGAGCAGACAGCGGGCCGGGCGGACCGCGGGTCGAGCAGACAGCAGGCCAGACGGACCGTGGGTCGGACAGTGGAGCGGCCATCCCCTGCGGGCATGGCAGGCGCCGGATGCCAATTCTTTGTGTCCCACGTCGGGTTTCCGTCCGATGGGAAGGGCAGATTCCCCACGACAAGGGGGGATCTTAGATGATCAAGAAGTTGCACGCCATGGGCCTCAGGTCCAGCCACATGTACGCCGCGGGGTTCGCCGCCATCGGCGCGTCCATCATCTCCTGGATGGCCTCCAGGACCGCCGAGAACATCGACAGGGCCGACCGGTGGGGGATCTTCATCGGCGAGTGGGCGCCGACGTGCTTCGCGCTCGGAGTGGCCCTGCGCATGGAGGAGACGCACAAGGACATGGAGGAGACCCCGGAGGCGACGACGTTCGACCGGTCGATGGCCGGCAGCAGCCGCGCCCGCGCGGGGGTGTGACCACCGGAGGCGCAGGCCGCGGCCCGCCGGCCGACCTGCGCCTCACCGCTCCCGCCAGACCCCCTGCGCCTCCGTCCCGCAACCCGCCCACTCCCCAGCAACCCCCTGTTCCCTCGCCCCACCCCACTCCCCCGCAGCCTCCGGTTCCGCGCCCCACCGCACCCCCGCAGCTCCCCTCCCCTCGCCCCACCGCACTCCCCCGCGGCCGTCGTCCTCCCTCACACCCCGCCCCACTCCCCGCGCCGGCGTCGGTCCTGCGTCGCCGGACCCCATGACCCCGGCGGTCCACCGACCTCCCCGTCCCCTCCGCCAACCCCGGCTTTCCGCCCTGTTCCGCGCTTCCGCCATGGCACACATGGCCCGCGACGCGCCTGCGCACACGTCCGGCCGACGCACGTCTCCCAGCTGCACACCTTCGCCTGTCCAGCGCTGCTCCCGGCCCCCGCACCACTCCTGGCCGCCACGCGTCTCCCGGCTGCACACGGTTCAGCGCTCCTCCCGGCCCCGCACCACCTCCCGACCGACGGCCCTCCGGCTCCCCCGCTCTCCCCGCCGTCACTCCATGCCCTCGTGGGGCCCGGCGCGAGGATCCGGGTGGCTTGCGCGCGGTCCTTCGCCTCGCCGTACGGGATCCGCCGGAACTCTCCCGGCCCCCACCGAGGGGCCGCGAGCAGACGACGCGGCAGGCATAACCCTGGCGACACGCCGTCAAATCACCATCTTTATGCCGAAACATCCGCATCCCCGGCTGGAATTTGGCGCCCGATTTGTTGCACGAACTTCCTTGCCCGTACAACGAAACAAGGTCGCAACTTTCGCGCGCTGACACCCGTACAGCATCAGCTTGACGTCGCGTTTGCCCAGGTACGGCTAGGTATCGCAAACCTGTGATGGGTTTAACGTGCATTTACATAAATAGGCCAGCCGATCTCCCTGAGATCCTGCCGCAAAGAGATGTTCAATATGCGCGATAATTGATGATTCATCCCGATTTGGGTGCTAGTGTTCTGAATTGAAACGAGAGCCACTTCACGGGGAGGAACGATGACTCTCACACGGATCTACCCGACCTCTCAGAACGGCTGGGGCTGGGGCGGAGGCTGCTGGCGTCGCCGGTGCGGTTGCGGCGGCGGCTGGGGCTGGCGCCGGCGCTGGTGGGGATGGTGGTAGTTAGTTCTCGTGAGAGCCGATGGATAATCCGTCGGCTCTCATTTAATGCTCGTGACAGCTCCCCCCTCGCCCCGGCTGTCACCATCCGCAGGACGTTCAAGGAGTTCTGGCCCGACACCCGTGGCCTCCGGAAGCTGTTCGCCGTCGGCGGCGTCCTCGCCCTCCTGGCCGCGCTGTGTGAAGTGGCGGGGATCGCGCTGTTCGGCTACATCACCGACGAGGTGCTCAGCTCCGGCAACCTCGCCGCGTTCTGGAGCCCCGCGGCGGTCTGGCTGGGCGTAGCCGTGATCGCGGGCCTGTTCTCCTTCGGCGCCACCTATGTCACGGCGCTCGGCGCCGAACGTTTCCTGCTCAAGCTGAGGGACAGGATCTTCGCGCACCTGGAGACCCTCACACCCGACTTCTTCGACAACCGCAAGCTGGGCGACCTGATGGCCAGGCTCACCGACGACGTGGCGGCCATCGAGGAACTGGTCGGGTCAGGGCTTGTCAAGGTGTTGACCACCGTCGCCAGCGTGGTGTTCTTCGCGGGTGCCGCCTTCTACATCCGGTGGGACCTGGCCCTGGTGACGATGGCGCTCGTCCCCGCGTTCCTGCTGGTGTCCAAGCTGTTCGCCGGCAGGTTCAGGACGGCGGCGGCCCGCGAGCGGCTCAGCAACGGGGCGATGAACAGCGTCATCGAGGAGAGCCTGTCCAACCAGTCACTCGTCCAGGCGTACAACCGCCAGGAGTCGGAGTCGCGCCACCTGCACAGGGAGGGGCGCACCTGGCTGAGGGCGAACATGACGCAGGCGTGGCTGTCCGGCGCGTACGGCCCTGCCGTCCAGGTGCTGGAGACGCTCTGCCTGATCGTCATCATCGGCTTCGGCGCCTGGGAGATCGCCTCGGGACGCCTCACCATCGGTGGCCTGCTGGCGTTCGCCGCCTACCTGGCCTACCTGTATCCGTCCGTGCAGCAGCTCGGCGAGATCGCGCTGACGGTCTCGGAGGCGGCGGCCGGCTCCGACAGGGTCATGGAGGTGCTGAAGGCCCGTCCCGCGGTCGCCGACAAGGCCTCCGCCGTACCGCTGGCCACGCGCAGCCGGGGGTACATCGAGTTCGCCCATGTCTCCTTCACCTATCCGCAGCGCCGCCGGCCGACGCTCCAGAACGTGTCGTTCACCGTGTCGCCCGGCGAGCTGGTGGTGGTGACGGGGCCGAGCGGCGCGGGCAAGTCGACGCTGGCCAAGCTGCTGCTGCGCTTCTACGACCCGCTGGCGGGAAGCGTCCTGCTCGACGGCACCGACATCCGCGACGTCACCATGGCCTCTCTCCGCGACAACATCACGCTGCTCCACCAGGAGAGCCTGCTGTTCTCGGGGACCGTACGGGACAACATCGCGTACGGCAGGCCGGACGCGACACTCGACGAGGTCGTGGAGGCGGCGGTGCTAGCCGGGGTGCACGACTTCGTCAACGCTCTGCCCCAGCGGTACGACACACCGATCGGGCAGCGGGGACGGCTGATGTCGGGCGGGCAGCGCCAGCGCATCGCGATCGCCAGGGCCATCCTGCGCGACGC
Organism: Nonomuraea sp. NPDC003754; assembly: GCF_053605785.1. Taxonomy (NCBI): domain Bacteria; kingdom Bacillati; phylum Actinomycetota; class Actinomycetes; order Streptosporangiales; family Streptosporangiaceae; genus Nonomuraea; species Nonomuraea sp. NPDC003754. Next base: position 150,170 of record NZ_JBSGJX010000021.1, read on the forward strand.
GCCCGTGCTGGTGCTGGACGAGCCGATGACCGGCCTCGACGAGGCCACCGCGGCGCGGATCATGGAGCCTCTGGCGCGGCTGATGGAGGGACGCACGACCATCATGATCACGCACGACCTACGCCATGTTCCGGCAACGGCCCGCACGATCACGCTCGAACCGGCGCGACGCTCGAACCGGATCACGCTGAAGCACCGCACGCCCCGCAACGCGCCCGCGTGACGGATCGTCAGCTGCCGCGTCATGATCCGGCCTGACGGCTTCCTGCAGAAAGCTGTCGCTGTTTTTCGGAAGTTTCCAGCAAGAAGATGACGACCCTCGGGCCCGGCCTTCCAGCGAAGGTCGGGCCCTCTCATGGCGTCTGCCAGGCGCGATATCGGAATCTCCATCGATCTGGGGCGATATCACTATTGGACATGTCGTTCGCGGTGCTGATCTGATCTCCGGCATGAAACGTCCCCAGATGATGGCCGGCGCCGCCCTCGTGGCGGTCTCCGCGCTGCTCGGCGGAACCGCCCACGCCACCCTTTCCACCACCCCCGTCCAGGTCACCGTCCAGCCGGGGCCGATCGTGCGCGATGACCTGCGAGCGCTGTTCGACCAGGCAGGCGTCCGCGGCGCCTTCGCCCTCCTCGACGTCTCGAGCGGCCGCGTCACGGTCGTCGACCGGGCCAGGGCCGAACGCCGCCTGATCCCCGCGTCCACCTTCAAGATCCCGCACGCCCTCGTCGCGCTGGAGACCGGCGCCGTCAAGGACGACAAGGAGGTCATCCCGTACGGCGGTAAGCCGCAGCGCTTCCCCGAGTGGGAGAAGGACATGAACCTCGGCGACGCGATCAGGGCCTCCAACGTGCCCGTCTTCCAGACGATCGCCCGCCGTATCGGGCTGAAGCGGGAACAGCAGTGGCTCCACCGGCTCGGCTACGGCAACCGCGAGGTCGGCGGCGTGGTGGACACGTTCTGGCTGGAAGGGCCGCTGGAGATCTCGGCGGTCGAGCAGACGCGCTTCCTGTCCAGGTTCGCCCGTCGGCAGTTGCCCGCGTCGGTGAAGAACCAGCGTCTGGTCGCCGACATGCTCAAGATCGAGGAGAAGGACGGCTACACCCTGTACGGCAAGACCGGCTGGGCCTTCGACGTCACGCCGAGCGTCGGCTGGTGGGTGGGCTGGGTCGAGCGCGGCGGCCGCCTGTACACCTTCGCGCTCAACATCGACGTGGTCCAGGACGGCGACACGGGCAAGCGCATCCCGCTGGCCCGCGACCTGCTGAAGCGCCTGAACGTCCTGCCCGCCCGGTGACCCGGTCCCGGCGTTCCTGACCGAGTGACCCGTGCGTCGCGGGCGCCACCGCCCGCCCCTCCCGCCGGACGACACCGACGTCCGGGGAAGGCCTTGCGAACAGAAGCTGATCGCGGCGGGCGCCCGCGGCGATCGGCTCGCCCGGGATGTCAGGACTCCGGTTCGCCCTCATGCCGGTTGTGGGTCGAGAGGATCTCGGCGAGCTGATGCTGCTGCTCGGGCGTCAGCCGTACCGGCCACACGGCGGGCAGCACGAGGACATCGCCGTTCGGCATGGCGACCAGGTCGAGAGGGAACGCTGGGGGAGCAATCACAGTGCGACCACTTTCGCACGTCAGAATGCTTTGCGAGAGGTCTTCACGTCTACCTTCGGTCTTGGTACTCCAAGAACTTGCGAAGTCACGCCGGGTCCGCCCCCGCCGGCCCGCCGGGCCGGGCGGCGCCCATCGCGCAGGCGCAAACCACACCGGCGCCTGGGGTTAGCGTCACCCGAAGCCGAGAACCCCGTCCAGGTGACCGCAGGCACGGCCGTTCCCACGGGAGCGGTGGCACGGAAAGGGGTCGACCCATGCCCAAGTACCTCATCCAGCTGAACTACACCGCGGACGGCATCAAGGGCGTGCTCCAGGAGGGCGGCACCGCACGCCGCGAGGCGGCCGAACGCATGGCCGAGAGCGTCGGCGGCCGGATCGAGCAGATGTACTTCGCCTTCGGCGAGATGGACCTGTACGCCATCGCCGACATGCCGGACAACGTGAGCATGGCCGCCGTGGGCCTCGCGGTGTCGGCGTCCGGCGCGGCCCGGACCAGGACGGTCGTCCTGCTGACACCCGAGGAGATCGACGAGGCGACGAGGCAGGAGGTGCAGTACCGCGCCCCAGGCACCTGACGGCCCGTGGAGGCCGCAGGCGTCGCTATTTCGGTGGCGATCCCCACATGTCCACCCTCTATCGTTCCTCCGTGGAAGATCTCATCATTGCCCGGCGCCTGCGTGTTCCCGTCCGCGCCGCCGGGGACGGCACGCCCGGCTGGGGGGAGGCGGCCGCCCGGCAGCTCGACGCGGCGCTGCTCAGCGTCGGCTTCACCTGCTCGCCGGCGTTGCTCGCCCGCCTGGCGGGGCTGCCCGGCGAGCAGGTGATCGACCTGGGCGTGCGTGTCCTCGGCGCGGTCCGCCGCCTGGTCGGCGACCACGTCGAGCACAACGCCTACTTCATCGACTTCCCCAGGAACGTCCCGGACACCCTGGAGTTCTGGGCCGGGCTGCTGCGCGAGGCCATGCTCGACCCGGTCGCCGCCACCCGGCTGCGGCCGGACGTCCTCAACCTGCTCGACCTGCCGCGATACGGCGGCTACCAGCACACCTACGCCGACCTGCTGGCCGCGCACGCCGAGCTGGTCCCCCTGGCCCGCGACCGGGTGACCGTGCTGGAGCTGGGCGGCAACCTGCGCGACGAAGCGCGAGAGCTATACCTCTCGCTGGCCGGCTCCGAGGTCCCGCTCGCCGCCGAGGACCTGGCCGCCCTGCGCGAGCTGGCCGCCTTCTGCGCCGACGAGCGGCCCGAGCGCGTCCCGGTACGCGAGAACCGGGCCGTCATCAACGAGGTACGGCTGGCGGCCGGGCAGCCGCTGCTCGTCGACACCGTGACAGACGTGCTCCGGCTGGCCTGCGCCTGCTCCGGCGGCGACGTCACGCTGGCCACCCCCACCCGCCTGCGCTCCTTCCGCCGTGCCGAACGCCGCATCCTGCTGGCCGCCCTGGACACCGTCCCGACGGCCAAGCACGGGGACGTGCAGCGCCACCGGGAGCAGTGGAAGCGGCTCGGCGAGCGGCTGCACCCCCACGAGTACCCGCAGTTCCCCGGGGCGGCCCAGGTCTTCGAGGTGGCCAGGGGTGCGCGCAAGGCGGCGGGCTTCGACAGCCGGGTCGAGGCCGCGCTGGCCGCGGGCCGTACCGAGGAGGCCCTCTCGCTGCTGGAGAACACGCCCGGCGCGCTGCTGCGCCGCCTCGACCACCTGCTGCGCGTGAGCGGCGGCTCCGCCGTCCTGGAGGCAGCGCGGCGGTCGGCCGCACGCGCCTCCGGCCGCGTGCTGCTCTCCCTGCGCGAGCACCTGCAGAACCGGCTCGCCCCCGCGGACCGGGTCTTCACCAACCGGTACGGCAGGGCCTGGACGACCCCCGACGTCCGCCCCCCGCTCGACGAGGAGGTCCTCGGTCAGCTGCTCGCCCACCTGGACGAGGAGATCTCCAGCCGCCTGCCCGACCCCGGCGAGCTGATCGTCGACCCGGCCGTGCTCGACGTGGCGCTGCCCCTGTCGGGCAAGGCCGTCAGCCCCGGGCTCGGCATGCTGCCGCGCGGTTCGCTGTCACCCGTGGACGGCGAGCTGCTCCGGTTCTTCGTGCACTGGCGCCAGACCGAGCGGCGTACCGACTACGACCTGTCCGCGCTCATGCTCGACGCCACCTACGACAACCCGACGCACATCTCGTGGACGGCCTACGCCAACGGCTACGCGACCTACTCGGGTGATCTCACCGACGCCACCGACGGCGCCTCGGAGTTCATCGACATCCGCCTGTCCGACGCCACCCAGCCGATCATCATCCCCCAGGTCAACATCTACGCGGGCGAGCGGTTCGACGAGGCGGCCGAGGCGTTCTTCGGCTACATGACCAGGGACGCCGCGCAGGAAGGCAGGCCGTTCGAGCCGCGTACCGTGCGGATGAAGTCCGACCTGCGCGGTTCCGGCCGTATCGCGCTGCCCCTGGCCTTCCTGCGCGGCGACGACGGCGCCTGGCGGGTGAAGTGGCTGCACCTGTCCATGTCCGGCCACCCGGCGTTCAACCAGGTCGAGGGCAACCGGGTCACCGCGTCGCTGCTCGTGCGCTCGATCGTGGAGCGCGACCAGCTCCGGGTCGGCTACCTGGCCGGCTTGCTGCGGGCCAAGGCCTCCCAGGGCGGGCACACCACGTACATCGGGCTGGAGGCGCCCGCCGACCTCCCGGCAGGGGCGCGGGTCTACACGCCCGCCACGCTGCACGAGCTCATCCCGGCCTGATACCGTGGCGATCGCAAGGCCATGGGAGAGCTTCCTTCTCACCTCATTGGAACCGGGCGGCCCGCACGGGCGCCGGTCTGGATCTAGCTCTCCCGCCTTCCTTGCGCTCCGGCGGATGCGGCCATTCGTGGGCTTCCTTCTCTCCTGGTTCGATTCCAGGGAGGCCCCAGCGGGCCTTCTGGCGTTTCTAGCTCCCGAGCACTCCGCACCCGCCGGGGCAGGCGAACCGGTCCGCTTCGACCACGGCTGAGCAGCAAGCTCGGCATCCTGAGCGGATCGGCCGCCGGTCGCGAGGAGTCGCGAGCGGATCGGCAGCCGGTCGGCAGGGGTCGGGAGCGGATCGGCAGCCGGTCGGCAGGGGTCGGGAGCGGATCGGCAGCGGATCGGCGGCGACCCTCAGCCCACGAGTTCGTCCCCCTCGACCAGCCGCCCCGCGGGCCGTACCGGCAGCAGCGAGATCGTCCCCAGTAACCAGTCCGCCAGCCGGTCGCGCTCGACCAGGATCAGCGGCTGCCTGGCCGCCAGCGCCTCCTGGCGGGCCTGCCGGGTGAGCCGACCGGAAGTGATCAGGACGCCGGTGTGTCCGGCGAAGGTGTTGGCCAGCGCCCCGAGGAAGTTGCGAACCTCCGGCGCGCCGACGGTCTTGCTGTAGCGCTTGCACTGGACGGCGTAGCGCCCATGCCCCAGGGCCACGGCGGTGATGTCCACCCCGCCGTCACCGCTGCGGCCCCGCTCACGGACCTGGCGGAACCCGTCGGTGATCATCCGTTCGGCGACCAGGTGCTCGAACTGGGTGCCGGTCATCCGGTCGACCTTCTCCAACTCGGCGTTCGCCGCCAGGAACCGCACGCGTGCCGCCTGGATGATCCGGTAGCGGAGCACGAGGCCGCCGCCGAAGAGCACCGACAGCAGGCCGGCCAGCGCCACTGCCCAACCCGGGTGGGCACGGGCGAACTGGACCACCAGCGCGACCACCACGACCGCGGCGATCAGTCCTAAGATCCACAGATCGCCGATGCCGCGTCGCCTGCCCTTGCCCCTGCCTCGCCTGGATCCCCTCGCCATGGGTTCCTCCCTGATGGACGGTTGTGGAGACGAGTGTGCGCAACGGCTACGACAGAACCGACCCGTGCCTGTCGCGTTCTGGTACGGCTGACGCCTTCTGGGTCTTCTGAGACGGAAGTTCCGACCGGAGAGCCGGAACCGGAGGACCGGATACCACCCTTCTGCCCGGACTGAACCCCGGCAGCCCGCCTCCGGCCGACACCGGCAACAGCCACGGCCGGTGCCGTGGCGCGGAGCGGCGCCCAGATGGAACAGAGCGTCGCCAGGACGCTCCTGGCATCCCAATGACCGCCTTCAGCGCAGGCGGGTCGCGTCGCCCCCTTCAGCGCAGGCCGGCCGCGTCGCCCCCTTCAGCGCAGGCCGGCCGCGTCGCCCGCTAGGCCACCCGGTGTGGTCGGCAACCGGGACCGTCTACCGGCACCAGATCCATCCGGTGTACAGGGGTTCGCCGGCAGGCGCGTCACAGCGTATCGGCTGACGGCATCGGCTCCAGCGGAAGCGCCCCGGCAAGGTCAGCCTTCCGCACGGGACACCGCACGTCATCGGCGAACAGCGCTCCTCTCGCCCGGCCGGTGGCACGTGAACGCACCAGGGCCCCGCGCGGGGAATCACCGTCGCCGATGATCAAGGATGTCCGGGCTCGTCTCCGGTCGGAGACGTGCAGGATCTCAGCTGTCTAGCGTTGCTTGAGGCGGACTGCTTCTTTGCGGGTCTCGGCCTGGATGGACCGCTCGCGCTCCAGCCACGCCGGGTTCTCTTCCTTCAGCGCGTCGATCTCAGCGGTGGTGAGCGGCCCGGTGATCCCGCCTCTGGTCAGGCCGGAAATGGAGACCCCGAGCTTCGCGGCGACGACCTGCTTGGGGTGCGGGCCGTTGCGGCGCAGGTCAGCGAGCCAGGCGGGTGGCGTCGACTGCAACTCGTTCAGCTCGTCCCTGGAGACGACACCCGCCTGGAAATCGGCGGGAGTGGCCGAGAAGAGGACACCCAGCTTCTTGGCCGCCGTCTCCGGCTTCATCGTCTGGATGGTCTTCCGTTTGGGCGAGGTCATGGCGTCAAGAGTAGTCAGTCGGAAGGGGTTCCCCTGACGTCGGTACCCTGAGGAAGTGACTGATGGGGAGAGCGGCAGGGCGTTCCGGCTGGCGTACGTGCCCGGGGTGACACCCGCGAAATGGGTCAACACCTGGACCGAGAGGATGCCCGGTGTGCCGATCACCCTGGTCGCGGTCCCCGTCTCCGAGGCGGTGGGACTCCTGCGGGACGGCGGCGCCGACGCCGGATTCGTCAGGCTGCCGGTCGACCGTGACGGGCTCAGCGTGATTCCGCTCTACGTGGAGACCACGGTGGTCGTGGTGCCCAAGGACCACGCGGTGGCCGCCGTCGACGAGGTGGCCATCGCCGACCTGACCGACGACGAGGTGTTCCATCCTCTGGACGACACCATCGAGTGGACGGTCCGGCCCGGGCTGCCCGCGTTCACCCGCCCGGACACGACGGCGGACGCGGTCACCCTGGTGGCGGCCGGCACCGGGCTTCTCCTGGTGCCGCAGTCGCTGGCACGCCTCCACCACCGCAGGGATCTCACCTACCGGCCGGTGCTGGACGCGCCGCAGTCCCAGGTCGCGCTGGCCTGGCCCACGGACGCGACCACTGACCTGGTGGAAGAGTTCATCGGCATCGTCCGCGGCCGGACAGTGAACAGCTCGCGCGGCCGTACCCCCGCCCCTCCTGCGGAGAAACCGGCACGGCGGCAGGCACCGAAACCCGCCCAGAACGGCTCCGGCCGCCGGGCCGTACCGGCGAGCCGTAAGAGGAACGGCCACCGCCCCCGGTGACCCGCAGCCTGCTCTGATCTGGAAATTGCAGCTCGATCAAATCCAGCACTCCGGCAACCTGGCGATCCCGCAGGCCGGCTGCCCTGCTTTTCAGACTGGGGTCGCGATCATCGCCGGCCGTCGCCGAGAAATTGCCGCGCGCCGCGCAACGTGGTCCGAAGCCGCCGCTGAGTCATGGCACAGTCCAAGCGCACGTCTGTCGGACCGGGCAAGCCGGTGTCCGCCCGCCGGCCTGTAGGCAACCGGTCCGCGTCGAGGCCATCGCGGCGGGCGATGAGCAGCCCGAGCTCGTATCGGCTGACGGCATCGGCTCCGGCGACATGGTGGACACCCCGGTGCTCGGAGGCGGCAAGCTCCAGAAGCGCCGCAGCGAGATCAGCCTTGTGCACGGGACACCGCACGTCATCGGTGAACAGCGCTCCTTTCGACCTACCGGTGGCAAGTGCATGCACCAGGGCCTCGTGCGAGGAGTCGCCGTCGCCGATGATCAAGGACGTCCGGGCTGTCACCGCAGCAGGCACGATCGCGTTCACCGCTGTCTCGGCGGCGGCTTTGGCCGCGCCGTACGGGCTGATCGGGTCAGGGACGCACGTCTCGTCGTAGCGAATCGCGGCACCCGAGAAGACCGCGTCGCTCGAGACGTGGACGAGGCGTCCACCTTCCCTGGACACAGCCAGAGCCACGTGCGCCGCGCCGGTCGCCGTGGTCGTCCAATCCGTCTGCCGAAAAGCAGCGTTGATGACCACCTCTGGCCGGAATGCGCCGATCAGCACATCGACGTCCTCTCGCCGGCGCACGTCGAGCGGCAGCCACTCAAGACCGGCGGTCTCCCCAGGCCGGGTCAGATAGGTGGCAGCCACCTCGTGCCCGGCGAGCAGACACTGTCGAACGAGTTCGCGGCCCAGAAAGCCACTGCCGCCGACGATGAGGGTCCTCATGGCCGGCCACCATAGACCAGCCGCTCCGAGGCATGGCGCTGATGCTCATCGACATGTCGAAACCAGTTGATCGCCACCGGCGCCCGAACGGCGCACAGATGGTGCCGCTTCACGGGCACGAAGTCCGTGAAGCGGTCACTTGACGTCATCGAGCAAGCGCTGGCCGGTGCCCGTACGGCCGGCCGCGTTGGGCGGGTGACCGAAGGATCTCTCCGCGGACACCGCAGGGCCAGGATTCGTCAGACGGCTTCGGTGAGCTGGCCACGGATGGCGCCATCCGGGAACTCCGCGTTGTGGACGTTGGTGTAGAACTGGCTCGGGTTCTGGAGGATGGCATGCAGTTCGTCGCGGGTCAGCGTGGTGGCGGCGTTGTCGGCCGTCTGGTGCTTCACGGCGCGAATGCAGTCGCTCGCGAAGCCCCGGGTGGGTGCCTGCAACGTCACCACGATCGGACCCGCCACACCCACCCTTCCTTCATGGATGTGCGCCGCGGTCGCGGGCTGGATGTTGTGGGCGGTGATGACGTAGCAGAGCGACCGTCCGCTCACCCTCCAGGCGAAGATCCCCACGCCGTCCGGATCGCCGGGACCGGGAACCTCCTGGGCACCGGTCATCTCGACGAACTGGTAGGGCGACGGGTCGTGTGCGGTCGCGCCGGCGGTACCGGAGAAGACGGCCGCTACCGCGGCGAGTGCCGGAATCAGGATAAGTGACTTGATCATGACAAGCCTCCTTTGATAACTATGAGTAGCGATGAATCACTTTGCGTAGTGTTTCCGGGCTCTGTCGGACCGAAACCGCGCTGTCACGACGGGGATCGTCAAGGAGACGTCATGACCGACGACGACACGGTGCCGGCCTAGAGGCGAGATCAGCCGGGGGCTCGAAGGCAGTACGGCCGGTGATGCGGCAAGGACACCTGGCAGGTCGAACGGGCCGTGGAACGGTTGGGGAGTCACTCGTTCGCCCGCGGTGCGCGGCTCACGATCACACGGGAGCTGCTCGCCTACTACGGACAGGACAGGGAGCACGGTCGGCTTCGCGCAGGGCGTGACCGGTTGGAGTTCTGGCGGACACAAGATGTGCTGCGCCGGTTGCCGGTACGCGTATCTCGGACAGCTCGCCGGCCTGGCTTGTCAGCGCGCCGCCGGCCAGCCAGCCGTGCCACATCTGTTCGGTGACGGTCAGCATGCTGCTTGTCAGACTCGACGTCTTCGACGGGTCCACGGAGATCGCCGCCACGCCTTGCGTGAGGGCTTCGGCATCGCCGTACGCGGCATCGAAACCGGCGATCACCTCGTCCCCGGCAGTCGTCCCCGCGGCGTTCCACGGAACGACACCGACCAGCGCGCGCACCTCGTCCGGGTGGTCAAGCGCGATACGCACCGCGATCGCACCGCCAAGGGAATAGCCGACCAGGCAGTAAGCGCCGCCGCCCGCGTCGTTGATCGCTTCGTTGATCGCTTCGTGCAGCGTCTCGGCCAGCGTGGGCAGCCTCCCGTCCGCCGGCGCGCGTACGGACCGGCCATGACCGGGCAGGTCGAAGATCAGGACGCGGAACCCGCTCAGGTGTCGCGCGATTCCGGTCATGAGGTCAGCCGAGGCGCCGAATCCCGGCAACATGACAAGTGTCAGAGGGCCCTGGCCGTGTTCCTCCCAGTGAATGCCTGAACCGGTGTGTGGCAGCGCGATCTCCTAGCTTGGGGGCGTTTGTCGTCGTTGGCGTACACGTACGGCTTGAGCACATCGGCCAGATCCACCCGCACCGCAGCCCGGTCCCGCTGTGCCGGCGGCACCGGGTCCCGCCATGGGCGCATCGTCTCGTTCAGTGCGCCTGGGCGGTGTGGCTCGCGGTGAAGGCCAGAAGAAGCGCGGCGGTCCGCGGCGGATCCTCCATGATGGGCGAGTGCCCGATGCCGGGCAGCAACTCGACTTTCGCGCCCGGAACGGCGCGGTATTCGGCGGCGGAGGAGGATCGCCATCTCCGGTCCTCCTCACCGAAGATCACCAGCAGCGGCTTGCCGAGGGGGATCAGCCGATCGGGGAGCGCGCGCTGATTCACGTAGTCGTCGCCGGTCTGCGTTGTCGCGATGAAGGCGTGGTAGGTCATACCGCGCACGTCGTCCACGACCGCCTGCGGGACCTGGTAGCCGGGGCGGCTGAACGCGGTGCTCGCGGCGTTGCGGATCAGGCTGTCGGTCCGAAGCCGCCACAGCAGTTGCCCGATGACGGGGTCGTACAGGAGCCCGCCGACGCCGCCGCTTGAGATGGCGGCGGCCAAACGGGGCGCGGTGTCGATGAGCACGAGCGAGGTCACCAGGTCGGGGCGTTGCTCGGCGAGAGCGGTGGCGACCGCGCCACCGGTGGAATGGCCGACCACTGAGGCGTGCTTGACCCCGAGCCGGTCCATTGCCTCACCGACCCGGCGTCCCTGCTCCGGCATCCCGTAGCCGCCGCCGGCCGGTTTGGCTGACCGGCCGTGCCCGAGCAGGTCGATCCGGATGACGCGATGGGACTTGGTCAGCAGCGGAACGAGCGCGTCCCACGAGCGGGTCGACGCGGCGAGCCCGTGGATCAGTACGAGTGCGGGGGCATCGGGGGGGCCGTCCTGGCGCACGTAGATGTTCCCGCCGTCGAGGGGCAGGGTCGGATTCCCGCTGGCCTCGATGCCCTCCCGCGTCACCACCACCGCGTTCACGAGTAGCAGTCCTACGACGACGAAGAGGACGGCCGAGGCGATCAGGAGGCGCTGCCGGCGCCGTGCCACGCTGCTCACGTCAGCCCACCGGTGCGCAAACCGCAGATCGGCGGCGTGGAAACAGCGGGGTCGTCGAACCCCAGGGACATAATCATGGGCCTACTGTCGCCGCCGGTGCGCACCGGCGGCTTGTACAAATGTTCCGGCCAACCGAGCCGTTCACCCATGCGGGTGTTCGAGGAGGGCCGCCGCGAGCATGGCGGCGAGCCACTCCTCGTACTCGGCTTCACTCCATGCGCACACCTCGGTCAGCTTCTCGAAGTTCTCCGTCGAGGTGAGGACATAGATCCGCTCGGCCGCTCTGGCCGCGGGAAGGCCCGGGCGCAACGCGCCGAGAGCGTGCAGATGTTCGGCCGGTCCGCGGCTTCCCATCAGCCTTTCGCGTTCGATGCCAGCCAGGACGTCCTGGAGCCCCGTGTCGGCCGGAGAGGCGGCGGCCGCCGCGCGCAGGACCCGATGCACGGGCTGGACGCGCCGGAGGACCGCGGTGGCCATGGCGGCGTACCGGGCCAGCTTGCGTACAGGGTCCGGCTCGTCGATGATCGCCTGGACCTCGGGGCGGGCGCTCTGCGGCAGGGGCCGGGCGTCCCCGGCCAGCGTGATGTCGTAGACGAGCTTGGCCAGTGCGGGTTTGCCGCCGGGGCAGGACGTGTACAGCGTCTGGACGGCCACGCCGGCTTCACGCGCCACTTCGGCCATCGTGGTGTCGGCGTAGCCCTTGCCGATCATCAGTTCCCGCGCCGCCGTCGCGATCTTCCGTCGCGTGGCCTGCGCGTGCTCCTGGCGCAAGGCGCTGGAGTAGGCGCGTCGCTTCTTCTGCTCAGTCATCGGTAGCCATGATTTCATTGACTAGAGACTCTTCTAATGAAAAAGTGCAATTCTAATTGAATCCTCGCCGGGGGAAGGACGCACCGTGTCCCTGGTTCTCACCGTGTCCAGGATGGTCGCGCTGTTACTGGTCGGCCTGTACGCAGGCGGTGTCTTCTTCGTGGTGATCGCCCCGTCCGTGACCCGGATGCCGGGGCCCGCGTACGTCAGGTACTGGCAGGCGCTCAACGCCGACTACGGCCGTGGCATGCCACCGCTCCTCCTGGCCGGCATCGCGGCGATGTTCGTCGTGTCGGTCCTGTCGTGGCGCCGCGGATGGCTCGTCTTCGGCGTCAGCTCGGCCGCCCTGATCCTGGTGATCCTCGCGGTCTGCCTCACCCTGGCAGGCATGGAACCTCTCAACCAGATCGCGAACAGCTGGGATCCCGACCGGTTGCCCGCCGACTGGCACGAGAGCCGACAACGGTGGGTCACCCTGCACCTCGTCCGAACGGCACTCGCCCTCGCGGCGTTCGCGTGCCTGATCATCGGCCAAGGCGTCGACCGCGCCGGGCCAGAGCACCTTGTTGCGCCCGGGCAGGCTGAGCGTTGATCGCGTCGCATCGCCGAAGGCAGGCTCGCGATCCGTTCCCCCGCCCTTCCGAAGACCAAGAAGGGAAATCCACATGGCACGATCCGCCTCATTGACCGCGCCGGCGCTTTCACCGAGAACGGCGACCAGGTGATGGCCAAGTCGTTCGTTGCCGTCGTCGCCCTGTCCGCGGCCCTGCTCGCCGCTTGCGGGTCGCCGTCCACCGAGGCGGTGGGCGAAGCGGCCGCCGACCGGCCGCAACCGGCGGCGGACGGGTGCCCGCTCACGCCCGAGGCCCTCACCGAGGCCACCTCCTTGCGGTGGGAACTGAAGGAGAGGCGCGACGCGTACCCGCTGGAGACAGCAGAGTCGATCAAGGCGACGGTCTGCCTCTTCACATCGGCCGACGCCCCGCAGGAAGGCTCCGATCCGCTGACGATGCGGGTCGACCTGGTGGAGGGCGCGGACTCCGCCACCGTCAGGAAGAGCTTCACCGACACCTGTACCGAGAACGGCGGCAGCGTTCGGGACTCGTCCGGGGCGCTGATCTGCGACAGGAACGGCTCGGTCGTGGAAGGACTCGCCGGCGCCGGAGACCGGGCGATCAACGTCTACTGGGTCAATGCCGACACGTCCACCGCGGCCAAGTTCACCCCCGTCTTCGGCCGGATCCTCGCCGCAGTCAGCCATTAGGCCCAACCGCGATCTTCGACTCACCGGAGCGCTAGTCACGATCATCCAGGAGCCGAGGACCCTCCGGAGGCACAAGACCTTGACCAGCCCCGCAGCGGCGGAGACCGTGGTTGGAGCGATCACGATTGAAGGGCGGATGCGTGCTGGGGTTGGGCTGGTACGAAGTCCTGTTCATCTCGGCCCTGATGTTGGCTGTCATAGTCACCATCGTTCTCCTACGGCGCCGGCGTCGTTGACGCGAGCGGCGACGCGGCGCCGAGCTCGGCGGGTTGCTTGAGACAGCGTGCACGGCGGTCGGGCACTGCCGCCGACCGAGACCGGCCCCCAGGCCTCATGCCCAGACGGCGGGCAAGCGCCGGGCCGCTTGATCCCCAAAGAACAATTCAGCAAGATCTGATGAACAGGATCTTGTCGCTCACTTTGGGGTGGGGTGCCCAGCCAACGACGAGGAGGTCCCCGATGGGCGGTTGGATGCCGAGTTCTTCCTGAACCTCGCGCACGCACGCTTGGAAAGGGGTCTCCCCCGGCTCGACGTAGCCCCCGGGAATGTCGCGGCCCGACTTGTAGGTCGGCTTCACCAGCAGCACGCGTCCGTGCTCGTCGAAGAACAGAGCGCCTGCGGCTACGCGGGCGGTGGCCATGAGCGGTGGAGCGTTCCGTTGGTCGCTCATGATCTCGACCGTACGGGGTTCGTCAGGTGCCGTCATGCGGCATGGAGACGCCGCCCGAGGTCGGCAAGGGGACGGCTGGGCTTGCCTCGCTGACGGCGTATCCAGGAGAGGACAAGTTGGCGGCTCAGGTAGTGGTGGCGTATCTGCTCGGGGGCGATGCGTTCGACGGCGAGTATCGCGTCAAGTGCCTCGTCCGTGCGGTTCCACATGCTGAACGCCTGGACGACAGCGAGACCGGCGCTGGCAGAGGTCGACGCCGACCTACGGCGTTCAGGACTGGGGGCAGCATCCATTCTCGGCAGGACCTCGACCGGCCGTAGGCGCTCGACCAGGCGGCGGAGCCCGGTAGCAAGATCGCTACCGGTCTCCTTTGCACTGGTGGGGGTCCTAAGTTCGCACCAGTGACGCCTCGCTTGTAGTCGAGCCGAACGTGTCCCCGGCCAGGCTCCATGCTGCTCTGAGCTGCGGCGATAACCCACAGCCGTCCACTGGCGTCCGACCCCATCTGTGGCCGTTGTCACCCGGTTCGTCACCCAGAAGGCTCCCCTGGGGCCAGGGCCGAGACCCGACGCTCGTTCACCGACCGGGTCTCCGGATCCGTTTTGTCGGCGACTACTGCGATCATGCCGCTCATGCCATCAGAGGAGTGACCATGACCGAGATCCCCGAAGAATTCTCCTGCTTCCCCGGCTACGAAACACTAGGTGAAATCTACTGCGTGTCCTTCGTCCGAAATCTCTCCCCCGAGGAAGTCCTCCGCCTGTTCGGCGTGGACGAGAACACTATGGAGGAGGTGGCATTCGATGAGCTGGCCGAGCGCTCGGCGGAGAGTATGAGGGACGACGCGGCCGGATACATCGGCGCCGCGAAGGTTGGCGACTGGGCCGTGGTTGTCGAACCGGGGGGATGGCAGATCGCCGTCGACCCCGAGATATACGCCCGGATCTCGCGGGGAACCGAGGTCGTGTCGGTCTGCTGCCACGACTACGCCGAGGACACCTTCACCTACATCGTCGACGGCACGCCGGTCGTCTGGTTCGACCCGATGTTCCCGGACGCGCGGTCGGGCAGTGATCCAGACCGCTTCGTCGAGGACATGCGCGAGCTCGGACTGGATCCCGACCATGACATCGACGGCCCGGACATCGACTACCCGATTGAGAGGTCGTTCGCCCTGGCGAGCAGGATCACCGGCCTTCTCTTCTCCCCGGACATACTGAACCTGCGGTTCCTCGGCGCAGAACCCCTTGAGGAATGATCGGCAGGTCATCGCAGGGACTGGGCCTTTGCGCTGCTGGGCGGTACTGGGTTCGAATCAGCGACCCCTCGCTCGTAAGGCACATCACGAGGGCGGGATTACGGCTGATTACTGCTCCCATCTGGGCGTACGACGATCCCTCGGAGTCCAGGCCGTACGGAGCAATTGTCACTCAGTTGGTCACTCAGAAAATCGCTCCACGGGCAGCCTCGCGCTGCTCACCATCAGAGACGTATCCGGCGCCTAAGTGATCGAACTCTTTGTCGGTGATGGCTGCGATCATGCGTTCACATCCTCAAAGGAGTGACGATGACACAGCCCTTCCAAGAGTTCCTCTGGCTCGCCGGGCGAGGACCATTGGGTGAGATCTATTGCGTGTCTTTCGCCCGGGGTGTCGCCCCGGACGAGGTGCTCCGGCGGTTCGGGGTGGATGAGGGCACGATGGAGGAGGTCACGTTCGACAAACTAGACGAGCGTTCGGCGGAGAACTCAGTGGACGCGGCCGGTTACATCGGAGCCGTGAAGATCGATGACTGGACCGTGGTCATCGAGCCCGGGGGCGGCAGATCGCCGTCGACTCCGAGATATATGCCCGGGTCTCGGGGGGAGCCAAGGTCGTGTCGATCTGCCGCCACGACTACGCGTCGGACGCCTTTGCCTACATTGTCGACGGCGAGCCGGTCACATGGTTCGATCCACAGGGCCCAAGGTCGCGGTCGGGCATCGATCCGGACCGCTTCGTCGAGGAGATGCGCGAGGTGGGACTGAACTCTGATCATGACTTCGATGGCCCGCGCATCGATTTCGATTCCCAGTTCGTTCGCTCTGGCAAGCAGGATCACCGAACTTCCCTTGTTCGCAGACATGTTGGACCTTCGATTCCTCGGTGCAGTACCCGCTGAGGGAATGATCAGCCGGTTCACGCGAAGTTCCACATTTCGGAGCGCTCGGGCCATGGGGGCGGGTGAGGAGTTCCCGTATGCAAGGAATGCCGGCGTAGGGTTCAGCCCAACCAGGACCATGCGGCGCGTCGGATGCTGCGCTTCCTGGCGAGGTCTGCGGACACGTAGCCGGCGTCTGGCACGCCGAGTTCGCAATTCCTCAGAATTCGTCGCATCCGGAGACCTGCCCGATAGGGAAGATGTGCCGATTGGCGGCGCAGATCGTCTCCAGGACGTGGATGGGCGTGCCCTCGGTGGAGTAGCTCCCCCGGAGCACCTGGACGATCCACTCGCTGAGCTCAAGCTCCAGGGTCTCCCGCTCGAATGGTGTCGGCGGCCTGGCGGTCAGGTTCTCCTCCGCATGACCGAACCTGTAGCCGAGAGCGGTCAAGGCGGACTGCAGCGACGGCTGCACGAACTCGGGCTCGGCCAACCGGGTGTCACCGAACAGATCAACGCGGAAGTAGCTGGTCGCGATCCTCACCGGGACGTCGTTGGCCAACATCATCTTGCGCCTGGCGATGATCTCCGCTTCAGGCTCGACGTGGAGGCAAGGCGCCACATGATCACTGGCAGGCTCCAGCCCGACGTACAGCATCCGCCGGTCGGCCTTGAGCCCCTGCCGCTCGGCCTCTGCGAGGAAGAGTGACTTCGAGCCTCGTACGGCTGGCTCGGTCGGCAAGGCTCGCTGGACCAGCACCCTTGGCGCCGGAGACGCTGGCCCTTCGGGTGCGCGGGCGGCTGGTCCACTCCGCATCTGCGAGATGCGGCCAGGAGACACGCCCAAGCGCCCGGCGATCTCTTCCAAACTCATGCCAGACTCGCGTGCCTCGGCGATCGCCTGGCGTCGCATCTTCGCCGCTTCGGTGACCAATCCCTGTTCCTCGGTCATGAGCCGACTGAGGATGCGGGCTCGTTCCACGGAGTCGCTTATCTGGGCGACTTCCCTCAGCGTCTTCAGATCCATCCGGACAATGCCTCCTCAGCGACTGACGAAAGCTGGTTTGGCCTCCAATTGCGAGGCCACGTTCAATCGTCGACTTTAGCCCCCCTAAAATTGGGACTAAGCAGGACCCCGCCATGGGAGCTTGGTGCTGGAACACCGCCCACAACGGGGGTCCAGAACGCATCGCGAGCTTTGGGGCGTCAATGATGCAGAACCAGATTACTGAACGTTTTTCATCCTCGGGCGGCGTGAGCGACACGGTGGTTCTGAAGGACGGCGATGGCCTTGCAGAGGTGGCCGGCCTTGGAAGGGCTGCAG
>NZ_JBSGJX010000022.1:0-154937 GCF_053605785.1 Nonomuraea sp. NPDC003754
CGACACCTGGACACTGGCTTCCCGACTCTCCTGAAGAATCCAGGATCCTGCCGCCTCACAGGCCACCAAGAACAAGATCTTCAGTGATCTTCTAGAGTCGTTCGACGCGCTCGCCCTCGGTGAGCACCCCTCTGGTGTCGAGGACGAGCCTGCCCTGATCTTCGATGATCTCCAGGTCGAAGGTGGCGTGCTGCTGCAGGAGCACCGTCAGGTCCGCTCCGGCGACCGCCGTCGCGAGGTCTTCCGCGCGTGGCACCGCGCTGCCGTTCACCTGCCACTCCTTGACGTACGGGTCGAGGTAGACCAGATCGGCGCCGAACTCCAGCAGCGCCCGCGCGACGGGCAGGGCCGGGCTCTCGCGTTCGTCGGCGATGTCGGCTTTGTAGGTGACGCCGAGCAACAGCACCTCGGAACCGTTGAGGGCTTTGCGACACCGGTTGAGCAGCCGCTGCGCGCGGGCCACCACGTAGGACGGCATGCGCTCGTTGATCTCCTGAGCCAGTTCCACGAACCGGAACGGGTAGCCCAGCTTTCGCACGGCGTACGACAGGTACGACGGGTCGACGGGAATGCAGTGCCCGCCGACGCCGGGCCCGGGAAGGAACTTCTGGAAGCCGAACGGCTTGGTGCCCGCGGCCTCGATGGCCTCCCACAGGTCGATGCCGAGTTCGTCGCAGAAGATCGCCATCTCGTTGACGAGCGCGATGTTGACGTGCCGGTAGGTGTTCTCCAGGAGCTTGGCCATCTCCGCCTCGCGGGTGCCGCTGACCGGCACGATCTGCTGGACGAACCGCGCGTAGAACGCCGAGGCCACCTCCAGGCAGGTGTCGGTGTGGCCGCCGACGACCTTGGGGGTGTTGCGCAGGCCGTACTTGGGATTGCCCGGGTCGATGCGCTCAGGAGAGAAGGCGAGGTGGAAATCCGTCCCCGCCAGGAGGCCGGAGGTCTCCAGGATCGGGCGGGCGACCTTGTCGGTCGTGCCGGGCCAGGTGGTGGACTCCAGGACGACCAGCGTGCCGGCGCTCAGGTTCCTGGCGATGGTCACAGCGGCGCTTTCCACCGCGGAGAGGTCGGGGCGATGGTCGTCGTCGAGCGGGGTGGGCACACAGATGACGATCGTCCGGCTGCGGGCCAGCACGCTCTCGTCGGTTGTCGCGCGGAAGCCGCCGGCCTGCCCCATGTGCTCGAGGTCGGCGTCGGTCACGTCGTCGACGTACGACCGGCCGGCGTTGAGGGCGTCCACCTTTCGCGGGTCGGCTTCGAAGCCGACGACGCGGAGCCCCGCGGCCACGGCCTCCTTCGCCAGAGGCATTCCGACGTAGCCCAGTCCGACCACCGCGAGGTCGTAGCCGGCGCCGGAGGGGTCGCGTGCCATCAACGATCCGTGGAGTCGAGGCGCCGCAGGGCGGTGGCCAGCCGGCCGGCGCTGAGTCCTGTGGTTATCGGCGGCACCCGGTCGCCGAACCGGAGCCGGAAGCGCGCGGTCAGGTCGGCAGGTCCGAAGAACTGCCCCGTCCAGGCGGGAACGGTGGTCCTCAGGTCGCTGTCCTCGCCCAGCGACGTGGTGAAGAGCTCGACGACCGCGCGCTGCACGGCGGTCGCCGGGCTGCCCGTGGCCTTCCCGCTCGTGTGAGCGGCCGCACGGGGCGGTGGGAGCGCGGCCCGGTCAAGCTTGCCGTTGCCGGTCCGCGGCATCCGGTCGAGCACCGTCCAGGTCGCGGGCACCATGGAGGCAGGCAGGAACCGGCCGGTGTGCGCGCTGAGTTCCGGCCGGCTGAGCGCGGCCGCGCCGGTGGCGACGACGTAGGCGTCGAGCCGATGGTGATCACCGGCGCGCGCCGCGACGACGGCCACCTCTCGCACCTGAGGGTGCCTCGAGATGACCTGCTCGATCTCCGCGGGCTCCACACGGAGGCCGCGCATGTTGATCTGTTCGTCGAGGCGGCCGAGAAACTCCAGATCGCCGTCCGGTCGCCAGCGGACCAGGTCCCCGGTCCGGTAGACGACGCCGGCGGCGAAGGGGTTGGCGACGAAGCGCGAAGCGGTGAGATCAGGCCGCCCCACGTAGCCGCGGGCGACTCCCGCGCCGCCGATGCACAGTTCGCCGGGGACTCCGATCGGAACCGGCGCCAGCCGTTCGTCGAGGACGTAGGCGAGGGCACCCGGCATCGGCCGCCCGATCGGCACCGACCTCGCGGGCGGCTCCCCGCGGTCGCAGGTGTACGAGGTGGCCCAGACGGTCGTCTCCGTCGGGCCGTATTCGTTGATGAGAACGGCTTCACGCGTCACCTCGTTGTGGCGCGTCACGAGAGCGGGAGGGCACACCTCACCGCCGACCACAGCGCAGCGCAGCCCGGCGACGGAGTCAGGAGCGGCGTCCAGCAGCGCGGCGTACTGTCCTGGAACCCCGTCGACGTGTGTCACACGCTCGCGCGTGATGAGCTCGCCCAGCAGCCAGGGGTCGCCGACCTCGTCGTCCGTGGGCAGGACCAGCGTGCCTGCCCTTGTCAGGGTCAGGTAGACGCCGGCGCCGAGGGCGTCGAAAGCCGGCCCGGCCAGGGCCAGGTAGGAGTCGATCGGACCGGGGAAGACGGGGTAACGGGCGATGGTGGACGCGACGATCTGCCGGTGCTCGACCTGAACCCCCTTGGGGCGACCGCTGGATCCGGAGGTATAGATCACGTAGGCGAGCCGGTCGGGCCCCGCCTCCGCCTGCCGCCTCCCATGAGGAGCGGCCGGCACGCTGCCGGATCGAAGGGCGTCCAGCGTCTCGCCGTCGATCACGATCTCGGCGCGCGCGTCGGCCGTCATGAAGGCCAGACGATCGGCGGGATGGCCCGGATCGAGCGGGAGGTAGGCGGCACCGGCCTTGAGCACTCCCAGGAAGGCGACGATGAGGTCGACCGAGCGCGGCAACCGGACCCCGACGACGTCCTCGCCGCGCACGCCGAGATCGCGCAGTCGCCGGGCGAGCAGAGCGGACCGGCGATCGAGCTGTCCGTAGGTGATCCGCTCGGTTCCGCACACCACGGCCACGGCGTCGTCGGGGCCGGCTATGAGCTCGTGAAGCACGTGGCTGCTCGCGGCCGGCTCCGCCGTACGGCTGAAGCGTCCGACCACCGTCGTCCGCTCGGCCTCCCCCATGAGCGAGATCGCGGAGAGGGTGTCACGGGGGTCGGCCGCCAGCAACCGCTCCACCTGGTGGAGCAGCCGCTCGGCGGTCGCCTCGTCGATGTCCCTGGCGTCGAAGCACGTGTCGTCCATGCCGATGGTGAGGCTCGATCCGACCGCCCCGTGCGGCGGCACCCTGGGGATCAGCGTCAGCGGCCCGGCGTCGACGAACCTCGGCGGAGCGGCTGCGTCAGCGAAGTGAACCGCGGGCAGGTGCCGGATCCCGGCATCCTCCATGACCTGATGCGCGCCGTCCCGGAAGGCGCCCGCGTGACGGAGTCCTCTCCCCCGGCGTTCCCTCACCTGGTCCACCAGGTCGCTGAGGGATGCCGTGTCGTCGATGTCGATCCGGACGAAACCTTCGGGAACGCCGATCAGCAGATCTCGTGATCGAGTCCAGCGTCCCAGTACCGCCGCCAGCGCGGCGAGCACGGATTCCGGTGCCGCGTCCTCGAACCGGTGCCTGATCACGCCGGGACCCGCGCCCGGGCTGCCTTCCACCGGTATCCGCGACACGGGAGGATCGGTGATCACGTCCCGCCAGTGGGCGCGGGCCCGCGCGGTCGGCTCGTCGCCGCCGGCCGCCGCCCGGCCCGCGTAGGCGTCCGCGACCGCCTGGACGAACTCCCCGGGAGTCGCGGTCTGCGCGGGAAGCGTCACCGCCACACGGCGGTCGCGTACCAGAAAGCTCGGCGTCAGCCGGACGGGAACCGGAACCTCGAGGCAGGGGAACGCGGCGAGCGCCCCTTCGAGCCGGGTCCGATCGACGGCTCCCGCGAGGTCGATCGTGAACGTGACGGTGTGCCAGGGACCGTCGGGATCGAGAACCCACTGCTCCCAGAGCCGCCGTCGTCGTGCGGTCATCATGGCTCCTCGACTGCTCGGACGATCGCGTCGCACAGGGCCGCGGCGACATCCGCGGGTACGGCCTCGCACCGATGACTGACCCGCAGCACCGATCCGGGCAGGAACTCGACGACGAGGTCGACGTCGAGCCGGGTGGTGTCGGCCCAGACGAAGCGCGTCGCCGCCGGCAGGTCGAGCCGCGGCTCGGGAGCGTCCTGCACGGCCAGGACGGTGGTGTAGAGCGGACGCCGGCGGGCCAGTCTGGCCACCTCGTAGGCGGGCACGTCCTGGTGGCTCAGGGCGTCCACCAACCCTGCCTTCGCGGCCGCGACCCCGGCTCCGCGCAGCCGTACGCACACCATGTCGATCAGGCAGGTCACCGACCTGGCGAGGACGTCGTCGTTGCGCCGGGCCACGGGCACGCCCACGGCGAGGTCGGACCCGCCCGTCAGGGCTTCCACGGCTCGCGCGTACGCGGCCAGCAGGACGACCGTGCTGGTGGTGCGATGCCGCAGGGCGCTCTCGTCGAGCCGCGTGACGGCCAGCGGCCGGCTCACCGAGGCGAGTCTGCCCGGCTCGACGCCGTCACGCCGGCCGGGGTCCGGCAGGCCGGTGAGGGCGTGCCTCCAGTAGGCCCGCTGGGCGTCGAGGTCCGTCACGCCGGCCTGGCGATGGTAGGCGCGGGCGACCTCGCCGAGACCGGGAGCCGGACCGCCGAAGCGAGGGGCGCGACCGTCGAGCCGGGCCCGGTACGCCACTGACAGGTCGTGGGCGAGCAGGCCGGCGGCCCAGCCGTCGATGGCGATGTGGTGCACCACGATGCCGAACCGGCCGGGGGCCAGGGCGGAGCGCCACACCTGTCCGGATTCCAGGTCGAGCGGCCGGATCAGCACCGCCGGCAGATCGTGGGGATCTTCCACCAGCCGGAGTTCGACAGGGTACGGTTCGGCCGCGATCTTCGCCACCGGCCCGTCCTGCAGGAAATAGCGACTGCGCAGAGCCTCGTGCCGGATCGCCACGTCGGTGAGCGCGGCCTGCAGTGCCGCCCGCTCCAGCGTCCCCTCGTACTCCCAGACCAGCGGGCACATGCCGGAGACGTCCTCGGGTCGCATCTGGGCCGCGAGGAAGAACCCGAGCTGGGAGGGCAGGAGGGGGACGGCCGTGGCCGCCGTCGGCGTGCCGGGCTCTCCACGATCCTCGCCGGCCCCCCGCGTGCGCAGCCACGCGGCCAGCCGCGCGGCGGTCGGATGGCGCATCACGGCCGAGACGGGAACCGTGACACCGAGGCGGGCCCCCAGCCTGACGCACAGCCTGCCCGCGGCCAACGATGTGCCGCCGAGCGCGAAGAAGTTCTCGGTGACCTGTACTTCCGGCAGTCCGAGCACGTGAGCGAACCCCTCGGCCACGACCTCGGTCACGGGATCGGCAGTCACGGGATCGGCGAGCAGGGGATCGGGATCGACGGAGGTCTCGCCGGTGGCGGCGGGCTTCGCGGGACCGGCGAGCAGGGGGGCAGTGAGCGCCTCGTGGTCGGTCTTGCCGTTGGCGGTCAGCGGAAAGCCGTCCACCCGCGTGATCCGCGCCGGCACGAGATAGCCCGGTAGCCGGGCCCGCAGCTCGCCCTCCACTCCAGGGGCCGGGCGTTCTCCCTGGTAGAAGAGCGCCAGACCGGTCGTCGTGCCGTCCGAGCCGGTGAGCGGCACCGCCGCGCTCCGCACCACCCCGTCGAGGGCGTCCGCGGCCGTCTCGATCTCCGCTGGTTCGACCCGGTGGCCGCGGATCTTGACCTGCCGGTCGAGTCGGCCGCGGTAGCGCAGCAGGCCGTCCTGCCCGCGTTCGCCACGGTCACCGGTGCGGTAGGCACGGGTCCGGTCCCCGTCGTCGACGACGATCTCGACGAACCTCTCAGCGGTACCCGCGGCGTCGCCGAGGTACCCGCGGGCGAGGCCGTCGCCGCCGGTGAACATCTCCCCGTCGATGAGGTGTATCCGTGTGTCCGGCGCGGGCAACCCGATCGGGACGTCGCGCCGCGCGCAGTCCTCGGCGGTGACACGGTGAGTGGTGACCAGGATGCCGCATTCGGCGGGCCCGTAGCAGTTCACCAGGGCGATGTCGGGATGCCGGTTCACGAACCTGCCCGCATGGAATGCGGAGATCCGCTCGCCGCCCGTCATGACCTGGCGCAGACCGGTGAACGCGTCGAGGTCCTCGTCGACGTACAGGTTGAGGAGCGAGGCCGGGAGGAAGAGCGTGTCCAGCCCGCCGCGGTCGACCAGCTCACGGACCCTCTGCGGGAGCGGGTACGGCTCGGTGACGACGACGGCGGTGCCGCCCGAGCACAGCGCGCCCCACAGTTCGAGGGCGAAGCCGTCCCAGGACACCGCCGTGGACAGCGAGACGATCGGACGGCCGGTGAGGTCGGCGGCACCGCAGCGCGGGAACAGCCGGGCGATCGCCCGGTGGGGGGAGAGCACGCCCTTGGGGCGGCCCGAGGTGCCCGAGGTGAAGACCACGGTGGCGATGTCGTCGCCATCGACGTCCTCGTCGACGCGCGCGCCCCTGGCGGACGCCACGGCGGGGTAGGCGCCGGCGTCGATCACGGCGGCCGGTTCGAGCCGGCGGCTCAGCTCCTCGACGCGTACGGCGGGCCAGCCGGGATCCAGAGCCGAGTACGAGGCTCCGCACTTGAGCGTCCCGAGGATCGCCGTGACGAGGCCGATGGATCGGGGCAGCAGCAGCGCCACCCGCTCGCCGGGGCCGACCCCTCTGGCGCGCAGCCCGGCGGCCACCCGGTCGGAGGCGGCGTCCAGTTCGGCGTACGTCAGCACGCGCGTGCCCTCGACCAGGGCAGGGTGGTCTCCTTGGCGCTGCGCGTGGCCGCGGAAGACCTGGTGGAGCACCCTGGTCACGGTCAGCTCACCGCCGCGACCAGATCGCGCAGGACGGGATTGTCCACGAGGTCCTTCACCGCGATGTGGAGCCCGGCCCTGCGCGCCCTGCTGACCATGGTGACCGCGAGCAGGCTGTCTCCGCCCAGCTCGAAGAAGTGGTCGTCCTGGGTGATGCCCTCGATGTCGAGAACCTCCTCCCAGATGCCGGAGAGGGTGATGGCGACCTCGGATGGTGACATATCAGGACTCCTTTGCGGAATGTGGCAGGCAGCGCCCAGCCAGATGGGCGACGTTGAGCACCCTGTTGGTGAGCCGAACCGACGGTGTCGCTCCGGGGACGGACTGTGTCGCACGATGCAGGGCCGCGGGCACGGAGAGAGGTTTGTCGTGATGGCGCCCGGCGCCGAACGCGGTGCGGACCGCCTGCGAGAACCCTTTGCCGTTGCGGTGCACGACCACCAGTGAGGGCACGAAATGAACGGAGAGCCCGAGCCGTTCGAGCTCCGCGACCAGTTTGTTGTCGCCGCCGGGCCCCGCGGATGTCATGCCGCCGGCCTGGAGGAAGGCCTCGCGCCAGACCGCGCTGTTCCCGCCGGCGAAGAAATCGACCGATTCGCCATGCGACAGGCCTCGGTAGCGTTCCATGTACCTGGCCTGGCGTGCCTTGGAGACCAGGCCGGCGTCGAAGGGCAGGACACGGCCGGTGATCCCGCCACGGCCCGGTGTGAGCTCCTCGGCGATCCGGTTCAGCCAGTCCGCGCGGGGCAACGCGTCGTCGTCGAGGAAGGCGAGCATCGGTGAGCTCGCCCGCCCGGCGCCGAGGGAGCGAGCGCGCATCGCCCCCTGCGGGCGGGCGTTGCGGATCACCCGCACCGGCAGGCCGGGCACCGACGCGTCGCCGATGCGCGGCTGCGAGCCGTCGTCGATCACGAGCACTTCGTGCAGCAACGTGGTGTCGCAGTCGACGAGCGCCAGCAGGCAGCGGCGCAGGTCGCGATACCTGTCCCTGCTGGGCACGATCACGGTGACGGGCGCGTCCATTGGTCTCTCCATTCACGGCACAGGGCCGGCCATAGCCGGTGGTGTCCCACTGGCAGGTAGGTACGGCGGATCGCGTGCGGCGCCGCGAGCCAGGGCAGCGGAGCGGCTTTGACCGTGCCGAAAGCGAGGGTTCGGGACGGCACGGCCGGCACGCTGGGCACGAGCCCGTAGGGATAGGCCAGCGGGGGCGAGGCCACCGCGAGCCGGTCGCGGATCACCGCGAGCGATTCGGTGATCTCGTGGCGCTGTTCGTCGGCGCCCAGCTCAGGCAACCTGCGGTGGGTCACGGTGTGCGCGCCGATCAGATGCCCGGCCGTGCGCAGTCCGCCCAGTTCCGCCCAGCTCAGCAAGCCGTGGTGGTAGTACGGCTCCGCGCCGGCCGGACCGGTGATGACGAAGAACACCGCCTTGACGCCGAACCGGTCGAGGATCGGCAGCGCGTACTCCAGCGTGTCCCGGTGACCGTCGTCGAAAGTGATCAGGAAGCGCGGTTCCGCGGGCAACGCCCGCAGGTCGCTCAGCGCGCCGGGATCCAGTGGCCTGCCGTACTCGTCCAGCAGCGTCTCCAGGGCATGGGCGAACGCCTGCGGGGTGACCGACGTGTAGTGCTCAAGAGCGGGATGCACGTGGTGGAAGTACAGGACGAGTGGCCAGCCGGGCGCTGAGCCGGCCATGGCGAGCTCCACCTCCGCGGGCAGCGGGCCACGGATCATCGGTCACCTCCACCCGAGGGCGTCGGCCACGGCGCGCGGCACGCGCAGCCCTTCGGCGCGGCTGTGCGAGGTATGGGCGGCCTCGAGCTGGTCGGGGAAATGCGGCTCGGGGGCGCCCCCGGCGTAACCCGCTGTCACGGCAACACGCAAGGCTTCGATCAACGTGTCGATCTCGTCGAGCCCGAAGGCGGCGGGCGAGAGTCCGATGAACAGCTGGCTGCAGTTCATCGGCCGGCCGGGGCGCTTGCGCTGCTTGCCGACGAGCGGACTGATGGTGTGGCCGCCGAGCATGCCGGCCAGCACCTCGGCGATGACGGTCACGCAGAGCCCCTTGTAGCCGCCGAACAGCGGCACTGATCCGCCCTGCTCCAGGTCCGCCGGATCGGTGGTCGTCCGTCCTTCGCCGTCCAGCAGCCATCCCGGAGGGACGGGCGCGCCACGATGCCCGGCGTCGCGGATCTTCCCGATCGCCACGACGCCGGTGGCGAAGTCGACGACGAAGGGTTCGTCGCGGCGGGTGGGGGTGACGAGGCAGACGGCGTTGCTGCCGAGCGTCGGCCGGACCGCTCCCGGAGCCGCCAGGCTGGGGCCGGAGACGTTGTACAGCAGCCCGACGGTCCTGTGCCGCTGGAACGGCCACCGGTAGGCGGCCATCATACCGACGTGGTTGTTGTGGTGGACGGCGACCGCGGAGACGCCGGTTCTGACCGCGGTCAGCGCGCACCATTCAGCGGCTCGTGCGGCGGCGACCTGGCCGAATCCGGCGCGGGCGTCGACGCGGGCGGTCGCGCCCCGTGCCGAGAGGACGGGTCTGGCCGTGGGATCGATGCCACCCGCGCTGACCCGCTCCAGGTAGGTGGGCAGGAGCCCCACTCCGTGGGAGGGGTGCCCCCTCACATCGGCCTCGACGAGGACGTCGGCGACGATGCCGGCGGTCTTCTCCGTGGCGCCCACCCCGCGCAGGGCCGCCACGGTGAGGTCGCGCACCTTTCCGGCGGGCAGGCGGAGGTCAGGGCCAGGATCCGGCGCGGAGCTCTCCGGGATGAGAGTCCCCTTGGCGAGAGTGAACACGCGGTCGGGCATCACCCGCTCGCCCTGGACGGCGTCGGTGGCCAGCAGGACGGTGGTCTTTCCGCTCGCCTTCCGCTCTCGGACCAGTGCGGCGAGGTGGTCGACGGGCAGCCGGTCGGCGTCGTCGACGACCAGGACCTGTCCGCTGATCTGTCCGAATCGTGGGCGCAGCTCGCCCTTGAGCACCGCGCCGAGCACGCTCTTGCCTGAGCCCCGCGCGCCGCGGACCAGGACCGTCTGGCCGGCGGAGATGTCGAGGTCGAGTCCGCGCAGGAGGACCGCCTCCTCGCCGGGCGCGCCGACGACGACGACGAGATCGCGCACGGTCAGCATGTGAGCTCCTCCGCCGCCGCGCGCACCCTGACGACCGCCTCTTCGAGCAGCTCACGAACGGTGCCGGGATGGTAGTGCCCGGTGCTGTACTTGATGTGCAGCTCCAGCCGCCTGTCGACGACGTCGCCTTCGAGCATGAGCGTGTAACGCTCGGTCTGGACCTGCGAGCGCAGTGGCCCGAGGGGCTCGTCGGCGGATCGGAGCAGCGCACCGGCGCGCTCGTCGAGCCGTCCCAGCTGGCCGCGGAAGTTGTAGCGCAGCGTGGTCTTGGGGAGGTCGGCGAGCTCGTCGGTGAAGTGGCGCAGGGCGTCGAAGCCGAACAGGCGCTCGGGGACGGCCCGCAGGTCCGCCGGGTCGAAACCGTCCCGGGCCGTGAACACGATCGGGAACGTGTTCTGCAGATAGCCGACGGTGTCGACCACGTCGATGTTCAGTGGCGTCAGGTGCCGGCCGACGTGATAGGTGTCGACCCCGACTGCCGGAAGGCCCCAGCGCGCCATGATCGCCTGAGCGGCCGCGTCCAGCACGACATCGCTCACGCGTAGTCCCCGAGCCCTGGACGCCCTGGCGAGCACCGCGGTTTCCGCGGCGGACAGCCGGATGCCGGCCAGTCGCATCGTGGACAGCGACGCCGGCTCGTCGCGGTCGGTGGGAGGCATCCGTACCGCGTCGAAGGGCCGTGCCCGCCAGCGTCGCGCGTCGGCCGCCGCCTCCTCCGTACGCACCCACTGCTCGACGGCGGCGACGTAGTCGGCCGGCGTGGCGGGACGACGCGGTCCTTCGAGTTCGCCGCGCAACGCGCTTTCGAGCTCGTCGGCGACGATGCCCATGGAGAATCCGTCGAGCGTCAGATGATGGATGATCACCAGTAGCCGCCCCGGCTCGTCGCCGAAGGGGAAGTGCACCACGTGAAGGACCTGGCCGTCCGCCGGTCGCATCCTGGTCTGCGCCCTGGCGATCTCCTCGGCCAGGGCCGCTGCCTCGCCACGGTAGTCAGCCAGTTCGGCCCGGCCCATGACCGTGCCGGCCTGCGGGCTCAGCACCTGTGACCGCCATCCGTGCGGAGTCACGCGGTAAGCGGTGCGCAATGCCGGGTTGCGCTCGAGGAGGCGTTCCACGGCCCGGACGAGGATCTCGCCGGTCAGCTCGGCAGGTACGGTGAACAGCCAGCCGAGGTTGAAGTGGTGCCAGTCGGCGTCCGGCCGGTTGCCGACCCACCGCCGCTGGGCGGGAAGCAGGCACGTCATGCGGTCACCTCCGCGGACTGCTCGGCGCGTTGCCGGCGGGTGCGGGGATGCCGGACCGCCACTTCGGCGCTGATCAGGCAGGCGCCGCTGACCAGAGCGAGCAGCACGACCCAGCCGAGCGATGTCAGGCCGCTGATGAGCAGGGCGACGACCACGGGCCCGATCGCCTTCTGCGCCGAGTCGCCGAGCGCGAAAACCGCGAGGTAGCGGCCCCGCAGGCGTTCCTTGGCGAGCCCGATGGAGACCGTCCACTCGGCGGCGGAGGCCGACAGCTCGCCGATCGAGTGCATCACGACCGCGACGGCCATGACGGCGATGGTGAGCGTCACCCCGGTGTACTGGGCCGTCACGTAGCCGGCCGCCGCGAACGCGAAGGCGATCGCGGCCCGCGCGTACGCGGGACGGACGTCCGCCGGTCCGCTGAGATTCCTGGTCGCCCGTACCTGGAACAGCACGATCATGATCGTGTTCGCGGTGAACAGCACGCCGACGAGCGCCTGCGGGGCGTTGGTGTGCTGGACCACCCAGAGCGGAACGCCGACGATGAAGGCGTTCGCCTCCAGGAGCACCAGGACGTTCAGCGCGGCGAGCGTCACGTAGCGCCAGTCCGCCAGCACCGCGCGATAGCCGCCGGGGGCTGGGGCCCGCTCTGCTTCGGCGACCGCTCGGAAGGCCCGCTCGGGCGGCCTGATGGACACGACGAGAACGGCCGCGACGACGAACGACAGGACATCGAGGCCGATGGCCAGGAGGTATCCCTCGCGGGTTCCGACGGCCAGCACGATCGCGGCAAGCAGTCCGCCGATTCCGTATCCGGCGTTGCGGATCGAGCGGTTGAAGGCCAGCAGCCGGTTCCTGGTCTCGCCTTCGGCGATCTCGGCGATGAAGGCGTGCTTGGCCGGCCGGCCGGAGGCGTCGGCCGTCTGCGCGAGAAGCACCGCGACCACCAGCGGAGCGAAGGCGTCGGCGAGCAGGTAGGCGGCGGTCCCGAGTGCGGCCAGGCCGAATGCCGCGATCACCACCGGTTTGGGGCCGTAACGGTCGACGAGGGCGCCCCCGACGGGCACCAGCGCGATGCCGGCGATGCCCGCGATGCTCATGGCCAGGCCGACCGTCACCGGCTCGAGGCCGATCTGCCGGGTGAAGTAGATGATGACCAGCGGCATCAGCAGACCGCTGCCCAGAGCGTCCACGATCGCCACCCAGGACCAGCGGCGTACCGCGGGAATGTCAGGCAGGCCGACCAGCCTGCCCACGAGGCCGGTCATGTCATCGCTCCGGAGGCTGGTCAGGAAGCCGCTGGAGGAACTCCAGACGGTTGCCCAGATTGTCATGGACGTAGAAGCGCCGGTGGCAGGGGAGGTCGCCGTCCCACGTGACCTCGACGCCGCGATCGGCGAGGCGGCGGGCCAGGTTGTCGAGATCGGCCGACCTGATGCCGGGATGGGCCTTACGGGCCGGGCGGAAGTCCTCTTCCACGCCGAGATGGATCTCCAGTGCGTCGGCCCGCACCCACAGACCTCCGCGGGCGGCGAGCGCCGGCGGCTTCGGGATCTCGACCATGCCCAGGACACCCACGTAGAAGGAGCGGCACTCGTCCTCGCTGCCGGGAGCGATGGCCAGTTGGACGTGATGCAGGCCGAAGCCGAACGGCGACCGATGGTCATGGTCATGTCGCCCGGCGTGGGGCGGGTTGTCACTCACAGCTGTTCTCCCTTTCACGAAGACGCCCCCACACGGCGGTGACGTGGGCATCCAGGTCTGCCGGCAGATCGGGTTCGGGGCAGGTGCTGCGCCTGGCGCGCAGCCCGCCGAGATAGGGGGCGAGATCCAGACCGACGAAGGTGCTGAGCCGCCGCGTGGCCCTGCCGTCGCACAGCGCGCGATATCCGACCACCATCTGGCGCGCCGGGTCGAGCGCCGGCGCGAGTGCGAGCCAGCCGCGGTGCCAGGCCGCCCACTTGGCGCACGCGCCGACATCGGTAGCCGGCTTCCACGGCCGCTCTCCCGCCCATTCGTGCGTGGAGGCGGCGACCTCGTACGGGTGCCGCACGAGAAGCAGCAGGCGAGCCGACGGCACCGCCTCCAGCACGGTGGGCAGATCGAGCAGGTACTCGTTGTACTTGTCCCCCCAGAAGGGCCAGGCCGCGTAGGACTCGGTGAGGATCTCCCGGACCAGCGCCGAGGGGTCGTCACGCCGGCCCTCCGCCACCCTGGAGGCGGCGGCGCGCAGGGCGGTGCCGACGCGGACGCGCCAGTGCGCGACTCCCTGTCCTGCCACCGGCTTGCGGCCGAGAGCATGCCAGATCTCGTCGGCCCGGAAATGCCGGCCCGCGAGATCGCTCCGCGTGCACCAGCGGGGCAGGAGGTAGGGCAGCTTGCCGTTGACGGTGAACAAGCCTCCGCTGTCGGCGTAGGCACGGCTGAGCGCGTGCGCGAAGGCAGTCGTTCCCGACCGCTGAGCGCCGAGGAGCAGGAGCGGGCCGTTCACGTGGTCACCAGCCTCTTCAGCCACCGCATGCATTCGACGCTCGCCGCGTGGCCCCCTTCGGTGAAGGCCTCGCCCCATGGCCGGTCGCGTTCCTCCCGCGTCAGGACGCGCCCGTGCCGCCAGTGAGTCTCCAGCGACAGCCAGCCCTCGTAGCCGTCGGCGGCCAGGGCGGCGACGATCTCCGCCCAGGGCAGATCGCCCTCGCCGAGGCGGACATAGCCGGTCGTGCCCGCCGGGTCCTTGACGTGCACGTGGCGGATGAGTGCTGACCCGATCCGGTACTCCTCGGGAAAGGGAGCCCGATGCCGGCCGCTGAAGACGCTGTTGCCCGGGTCCCAGAGAATCCCGACGTCGCTGTGACCCAGCACGTCCAGGAAGGTCATGATCAGGGCGATCGTCGGGGTGTTGGTCCGCGTGCCGGTCTCCACCAGAAGCTGGACGCCGGACATGGAGACCCCGTGCAGCACCTCCCTGGCGACCTGGGCGGCGCTGACCGGATCCGGTGCGCCGTCCCGGTAGAAGGTGAAGGCGCGCACGTGGGGGGCGCCGAGGAGACGAGCCTGCTCGACGGCGCGGATCAGCAGGGCCCGGACCCGGCCGACGTCCTCGTCCGTGCGCGGCAGGTCGCACTTCATGGCCGGCGGGCAGAACCCCGCCACCTCCAACCCGTGCTCGGACACCGTCCTGCGCGCCTGCGCCAGCTGCTCGTCACCGAGCCGATGGGGCGGCGTGTTCGCGAGGGACCGTATCTCGATGCCCGAGAACCCGCAGGAGCGCGCGGTCCTCGCGACGACGCTCAGATCCTGGTGGACTTCGTCGTTGATCACGGCGAGTCGCATGCGACCCCCTTCCACGCATGGCAGAGGACGCTCAGGTCCTGCTCGGGCACGCCCGCGTGCGACTCCACCGTCAGGTCGGTGACGTCGTCGCCGGCCAGGCGGAGCCAGCGGAGGTCATCGCCGGTCAGCGGGCGGTGCCGGTGCCGGTCGCCGCAGCCGAAGCCCTTGACCTGAACGGCACGAGCCAGCGGGGCCAGCTGGGTCAGATCCGCCTCGAAGTCTCGCGAGATCCCGTGCAGGCCAAGGTTGTCGATCAGCAGGCGGCAGCCGTACCGGTCGCACAGGCGCATCAGCTCATCGGGGCCCGCATGCCCTCGATGGGTCTCGATGAGGACGTCTCGCGGCGGACGATGGCGGGTGAGTCGGTCGATCTGCTCCGACGTGCACGGGGCCTCGAGCGCGCCCACCGCCGCGAAGATCTTGACGGGGTGATCGGGGAAGTGCTCCGCCGGCGTCACGTCGTAGTCGTCCCGGCCGAGCACGACCGACAGTCCGACGAACGCCACGGGGAGTCCGGCCAGTCCGGCGATGCCGTCCCGCTCCCACCGGTGGCCCCTGCCGGCCCGCAGGTCGACCACCGTACCCCCGGCACGACGGGTGAGCGCGGCCAGATCGGAAGCGCTCAGCTCCGGCGCCGACGCCGACGAGAGGCCGCACCGTGCGATCATCGGCCGCCGGCCTTCCGCACCTCGTCGAGCACGGTCACGACGGCCCTGGCCCGGGCCAGCCGGCAGCGATCGGGGCCGGCGGCGAACTCCTGGTAGACCCGTGTCCGGAGGGCCGGGGTGGGCTCGGGTGGGATCTCGGTCACCCGATCGCCGACCGCGATCCGGACCATGCCATCGGTAATCTCGAATCGCCTGGCGTCGCCGCCGACGATGACGAGGTGTTCCGCCCGCGTGCCGCCATCGGCCGACACGGTGAAGGCCAGCGTCGCCCCCGAGGCGAAGAAGATCGTCCCGGCGCTCCTGATGTCGATTCCGGGCGCACATTCGCGATAGTCGCTGACCCGTACCCGTTCGATGTCGCCCAAGAGCTGGCAGGCGATGTCCAGGTAGTGAATTCCGAGGTGAGACGTGACCCCGCCGGATGAGTGCAAGGGATTCGCGCGCCATCCGGTGAAATGTTCGGGCGCCCGTGGCCGGCTCACGAGCAGCGTTCCGATCGCGTCGCCGCCCCAGGCGGTGCAGGCGGTTTCCGGGATGCGCAGGCGATGCTGCAGCATCACGGCCACGTCGTCGGACTTCGCGGCGAGCCGGTCCAGTTCCTCGACCGACATGGCCGGAGGCTTCTCCAGGAGAAGCGATTTCCCGGCGTCGAGAACAGCGTGCGCCATGTCGGACCGCTGACCGGGAGGGGTGCACAGCGCGACCGCGTCCAGGTCCGGGTCCGCCAGGACGTCCGGCCACGAGCCGATCCGCCGGTGCGGGAGGACGTCGACGGTTTCGTCGGCGTCGAAAACGGAATGCAACACCATGGCGCCGGCTTGTCGAATCGCCGTGGCGTGCTGCCGGCCGGCTTTGCCGTAACCGACGATCGCGATACGCATGTCGCCCCGGTGATCATGCTTCGACCTCGCGGCGCGCGAAAGCATGTCGCTTCCGGGAGTTTCTTTCATCGAGTCACACTTCTCTCCCGCGCCAGGGCCGGCGTCGGAGTCGCTCGCATCGCAGAAAGGGATGAATCTGACACTGGCCCCTCATATGCCGAGGGCGACCGCGCCGATGGCAGCGCCATCACATGGGCACGATCGATGAGTATCGAGCAATTCGTGCAGATTTATACGGTTTATGGCCGTATGTGCAGTTTCTAGCCGAATCGCCTTGCATGAGCCTTTCATCGGACTTTCATGAGACTTACCGAGGCCATGCCGGCGCCGGGCCCGCCGCCATGCCCGCCGCCATGCCGGCGCCGGGCCGCGAGGACCGGCCACCCGCCGCCCCGCCCTCCCGCGACCCGCGCAGGCGTCGGCGCGAATCCCGACAGGCTCGGCGACCATCCAGAATGATGGGCGGGACAGCCCTGATCGAGAGGCGTCGATGACTGGAGAGCGCGGCGGAGGTGTTCGTCTCGGTCGCGGCCGTGCCGCCGCTGCCGAAGTCGCAGGACGAGGCGCTCGACGCACTCGAGGCCGACCAGGTCGTCGCGGCCTGTTCGCGCCCGACCTCATCGACACGTACCTGTCGGTCAAGCAGACGGAATCGCGCGCGCTCGACGGTCTGGACGACGTGGAAAGCTGCCGGAGGATCGCTGATGTCTTCTGAGTCCCTCGATCAGTCGATCGAGGCCATCGCGCTGGTGGACCACCATGTCCACGGCGCCGCGGGCAACGACCTGTCCAGGGCGGAGTTCGAGGAGCTCATCACCGAGTCGGACCGGCCGGTACCCGGCTGGATGAGCCAGTTCGACTCCCAGATCGGCTTCGCGATCCTGCGGCACTGCGCGCCCGTGCTGGGTCTCGACCCGCACGCCTCGCCCGAGGCGTACATGGCGCGGCGTGCCGAGCTCGGCGCCGCGGAGGTGAACAGGCGGTTGCTGACCGCGAGCGGGATCGGCCACTTCCTGGTGGAGACCGGTTATCGCGGCGACGAGATCCTCGGGGTCACGGGCATGGCCGAGGTCACCGGACGGCCCGCCGAGGAGGTCGTCCGCTTGGAGGCGGTGGCCGAACAGGTGGTCGCCGAGGGCGTCAGCGCGGCCGGGTTCGCCGCGCGCTTCGCCGAACTGCTGTGGAAGCTCAGCCGTACGGCCCGCGGCCTCAAGACGATCGCCGCCTACCGGCACGGGCTCGACCTCGACCCGAGCCCGCCCACCCCCGCCGAGGTCACGGCGGCGGCGGGGCGGTGGCTGCGGGCGGTCGAGGAGACCGCGACGGTCCGGGTCGACGATCCGGTGCTGCTACGCCACCTGATCTGGACCGGGATCGAGCGCGGGCTGCCACTGCAGTTCCACACCGGCTACGGCGATCCTGACATCGACCTGCGCCGCTCCGACCCGCTGCTGCTGCGGGGGCTCATCGAGCGGGCCGAGCCCAGCGGGGTGCCGCTGCTCCTGCTGCACTGCTATCCGTTCCACCGCAACGCGGGCTACCTCGCCCAGGTCTACCCCAACGTCTACTTCGACGTGGGCCTTGGAGTGAACTACACCGGAGCGCGCAGCGTGGCCGTCGTGGCGGAGAGCCTGGAGCTGGCGCCGTTCGCCAAGACTCTCTTCTCCTCCGACGCCTGGGGCCCGGCCGAGCTGCACCACCTGGGCGCCCTGCTGTGGCGCCGGGCCATGTCCCGCGTCCTCGGCGGTTTCGTGGCCGACGGGGAGTGGTCGCCGGCCCAGACGGTCCGGGTGGCCACCATGATCGGCAAGGACAACGCGCGTCGCGTCTACCGCCTGGGAGACGACGCATGACGGATCAGACCCGAGCGCTATCCCGGACAAGACACGCGAACACACCCCGGATGAGAACGCGCGAACGCACCCCGGACGAGAACGCGCGAACGCACCCCGGACGAGAACGCGCGAACGCACCCCGGACGAGACACACAGACACACCCCGGACGAGAACGCGCCAACGCCTGCTCGCCGCGCTGCGCGCCGAGCTTCCGAGCTCCTGCTCTGGCGGTCATGGCCGAAGGCGCGAGCCCTGATGGAGGAGCAACTCGGCTGACCCGCGCGCGTTTCAGCGCGTGAGGCCGCGATACCGGCGCAGGCGTCGCAGTCGATGGGCGCGCGCAGCGTGCCGCCCGAGCGGGACCGACGACCTCCCTCCAACTGGCCCCCTCCACTTACACCCGTCAGCGGCTCGACCCCGGCCGGGTGGGTGGCCACGCCGGTCGGGGCGGTGCTCCGGCTCACGGCGGAGCGTTGGCGGGAGCGGCCGCATCGAAGGTCGGCGGCTTGCGATGATGCCAGGTTGACGCCATAGTGGCGTCATGGATCTCGCGCCATACGTCGACTATCTGCGCCAGGAGCTGGCCGCCGCCGCCGAGGTCGGTGGCGACGACGCCCGTGCGCTCGCCGAGCGGCTCACCGGGCCGCTGGAGTCCGCGACCAGGCTCGCCCTGCTGGAGGCGCTGTCGAAGGCGGCCGACGAGATCACGCGCGACCTCGCACCCGGGTCGGTCGACGTCCGCCTGCGCGGTCGCGACCCGGATTTCGTCGTCAGGGTCCCCGTCGACGAGTCCGCCGACCAGACCGTCGAGCCCGTGCCCGCCGTCGCGGCCAGGCCGCCGGCTCCCCCGCTGCCGCCGGAGGGCGACGAGGGCGGTACGGCGCGCATCAACTTCCGGCTTCCCGAGCACCTCAAGGTCAGGGTGGAGGAGGCGGCCGGCAGGGAGAGCCTGTCGGTGAACGCCTGGCTCGTCAGGGCGGTCGCAGCCACCCTCGAACCCGCCGAGGGCCGCGGCGGCGGGCGCTCCTCGGGCACGTCGGCGGGACGCCGCTACACCGGCTGGGTCCGCTGACACCCCAGCCTGACCGTCCGCCGGACTCCCCGTCCACCAGCCCTCGTCCGCCGGACTCCCCATCCACCGGCCCTCGTCCGCCGGACTCCCCGGCCCTCGTCCGCCGGCCTCCCCGTTCGTCGGCCTGCCGGTTCGCCGGCCTGCTGACCGTCCCCCTGTCCACCCGCCCGCCTCCACGTCCGCCGACTCCCCGTCCGTCCGGCCGTCCATCTGCCCACAGCACCGGTGAGGCTCATGGACGCCGCCCGCCGCCCCGCAAAGTGCCGCGTTCCATCCGGCCCGCATGCGGACCTGATCACGCCGCGGGGTCGGCCGGACCTAACCGACAGGGGTGAGCCAGTCGCGGTAGCGGTCGTCACGACCGTGCACGGCCGCGTCGTAGGCGTTCCTGAGCTTGGCGGTCACCGGGCCTTCCGGACCGCTCTCGCGGTGGTCGACGGAGGCGACCGGCACGATCCCGACGGCCGTGCCGCACAGGAACAGCTCGTCGGCCGTGTAGAGCTCGGCGCGCAGGATGTCGCGCCGCCGTACGGGCAGGCCGAGGTCGGCGGCGAGCCGCTCGACGGTGTCCTGGGTGATGCCCTCCAGGGCCCCGGCGGTGGCGGGCGGGGTGGCCAGCGCACCGTCGCTGACGAGGAACAGGTTGGCGGCCGTGCACTCGCTCACGTGGCCGGCGGCGTTGAGCAGCACGGCCTCGTCGAAGCCCGCGTCCAGCGCCTCGGCCTTGGCCAGCACCGAGTTCAGGTAGGGGCCGGTCGCCTTGGCGACCGTGGGGACGACGGCGGGGTCGTTGCGGCGCCAGGAGCTGGTCATCAGCCGCACCCCGTCGCCCAGGTACGTGCCCCACTCCCAGGTGGCGATCGACACCGTGACCGGGCAGTTCCGCGCCGAGATGCCCATCTCGCCGTAGCCGCGGTGGACGAGGTGGCGGATGTAGCAGGTCGAGTGGCCGTTGTCCCTGACCGTTCGCAGGGTGGCGGCGTGCAGCTCGCCCGGGGTGTACGGCACGGCAAGGCCGATGATCTTCGCGCTCCGGTAGAGCCTGGCCAGATGGGCGTCGAGCCGGAAGACCGCCGGGCCCCGCGGGGTGTCGTGGACGTTGGTGCCCTCCAGCACGGCCGTGCCGTAGTGCAGGGCGTGGGACAGCACGTGGACGCGGGCCTCCGGCCACGGAACCAGCGCGCCGTCCATCCAGATCGTCCCGGTCTCGGGCAGCTTCATCATGTCCCCTCAAGTGGCTCAATCAAGTGGCCACTTCTGAGCCACTTCTCCAATGAGTGGCGAATCTAGCGGCGGTCGACCAGGCCACACAAGAGCGGGCACAATAGCCCGGTGGGAACCGAGGATCTGAACAGGTTCGCCGTGCTCATCCGCGACCGGCTGCGGCTGCGCGAGGGCAGGCAGCCGCCCAGTCGCAGGC
Organism: Nonomuraea sp. NPDC003754; assembly: GCF_053605785.1. Taxonomy (NCBI): domain Bacteria; kingdom Bacillati; phylum Actinomycetota; class Actinomycetes; order Streptosporangiales; family Streptosporangiaceae; genus Nonomuraea; species Nonomuraea sp. NPDC003754. The sequence continues at coordinate 20,521 of NZ_JBSGJX010000022.1, forward strand.
TCGCCGGGGCGCTGAGCGATCTCGCCGAGATCGGCGCGCTGGCCCCCGGCGGCAGGCTGCCGTCCGAACGCGACCTCGCCCTGATCGTCGGGCTCAGCCGCGGCACGGTCGCCGCCGCGCTCAACGCCCTGTGCGAGGAGGGGCTGTTCGAGCGCCGCCACGGCAGCGGCACCTACCTGCGCGAGACCGTCGCCACGGGCACGCCGTCCTTCTCGGGGCTGCTGCGCGCGGGCGCCGTCCTCGCCGACCTGTCGACCTCGGTCGTGCCCGACCCCTCACACCTCGTCGTGCCCCCGCTCGACGCCGCGGAACTCCTGCGCACGCCCACCGGCCACGGGTACGACGCCAAGGGCGACCCTCGCCTGCGCGCGCTGCTGGGCGGGGACGTCCTGATCACCGGTGGCGCCCAGCAGGGCATCGACCTGGCGGCCAGGGTCCTGCTGCGCCCGGGGGACAGGGTGCTGGTCGAGGATCCGACGTACGGCGGCGCGCTCGCGGCCTTCCAGCGGGCCGGAGCGCTGGCCGTACCCGTCGAGCTGGCCGACCCGCGAGCGGCCCGCGCGGCGATCGGCCTGCACCGGCCCGCGCTGATCTACGCCGTCAGCGTCAACAATCCGACGGGCGCGGTCCCCGACCTGCGGCACGTGGCCGACCTGGCCCGCGCCGAGGACATCCTGATCGTCGAGGACCGGACCCTCGCGGAGCTGGTGTTCGAAGGCGCCTGCCCGGGGCCGCTCGCGGACGGTCACCCGCACGGCACGGTCACCGTGGGCTCGCTGTCCAAGGTGCTGTGGGGCGGGCTGCGGGTGGGCTGGCTGCGCGCCGCCGAGCCGCTGCTGGCCCGGCTGGCCGAGGCCAAGCAGGACGCCGACCTCGCCACCAGCGCCGTCTCCCAGCGGATGGCGGCCGGACTCCTGGAAGGCAACCCCGCCGGCTCCTGGCGCGCCGAGCTGGCCGCCCGCCGCGACCACCTGTCCGCCGCGCTCGCCGCCGCGCTGCCGGCGTGGACCTGGGAGCCGCCGCGCGGCGGCCTGTCCCTGTGGGTCCGCCTGCCCGGCACCGACACCGACCGCTTCTCGGCGCTCACCCGCCGGTACGGCGTCGCCGTCGCCCCCGGCTCGCTCTTCTCCGCCGACGGCCGCCACCGCGACCGCCTGCGCCTGAGCTTCGCCCTGCGGCCCGAGCTGCTCGACCAGGCCGTCGCCGGCCTCGCCGAAGCCTGGCGCGCCCTCGACCAACAGACCGGCACGCCCGCGCAGAGCGGCTGACCCCCGTCTCGATCGGCTCGGGCCCTCGCCCTTCTCCCACGAGCACGGTCGAGGTCGCGGCAGGCGCTCACCGGTCGTCAGGGTCGCCCCGGACCGCGGTCACCAGGTCCGCGCCGGACTGGTGGAATCAGGTCCGCGCCGGACCGGTGGAATCAGGTCCGCGCCGGACCGGTGGAATCAGGTCCGCGCCGGACCGCGGTCGAGCTCGTCGCGAAGGCGGCCGACGGCCTCCCTGCCGTCGGCACGGCGCCAGGCCAGGGCGACGCGGTGGCGGGGAGCGTCCCGCAGCGGGCGCCAGACCAGCTCGGGATGGCCGGCCTTGGCGGCAGGCACCAGCGTGACCAGGTCGGGCTCGGCGGTGAGCAGCAGGACGACGGCGCTGAGCCGCCGGCTGTCGCACACCTGGACCTCGGGCCGCCATCCGGCGGCTGCGCAGGCGTCGAGCACGTGGTCGTGGTAGCCGGGGGCCTCCTCCCGGTCGAACCAGAGCAGGCGCGTGCCGGTGAGATCGTCCGCCGTGAGCCGGTCCGGCAGCCGGTGCCGCTTGCCGGCGATCACGCCGAGGGGTTCGTCGACCAGGCGCAGCAGCCTCAGGTCCGTGTCGTCGGTCGCGGGCTCGAGCACGAGGCCGAGGTCGAGTTCACCCCTGCGCAGCAGGTCCGGCTGTTCGGCGGAGGCGGCGTCGCGGAAGGCGATGTCCACGCCCACGGCTGCGGCGGCCAGCCGTACCCGGCCGAGCAGGTCGGGACCGATCCCCGTGGACAGCCCGAGCCTGAGCGCGGGCGCGGAGCCGGCGGCCAGGTCCCTGATGTCGCGCAGGGTGCGGTCGGAGCGGGCGAGCAGGTCGCGGGCCGCCTCCAGCGCCGCCGCCCCCGCGGGGGTCAACCGCACCCCGCGCGGCGTGCGCTCCAGGAGGGTGACGCCGACCGCCCGCTCCAGGGCCTTGATCTGCTGGCTCAGCGACGGCTGGGCGATGTGCAGCCGGCGGGCCGCCCGGCCGAAGTGCAGCTCTTCGGCCACTGCCTGGAAATACCGCAGCCGCCGCAGATCCCATCCCATTCCGGCCATGATAGGCCGCGCCTGTCGGGCAGGTGGAAACCGGTCTTGGACAGTCCCATCGGGGACGCTGTGCACTGGACGGCATGACTATCGTGTTCTGGGTCTTTCAGGGGTTGCTGGCGGTGTTGTTCCTCCTCGCCGGTGGCCTCAAGATCTTCGCGCCGCTCGAGGCCATCAGCGGGATCATGCCGTGGGTCGAGGACTTCTCCCGGCCCCAGGTGGCGGGCATCGGGATCCTGGAGGTGTTCGGCGCGGCGGGCCTCGTCCTTCCCGGCGTGACGCGGATCGCGCCCGTGCTGACGCCGGTCGCGGCGATCGGTCTGGTGATCCTCATGGCCGGCGCCACGATCACGCACCTGGGTCGCGGGGAGGCGCACCTGGTCGGCGGGAACATCGCCGTCATGGTCGTCGCCGCGATCGTCGCATGGGGGCGTCTCACCTCGTGGCCACTCTGAGCCCGCCCGCCGGGGCCCCGATGTCACCCCAGCCGGGCGCCGGCGGGCTGCAGGAAACCGGCGGCCGCCACCGCGCAGACGGCCGCGGCCAGCAGGAGCGGCAGGGCCGGGCCGGTGGTCCCCAGCGCGCCCATGGCCGCCACCCCGAGCGTCGCGCCGACCTGCCTGACGCTGTTGAGCAGCCCGCCGGCCGCGCCTGCCGTACCCTCGGGAGCGGCCGCGACGACGGCCGCGGCCAGCGCGGGCAGCACGAAGGAGACGCCGAGGCCGGCCAGCAGCAGCCCGGCGGGCAGCCATCCGGCGGCCAGCGCGAGGCTGCCGGCCGCCAGCAGCGCCAGCCCGGCCAGGATGGGCGGGCGGGGGCCGAAGCGGGCCACCAGCCGGCCGGTCAGCGGCGGGTTGAGCACGAAGGGCAGGGTCATCGGCAGGAACGCCAGGCCGGTGGCGGTCGCGCCGAGGTGCTGGTCCCGCAGCAGGAGCGGCAGCACGAACAGGATGCCGTTGAGCGTGAAGGTGACCGCGGCGCCGGCCGCCAGCCCGGCGCGCACGCCGCGGCCGGCCAGCAGCCCGCGGTGGAGCACCGGCGCCGGGCTGTGCCGTTCGAGCGCCGCGAAGAGGCCGGCCGCCGCCAGGGTGGCCGCTCCTGAGGCGGCCGCGTGCGCCCAGGCGCGGGAGCCGGCGGCCACCACGGTGTCGGTGAGCAGCGCCAGCACCGCCACGGCGGCCAGCTGCGCGCGCCAGTCGATCCGCCGCTCCCCCGCGGGGCAGGTGATCGCCGCGCCCTTGACCAGGGACAGCACGAGGAGGGTGATGGGCACGTTGACGAGGAAGATCGCCCGCCAGCCGGCCAGGTCCACCAGCGCTCCCCCGGCGATCGGGCCGGCGGCCACCGCCGCGCCGCTGACGGCCGCCCAGGTGGCCACGGCGCGTGCGCGGCGCGGCGGGTCAGGGTAGAGCCGCGCGATGATCGCCATCGAGCTCGGCAGGCAGGCCGCCGCCGCTGCCCCGAGCACGGCGCGCAGGCCGACCAGGGCCGGCAGCGTCGGCGCCAGCGCCGACAGGAGCGAGAGCGCGCCGAACGCGCTCACCCCGGCGCGGAAGACGCGGTGCGCGCCGTACCGGTCGGAGACGGCGCCGGCCGACAGCAGCGACGCCCCGAACACCACGGTGTAGGCGGTGGTCGCCCACTGCAGGCCGGCCACGGAGGTCTCCAGCGAGGCGGCCAGGTCCGGCTCGGCGACCGCCAGCACCGTCATGTCCAGCAGCACCATGAAGTAGCCGAGCGAGACGCCCACGAGATATCTGATCATGGCGCCCACCCTCGCCCGGCACCGACCGCCGCCTCCACCGGCTGACCCGAAGGCAGCGTTCGGAATTTCCGAACGCCCGGCGCGGGTTGGCAGCGGCATGGAACTGCGCCAGCTGCGCACCTTCGAGACCCTGCTACGGCACGGCACCGTCACCGACGCCGCCGTCGCCCTGGACCTGGCGCCCTCCAGCGTCTCCGAGCAGATCCGCGCGCTGGAGCGCTCGCTCGGGGTGTCGCTGTTCGAGCGCACGCCGCGCGGCATGCGTCCCACCGCGGCCGCCGAGCGGCTGACCGGCTGGGCGCGCCGCCTGCTGGAGCTGGCCGAGCAGGCCCGGCTGGAAGTGACCGGGCAGCCGTACCGGCTGCGCCTCGGGGCGCTGGAGACCATCGCCGCCACCCACGCGCCGCGCGTGCTGGCCCACCTGGCCGAACACCATCCCGGCTTGGAGGTGCGGGTGCGTCCCAGCTCCAGCAGGGACGAGCTGATGGCCGAGGTCGCGGCCGGGCGGCTGGAGGCGGCGCTGCTGCTGGACGCGGGTCAGGCGCTGGGCGGGCTGGGGTTCGCGCCGCCTGAGCCGCTGACCTTCCTCGACGTCGACGAGGTCCCGCTGGTGCTGGTGGCGGCACCGGGACACCCCCTGGCCGGGCGCGGCCTGGTCGGCCCCGGTGACCTGGCGGGCGAGCGGCTGCTGGTCAACGTGCCGGGCTGCTCCTTCCGCCTGGCCGCCGACAGCGTGCTCGGGCCGGGGCCCGAACGGGTCGGCGCGGGCGGGGTGGCGGTGATGCGCGCCTGGGCCGAGCAGGGGCTGGGCATCGCGTTGTTGCCGGAGTTCGCGGTGGCCGGGGCGCTGGAGTCGGGTGCGCTGGTACGGCTGGCGCTGCCGGCTCCGCGGCTGAGCCTGCGCCTGGTGTGGCGGGAGGACCGGGAGGAACTGCCGGGGTTGCGGCAGCTGCTGTACGCCGCCGCCGGCCGGCCACGCCACTCGTAGCCGCAGGGTTCGGCGGCTCCGCCCGCACGCCGCAGCCCCGATAATTGCCAGATGTGACAGATCTGGACGGCCTCGTGAGGGAGTCAGCTGACCGGCTGGCCGCGAATCACGTCGGCGTGGTGGTCGCCGCGCTGACCCCCGGCTCGGTGGAGATCCGGGGTGCCGGTCGCGCCGGCGGTGACAACGACGGCACGCCCGGCGCCGGGACGGTGTTCGAGGTCGGCTCGGTGACCAAGGTGTTCACGGCTCTGGCCCTGGCGCGGCTGGGTGTCGCCGGCACGGTCGACCTCGACGAGCCCGTGGCCGCGCTGCTGCCCGAGGGAACACGCGTGCCATCACGGGATGGCCAGGAGATCACCCTTCGGCATCTGGCGACCCACACCTCAGGGCTGCCCCGACTGCCCAAGGGCATGATGCTGGAGGCGCTGCTCCGCCCGTGGAAGCCGGATCCGTACGCCGGATGCACGATCGATCTCCTGCTCCGGGGGCTGGCTCGGACCCGGTTGGGCGCCACACCCGGACGCCGGTTCCGCTACTCCAACCTCGGCGCCGGCCTGCTGGGAGCGGCGCTCGCCCACCGGGTGGGCACCGACTACGAGACGCTGATCTCCCGGGAGATCAGCTCCCCGCTGGACCTGACCGGCACCGGCATCACCGTCGACGGCACTGCCGGCAGCGGCCGGTCGGCGCGCCTGGCGCAGGGCCACACCCGGCGGGGCAGGCCCGCCGCGGCCTGGCACCTGGCGGACATGGCCGGTGCCGGAGGGCTGCGATCCACGCCGGCCGACCTGGTCGCCTTCCTCCGCGCCCACGTGGACGACGGCGCCGGCGCGCTGGCCGAGGCGATCCGGCTCAGCCGCCGGACCGAGCACCGGATCAGCCCCTTCTCCTGGGTTCACCTGGGCTGGATGGGGCAACGGCTGCATGCTCGGCAGGGCGCCCACCTGCAGATCTGGCACAGCGGGATGACCGGCGGGTTCTCCTCGTTCGTGGGCTTCGACCCCGAGAAGGGGGTGGGCGTCGCCGTCCTCAGCAACACGCGACGTTCCGTGGACCGTCCCGCCTTCGAGCTGCTCCGCACCTTGCAGACGGCGCATTCCTGAGCTGTCGAGCCGGTCGGGCAGCCGCGGCGGGGGGGGGGCGCCCACCCCCCGCCAACTGATCGCCGACATCGCTGTACTCATCCGCGGTTGCCGATCAAACCGGCAGGAAATCAGGGGCGCAGCAGGGGACGTCCTTCAAGCGCGGCTTCCCAGAGCTTTTCCGCGGCATCTTCAGTGTCGCCGTCCAGGAACTCGGGCAACAGGATGTCAGCCGCATCATCCGCGTCGGCGTCTTCAAGGTAATCGCCCTCGGACACGCGCAGCCGACGGGCCTTCAGATCATCGACAAAGGTGACCTCGCCCCTGTCCCATGTTTCGAGCCACGCGCCCGCAGATGCAGCACCGTGTACGACGAGCATTCCCGAGTCGGAGAGTTCCGTCATCAGCAGGCCCCCGACGGTGAGCGAGCCGCCGATGAACAGATTGCTGTCCACGAGGCACATCAGGTGCTGCGCGGTGACCGAGCCGGTGACATAAAGCGGCGTGTAGACGTCTGCGTTCAGAAAGCGCATCGGCCCGTTGACCGTCAGGTAGGTACCCGGAGGGAAGGCCGCGACGGGGCGGGGTCCTGCCCCGTCGTCCGTCGCTCACAGCGAGACGGTGCTGCGCAGGTTCCACGACCTGCACCGCGATACCGGATCCGGGCCGCTGCTCGACCCGTTCCCGCTGGACCTGGCGCGTCGCTCCGGCCGCGCGCACGCGCACCACAACCCGATGGAAGCCTGGACGCCGGAGCGGACAGGCCGCTACCGGCCCACGGTTCACCAAGATCGAGAAGGTCAAAGAACCGTGCGTCAAACGCCCTTCAGAACACGATCAAGTGCCGCCCGGCCTGCGGGTCCCCAGTTCGGCTTGCCGCCGGGAAGGCCCCGATCTCCGTTCTGCCCCATGAGCATCAGGAAGAGGCTCTTCATAGCGGCCAGCCCGCGGGCGCGCCGGATCGCCGCCTCGTCTGCGTGCGCGTACATCTCGAAGAACCGTGCGGCCGTGCCCGCGGGTAGCAGCACCCATGCGGCGGCGAGGTCCCACGCCGGATCGCCGGCGAACATGCCACCGAAGTCGACGATGCCCGAGAGCGTTCCGTCCGAGACGACGACGTTCGCGGGATGGAGGTCGCCGTGCACCCACACCGGCGGGCCCTCCCACTCGGAGGCCGCGACGGCATCGGCCCAGACGGCCCGGACGGCGCGGACATCGCCGACGGCGTCGCGGTCAATGGCCTGCAAGAACTGCTCGAAGCCGCCCGTGCACCTCTTGGGGTGAGCGCCGAAGTCCGAACTGGCCGGGGCCTCGGCGGGCGCCTCCACATGGAGCGCCTGGAGGAAGCCCGCCAGCGTGTCGGCCGCGTGGGTGCCGCGGCTGATCGAGCCGTGGTCCAGCGGCTCGCCGGGAACCCACGTCATGACGGTCCAGTGCTTGGGGAAGCGCTCGGACGGTTCGCCGAACCGCACCGGGATCGGCACCGGGAGCGGCAGGCGCGGGGCCAGCACAGGTAGCCACCGCCGCTCCTTGAGCTGGAGCTCCGGGGTGGGGTCCATGCGCTGCATGCGCACGGCCAACTCGTCCCCGAGGCGCCACATCTGGTTGCCCCAGCCGCCCGCCACCTCGCGGATGGCCAGCCCTGCAAGGTCCGGATGTTGCTCCTGCAGCAGGTCGCGGACCAGGTCTGCGGTGATCTCAATCTCGGTGTCCGTCATGCGAGATCACAGTACTGAGGCGGCAGGCGGAGCGGCTCTCGCTCTCCGGAACATCTCGCTGTGATTCCTCTGGCATCACCGATTCGGTTTCAGAGAGCTGCAGATCAGAGGCTTTGGGACGGACCGGCCCCAAAGTTCAGAGAATCTCAGAGAAACTCGTGAACCACTCTTAAGATCACCAAAGGCCTGGCCATCGACAGGAAGAGCTCACTCATGCGCACCATTTACGTCGTCACCCATCCGGAGGCGACGCATCACATCGAGGGGCTCGTCGGCGGTTGGCATGATTCGCAGCTGACGCCGACCGGCCTCAGCGCGGCGGCCTCCATTGCCCAGGCGCTGCGGGCTCAGATCCCGGACGGCGGCGAGGTGGAGCTGTTCTCCTCGGATCTGCAGCGCACCCGGCAAACGGCCGAGAAGGTTGCCGAGCCGTTCGGCGTGAAGCCAATCTTGGACCGCAGACTGCGGGAGAAATCCTATGGAGAGGCGGAGGGAAGGCCACAGGAGTGGCTGGATCAGCGATTCGTGCCGCCGCCGGCTGTCGGGGAGCGGCTGGAACATGACGAGGGCGTGGAGGGTGCCGAGACCAAGGCGGCGCTGGCGCAGCGCATCTACGCGGCCATGGACGAGATCGTGCAGCGCCCCTGCGAGCACCAGATCATCGTGACGCACGGTGGCTCCCTGACCTTCGTCGTGGCGGCCTGGATCAAGATGCCGATCATGGCGGTCGGCCATGCCTTTTTCCGAGTTCGATCGGGCAGCATCACCACACTGCACGAAGACGATTTCCGCCACAGCCGCCAGGTCGTCAACCTCGGTGACACCCGCCATCTCGACTCCGCCAAAGCTGGGCTGACCTCTACCTGACCCGAACGGCAGGTCGCCGGCGTGGTCATGGCCACACCCGCCCGCCCGCGATCCGACTCCGCGATGCCCTCCCGCAACCGCGGATCCTCACCGAGCCATACGGTCAACCCGCCGACATTCTCGGCAGGCGCCTGGAACGCTGATGACCAGTGACTCTTCCGGCATGCGCCCAAGCACGCGATCGCCACGGCCTGTCGTAGTGGTCAGACGTCGTGAGCGGCCATTCACGTAGGCCGGAGGCGAGAAAGCAGGGACCGGGCGGTCGCGTGCTGGTGGCTGGCGCAGGGCCCGCGCCGCGGCTGGGACCGGAGCGCCGGCGTGGCGCCCGCCGAGCGAGCCTGACCAGCTACGGGCCGGGCTCGCTCGGGCAACAGCCCAGAGGGGCATCGCTCGGCGGCAGAAGCCAGCAGAGAAGAACGAAGGGACCGTGAACTATTGACGGGGCATGGCGAATATGTGATCACACTCAGGGCGCTCCAGAAGCGCCACCACGTAGGTCGTCGTAGCGACTACCACGTCCCAGATCGGGCCATCCGCCCTCTCGAACTCTTCCATCGATTTCCGAACAGCTCTGCGGGCCCTGGAGATCTCCTGGTCCGCCCCGATGCTCAGCGCTTCATGGAGGGCTTCGCCGAAGCCGATGATCCTTCGGCAGGTGGCGATGTCCCGCTGCCTTCCGCGTGGGAGGACTCCCCGTTCTATCTGTGCGGCATGCGCTGCATCGCCGGCCTCTTCGGCGTCCCTGAACCCGAGGACACGGGCCGCCCTGGTCGCGAGGTCGGTATCCAGTTTCTCCCACGCCTGAGGATCCAGCCGGGACAGCATGTAGATCGTCCGGCCGACGAGGAGCTCATAGGCCGATGACCGCTTCTTCGAGGTTTCCTTCGTTGCATACCAGTCGAAGCCGATGCTGATCACGAGGGTCGCCGCGGAGAATCCCACAACGCCGGACAGCAGGTTGACCATGATCGGATGCCGGTCGAGGTATTCCAGATGGTTTTCCTCCAGGTACACGCTCAGGCTGAATGACAGAAGCGCCACGAGAGCCAGGAGAAGTTGCAGCCTTAGCGGAAGTGACTTCATGGGTACTCCGGTGAGGCGTCGAGGGCGATCGCCCGAAGCTGACGGCTGTCGATCCAACGGTCAGTGGTTCAGCACGGTTCCCTGCCGTGTCCCGCCTGTGAGGGGCGCACGCGCAGGGTGCGGACCTTCCTCCAGACCCGGCCTGCGACCTCCTTGAAGTCGATCAGGTGGTAGGTGCCGGCGTCCGGTCGCGTGGTGCAGGAGACCGGTGTCGGGGGCGGCTCGGCGGCGCCGCCGAGCATCTTCACCTCCTGCGCGAGGGTCCCGGCAGCGGCCCGCGGGGCACCGCTCCGCTCCCGCGCACGACCGGCGGGGTGGGGCCGGTAGGCCCGACGGCGTACCGGCAGAGCCCTGGTGCGCTGCTGGTCGAGCGTTGACGAGCGGCACTACCCCAGAGCGAGCGTGAATCAACAGAAGCGAACCCGCCGCTTCACGCGCATGTATCGCCGCCGCTGTCCGTCTTTCCGACTGCGTCCAGCCCGTCCGAGTGCAGATGTGTTGAGATCTAGTCGTTATAAAGTGCGGTATTGCATGATTCTGATGATTCATGGTGAATTGCAAAGGCAAGGCTGTTCGTATTCGTCCCGGCCGCCCCATCCCCCGGCCCGCGACGGGCCACCGGCCCGCGACGGGCCACCGTCCCAGCCCTTCCCACCCGTTTTCACCGTGCCGCCTCACGGCTCTCCCCAGCACCCCCGCGAGGGCAGGCTCCGGCATGCCCCGGCCGGGCCGTACCAGTGGAGCCTGCCCGCCATCCACCCCCCATGGAGGCAGTTCGTGCGTGCGCTTCGACAACTTCTCTCCGGCTTCGCCGCGACGACCCTGCTGAGTACGGCCCTGGTGAGCGCCGGGCTGGCCGCGACCGTGGCAACGGCCGCTCCCGCAGCCGCGGCGGCGGTCGACGACGGTCTCGCGCTCACCCCGCCCATGGGTTTCAACAACTGGAACAGCACCCACTGCCGTGCCGAGTTCAACGAGGAGATGGTCAAGGGAATCGCGGACCTGTTCGTCTCGAAGGGACTGAAGGACGCGGGATACCAGTACGTCAACCTCGACGACTGCTGGGCGCTGCCGCAGCGCGACCAGAACGGCAACCTGGTGCCCGATCCGGTGCGGTTCCCCCACGGCATCAAGGCGGTGGCCGACTACGTCCACTCCAAGGGCCTGAAGTTCGGCATCTACACCAGCGCCGGCACCAGGACGTGCGACGCCAAGGGCTTCCCCGGCGGGATCGGCCACGAACGGCAGGACGCGAACCTGTTCGCCTCCTGGGGTGTGGACTACCTCAAGTACGACAACTGCGGCGACCATCTCGGGCAGAGCGCGCTTGAGAGGTACACCACGATGCGCGACGCGCTCAGGGCCAGCGGCCGGCCGATCGTCTTCAGCATCTGCGAGTGGGGCTCCAACCAGCCGTGGCTCTGGGCGCAGGACGTCGGCCACCTGTGGCGCACCACGGGCGACATCAGCGACAGCTGGTCCTCGATGCTCGACATCATGAAGCGCAACCTGGCGCTGGCGCAGTACGCCAAGCCGGGGGCCTGGAACGACCCCGACATGCTCGAAGTGGGCAACGGCGGCATGACGGACACCGAGTACCGCACCCACTTCAGCATGTGGTCGATCATGGCCGCTCCGCTGCTCATCGGCTCCGACCTGCGCAGGGCCTCAGGCGAGACGTTCGACATCCTGCTCAACAAGGAGGTCATCGCCGTCGACCAGGACCCGCTCGGGATCCAGGGAAGCGTGCTGAAGTCCGAGGGCGGCCGGTGGGTCGTCGTCAAGCCGCTGGCCAACGGGGACAAGGCGGTCGCCCTGTTCAACGAGAGCGACCGGGCGCAGCGCGTCGCCACCTCGGTGACCGAGATCGGACTGGCCGACGGCAGCCCGGCCTACCGGGTGCGCGACCTGTGGACCCGCACGGACACCCACACCGAGGACGTGCTCGCGGCGACGGTCCCCGCGCACGGCACGGTCATGCTGCGCGTCTCCAAGGACGCCGGGTGGGCGCGGTACGCCCCCGCGGTCGAGCTGAGCCCGCAGGGCGAGGCCGCCTATCCGGACGGCCCGGTGCTCGCCCACCCCGGCAAGCCTCTCACCCTCGCCACGACCGCGGTCAACCACGGGCACGTCCCGGCCCAGCGGCTCTCGGTGCGGGTGACCGCGCCCGAAGGGTGGAAGGTGGAGGCGACCTCCCCCACGACGAAGGGCACCCTCGCTCCCGGCAGGACCTTCCGTACCACCTGGAAGGTCACCGCGCCGGCCGACGCCCCCTCCGGTCACCACGAGGTGACGGCCACGCTGGACCACACCGGCCCCGGTGGCCGGCCGCCGGCCCGGACCACGGGCACGGCGGGACTGCTGGTGCCGCCCGCTGCCCCCACCGGCAGCTCCTACCTCAGTGACGTCGCCTGGCTGAGCTCGACGAACGGCTGGGGCCCCGTGGAGCGGGACCGCAGCGTCGGCGAGGACGGCTCGGGGGACGGCGGGCCGCTCACCGTCGGCGGAGCGGTGTACGCCAAGGGCCTCGGCGTGCACGCCCCGAGCACGGTCGAGTACTACATCGGCGGCGCCTGCACCCAGGTGACGGCCGTGGCCGGCCTGGACGACGAGGCGGGGACCCGCGGCACGGCCGCGTTCGAGATCTGGGCGGACGGGCGGAAGGTCGCGAGCACCGAGGTCATGACCAACGCGATGCCCGGGCAGCGGCTCACGGCCGACATCTCGGGAGCCGCCCTGCTGCGCCTGGTGGTCACCGACGGCGGGGACGGCATCAACTACGACCACGCCGACTGGGCGGACGCCAAGCTCACCTGCGCCGGCCCCACCCACAACCACTACGAGGCCGAGGCGCCGGCCAGCGCCGTCGAGGGCGCCGCCCTGCGGGCCGCGTGCGGCGGGTGCTCCGGCGGCGCGAAGGTCGGCTACATCGGCAACGGCGCCGCCAACGCCGTCACCCTCACCGGCGTCACCGCGCCGAGCGAGGGCGACTACCGGCTGGAGATCCACGGCCTGGTCGACGGCTCCCGGTCCTTCTCCGTCAGCGTCAACGGCGGCCCGGCGACGCAGGTGGCGCTGACCGGCACCAGCTGGTCCGTCCCGGCCGTCGCGACCGTCACCGTACGGCTCGCCGCCGGCGCCAACACGCTCCGCTTCGGCAACGACACCGCCTATGCCCCCGACCTCGACAAGGTCGTCGTCCACGGCTGATCACGGATGACCACGGCTCCCGGCCCCGGGCGGACCGCCGCCCGGGGCCACGGATCCGGCCCCGGTGAACCGCCGCCCGGGGCCGCCCGGCCGCCTACCGGTCACCCGGCGCGCGACCGCCGATCTCAGTCCTTGACGACCTCCACCCAGTAGCGGCCGTCACCGTCACGGTGGGCGCCGTGGATGTCGGTGGCCAGGTCGGGGAAGGCCCGATCGAAGTCCTCCAGAGCCCGCAGATAGGTCATCAGCGGGCCGTCGGCCGGGCCGGTCGCCTCGCCGGGCATCAGCATGGGGATCCCGGGCGGGGTGACCACCACCGTGGCCGCGGCGACCCGCCCCGGCAGGCCGTCCAGCGAGACGCGCTCGGTGCGGGCCCGGATCATGGCCTGGTAGCAGTCGGCGGGAGTCGACACCGCCTCGGGCAGGGTGGTGAAGACCTGGTCGAGCAGCTTCCCGACACCGGAGTCGCGCAGCTTCTCATGGACCAGGGTGCAGAACTTCTGCAACGAGATCGCGGACGGCCCGAAGCCCGGCAGCACCTCCGCCAGGTCCAGATCGTTGTCGTAGGCGTTCTTGAAGTCGGTGAGCGCGTCGATCAGCGTGCCCCACTTGCCCTTGGTGATCCCCATGGAGAACAGCACCAGCAACGTGTGGTCGCCGGTCTTCTCCACCACGATGCCGCGCCGCTCCAGGTAGGCGGCCACGACGCGGGCCGGGATGCCCCAGTCGAGCGTGCCCGTGGCGGCGTCGGCACCCGGGCAGGTGATCGTCACCTTGACCGGGTCGAGCAGGCAGTAGCCCTCGGACATCCCGTCGAACCCGTGCCAGGCGGCCCCCTCGTCCAGGGTCCAGCACCGGGGCTCGGCGCACAGCAGCGCAGGGTCGGCGTCGGCGAACGAGACGTCCTGACCGGTGCGCGGGTCGGTGACCGTGGGGGGCTGCCAGACGCCGAAGAACCAGTCGGGCCGCAGGCCGTCCTCGCGGATGCGGGCGGCCAGCCGTACCATCGCCTGCCGGAAGCGGACCGCCTCGACGATCGCCTCCCCCGTCAGGAACGGCCCGGACGGGCCGTCCATCATCGCCGCCGCGACGTCCAGCGAGGCGATCATCGGGTAGAGCGGCGAGGTGGAGGCGTGCATGAGGTAGGTCTCGTTGAACGCGTCGTAGTCGACCGGCGCCCGCTCCGCCGGGCGGACGTGCAGCATCGCCGCCTGCGACAACGCGGCCAGCAGCTTGTGGGTCGACTGGGTGGCGAACACGGTGGGACGCCCCGCGCCCGGCAGCGTGCGCTCGTCGATCGCCATGCCGTAGCGGCCGGCGTAGAGGGGGTTGAACCGGGCGTAGGCGAACCACGCCTCGTCGAAGTGCAGCCGCGGCACGCTGGCGCCCAGCAGCTCGCCGACCCGCACCGCGTCGTAGCACACCCCGTCGTAGGTGGAGTTCGTGATCACCGCGTACGTCGGGTCCCCGGCGGCGAGGGGGTGGGCGGCCACCCGGTCACGGACCGCGTCCGCCTGCAGTACGGCGGGCGGGATCGGGCCCGCCAGCCCCAGCCCGTTGCGCTCGGGTACGAGGTAGACCGGGCGGGCGCCGCTGATGGCCAGCGCGTGCTGGACCGACTTGTGGCAGTTGCGGTCCACCAGGACCGTGTCGTCACGGGCGATCGCGTGGTGACCGACGATGCGGTTGGCGGTGGAGTTGCCGTTGACCACGAAGAACGTGCGGTCGGCGGCGAAGACGCGGGCGGCGTTGCGCTCGGCCTCGCCGATCGGGCCGGTGTGGTCGAGCGGCGATCCCAGCTCGGTGACGGAGATGGACAGGTCGGTGCGCAGCAGCCGCTCGCCGTAGAAGTCGAAGAACGCCCGCCCCACCGGCGACTTGAGGAACGCCACCCCGCCCGCGTGCGCCGGTGTGTGCCAGGAGTAGCGATGGTGGTCCTGAAGGCGCCGCAGCGCGCTGAAGAACGGCGGAAGGATCTTCTCGGCGTACTGCTCGGCCGCGTGGGCGATGCGCCCGGCGATGAACTGCGGGGTGTCCTCCAGCGGGAAGACGTAGCCCTGGATGACCTCGTACACCCACAGCGGAAGCTCCTGCTCCTGCGTCATCAGGAAGACGGGCAGGCCGCGGAACCGTTTGGCCACCGCGCCGAGCAGTTCCTCGGCCCCCGGCGCGTCCCATGCCGCCAGCACAGCCGTCAGCGACGCGTCCGACCCGACCACCGCCAGGGCGTCCTCGGCCCGGTGGGTCCAGCGCACCTGGAGCCCGTGCTCGTCCATCGCCGCGCACACGCGGCGGAGCTGATCGGCGAGTGCCGAATCGGCGTCGGGACGTTCGGTGACGGCGGCCAGAACCGTTCGCTCCATGCGGCACTCCGTGATCGGGGGGAAGGGATCGGGGAAAGGGGTGGAAGACCTCCACGCAATAGTAACGGTGTGTCGTCGATTGGCAACTCTGTGCAATGAGATGAAAGTGGCGAACGAGGGGGCGGGCCTGACCGGCCGCGCGCAGGTGGTGGTGCCGTCCTGCGCATGCGGCGCGGCCAGGCCCGCTTACCGGCCTGATCCGCCGCCTAGGGCGGTGGTGTGCGGATCAGCCGAGGTTCCAGACGGAGGAGATGCGGTCGTTCCAGCCGCTGGGGACGAGGTTGGGGATGTCGGTGAACGGTGCGACGAACAGGGAACTGCCACCGAAGTTGATGTGCTCGTAGTAGCGGACCGAGCAGTTCGTGCCGCCCATGGAGCTGATGACGTCGTTCCAGTCGTGCAGGTGCAGGGGCCCGTGGTGGACGCTGGTCAGGTCGTTGTGCGCTTCTCGGGCGGCACACCAGAACCAGTCACCGGCGTACTCCACGTGCTCGAACATCTGGACCTGGCCCCACGTCGCGGGGCGCGGGTCCCGCGCGGCCCCTGCCTGGGCCAGTTGCGAGGCCGCCCACAGCGCGCCGTTGAGCGCGCTGTCGTCGGTGAGGGCCGACAGCCGCTCGGGGCCGTAGATGTAGGTCAGCGGACGGCCGTCGAACCGCGACAGGTCGCGGGGGTCGTGCTCGACGCCGTCCACGACCACCGCCATGGCGGGTGCCGGGTGCGTGAGGGGCTGCGTGGAGGTCGCCCTGGGCGCGCTCAGCACCTGGGCGGCGTCCATCTTGACGGGCGGGGCCGAGCGGGGCGCGCTGACGGCCTTGCTGACGAGTGCCTCCAGCGTGGTGATGCCCTGGTCGCGCAGCAGCGCCAGCACGTCGGCCTCGGCCAGTCCCCCGACGTGGTCGGAGAACTCCAGGAAGCGCTCGACCTGGCGGCGGGCGGGGGTTGAGATGCTTTTCACGGGTGTTCCTCCCCTGTGAGTGGTGCGAACTCCTTCATGGTCGGGTGAGGCGGCGGCCCGGACATCCCCCCAGTGTTGGGGATGGCGTTCAGGTGGTGAAGGCGGCCATGAGCTCGTCCCTGCCGGCCGCGCCGGTCTTGCGGAAGACCGCCTTCAGGTGGTCGTTCACCGTGTACGCGGACAGGCCGAGCAGCCGCGCGATCTGCTTCGGCGCGGCTCCCCTGCACAGCAGTTCCAGCACGCCGCGCTCGCGCGGCGTGATCGCGTACCAGTCGCAGAACGAGGGCAGCATGAGCGCGCCCGCGGCCGACTGGATGACCACGGCCACGTCGCCCGTGCCGTCCTCGTCCAGGGCTTGGCCCTCGACGGCGAGCCAGCGGCCGTAGTGGGCCGCGGGGGCGCAGATGAGCGGCCGGCCGCCGCCCGATCCGCGGACGTGCTCGCCGGCGTCGATCGCCAGCGCCGTCACGAACGTGTCGGCCAGCCAGGCGTGCGTGCCGTGCCGGACAGGGCCGCGCAGCCGCTCGAGCCACGCCTGGGCCTGCGGGGTCACGGTACGGATCGTGCGGTCGGGGCCGACGACGATCACGCCGGCGGGCAGCGCGGCCGCGGTGGGCGCCAGCGGGCCCGCGGTGACGTACCGGCGCAGCGCGGTCACCAGCGCCGGGCCGAGCAGCGCCGCCCTGCGCAGGTCGTCGCCGGTGAAGGGGTGGTCGTCGCAGGCGCGCACCAACCCGAGCAGCCCCCACACGCCGCGGCTGTCACGCAGGAGCAGCCGCAGCTCGCAGGAGACGCCGCAGGCCGCGAACGCCCGCCGCGCCCCCTCGTCGGCGCCGGCCACCGCGACCGGCACCTGCCGGCGCACCAGGGACGAAGGCCGGCAGGGATCGCCGTGGGTGTGACGGTGGGCGAGCAGGGCCGTGGCGAGTTCGCGTTCGTACCGGTGCCAGAAGCTGAACGAGCCCTGCCCGAGCCCGGTCGCCGGACTGGTGCCGATCAGGCGCAGCGCGTCGTGCCGTACCCACGGCGCGATGGCCGCGGAAAGCGCGGCGCCGAGATCCTCGGCGGCGATGGCCCGATCCATCAGCGTGCGCAGTTCGTGGACCACCCGGTCCTGGCATGAGGTCACGCCGCTCACGTCAGCACAGCGTGGAAAGCATCGGCAAGCGGAGGGTAGCGTTTTGGCTACTCTCAGTTTGAGCAGGCCCTAGCCGGGCGCACCCTGCCGTTCGGGCAGGGACCAGCTCGCCAGCAGCCGCAGCGCCTCCTGCGAGGGCGAGCCAGGCTCGGCCGCATAGGCCACCAGCACCTGGTCGGGCTCTCCGGTCACCGTGAACGACTGGAAGCTCAGCGACAGCTCGCCCACCACCGGATGACGAAGCTGCTTGGTCCCGCGCGTCTTCTCCAGCACGTTGTGATCGGCCCACCAGCGGCGGAAGTGCGCGTTCTTCACCGACAGCTCGCCCACCAGCGCTGCCAGCAGGGCGTCGTCCGGATACTGGGCCGCCTTCAGCCGCAGGTAGGCGACGACCTCCCTGGCCTTCTTCTCCCAGTCGACGAAGATCTCCTTGCTCGCCTCGTCGAGGAAGCAGAAGCGCGCCCAGTTACGGTGCCTGCCCAGGTCGGTGTAGAGCGCGGAGGCCAGGCGGTTCCAGGCCAGCAGCTCGCTCCTGTGGTCGATCACGTAGGCGGGCACGCCCTCCATCGCGTCGAGCAGGTGCCGCAGCTGAGGGCCGACCGTGCGACGGGTACGCCGCGAGCGCTGAGGTGCGCGCACCGGCCTGGCCAGACTGAACAGGTAGGTCCGCTCGTCCTGGTCCAGACCGAGCGTCCTGGCCAGCGCGTTGAGCACCTCTTCCGACACCCCGCCGCCGCGTCCCTGCTCCAGCCGCGTGTAGTAGTCGGCGCTCATCCCTGCCAGCTGGGCCAGCTCCTCCCTGCGCAGGCCGGGCACGCGGCGGCGTCCGCCGTACGACCGCAGGCCCGCCTCCTCGGGACGGACGCGCGCGCGACGCGACTTGAGGAACTCACCCAGTTCGTTCACCCCTCGATTATCGGTCCGCCCGGCCGCGCGTGCCTGGTCCTGTCAGACCCAGGAAAACCAGGTCCCTGGGTACGGCATGCGGCGGGCGGCAGAGTCGGCGCCATGACCGACAACCTCGCGGGCCGTACCGCCATCATCACCGGAGCATCCAGCGGCATCGGAGCCGCCACCGCCACACTGCTGGCCGCCAGGGGTGCCAGGGTCGCGCTGCTGGCCCGCCGCGAAGAGCGGCTGACCGACCTCGTCCAGGAGATCAAGCAGGCCGGAGGGGAGGCGATCGCCGTCGCCGCCGACGTGGCCGACTCCGCTTCGGTGGCCGCGGCCGTCCAGCGGGTGCTCGGCGTCTTCGGCGGGGTGGACCTCGTCGTCAACAACGCCGGGATCATGCTGCCCGCCCCCGCCGAGCAGGCCGACCTCGCCGACTGGGAGAGCCAGATCGACGTCAACGTCACCGGCGCGCTGCGCATCGTCCACGCGCTCACGCCCTCCCTGCTGCGGGCGGCGGCCACCGGGCCCGCCGACCTGATCAACATCTCCTCGATCGCCTCGCACGTGCCTTTCCCCAGCTTCGCCGCCTACACCGCGAGCAAGGCCGCCGTCACCCACCTGTCCACGACCCTGCGCGCCGAGCTCGGCGGCCGTGGGGTGCGGGTCACCGCCGTCGAGCCGGGGGTCGTCGCCACCGAGCTGCAGGGGCACGTCACCGATCCCGCGGTCAACCAGTGGCTCGACGGGCTGATCGGCAGCATCGAGGTGCTGTCGGCCCAGGACGTGGCGGAGGTGATCGCGTTCACGGCGGCTCAGCCGGCACATGTCAATCTCTCGCGGATCACCATGTATCCGACTCGGCAGGTGTAACGAGCCCGGACCTGGGCGACGGTGTGGGAGCGGCCGGGTTTCGAGCCGCTCCCACACCGTGTGGACGCTCAGGGGGGAGCCGGCTGGTAGGGGCACGGGCAGCGCCCGCTCAGCCCGGGGAGGCCGGCGGGCCCTGGTGCCCGTCGGCGCGGGCGGATGCCTGGCTAGGTCAGCTGTCCGACGGTGAACCCGGCCAGCAGCTCGCCGTCGGGCGGGATGACGCCGTAGCTGCTCTCGGGCAGCTCGTTCCAGGCTCCCGGCAGGTCGCCGAGCGGCTCGGACACGACCAGGCGGGTGTCGGCGGACAGCCCGCGCAGCCACGCGACATCCGGGTGCAGCGAGCGCAGGGACTCGACGCTGGAGCTGTAGAACAGCGTGCGCGACTGGCGCCGGCTGGAGTAGCGGAAGACCCACACCCGCTCGCCGTTCGACGTCGCGACCGTCATCTGCAGCGGGAACTCGATGCCGTGCTCGTGGCCGAGCCGTTCGACCAGGCCGGCCATGCGGGCCACGGCCTCCGGCGGGTCGTCGTCCAGGCCGAACGTCAGTGCCAGGTAGAACATCACCTCCGAGTCCGTCGTGCCCTCGATGCGGGAGAACAGCGCGGGGTCGACGGCCATGCACAGCTCCCGCCGGAGCCGGTCGAAGCCGGTGACCACGCCGTTGTGCATCCACAACCAGCGTCCGTACCGGAAGGGGTGACAGTTGGTCTGCTGCACCGCCGTACCGGTCGACGAGCGGATGTGGGCGAAGAACAGCGGCGAGCGGACATGCTCGGCGATCTCCCGCAGGTTGCGGTTGTTCCACGCCGGGCCGGTGTCCCGGAAGATCGCGGGGGTGCCGATACCGACGGTGTACCAGCCGATGCCGAACCCGTCGCCGTTCGTCGTCTCCACGCCCATCCGGGAGCGCAGGCTCTGGTCGATCAGCGACGGCTGCGGACGGTACAGCACGTCGCACAGCAGCATGGGCGTTCCCGAGTAAACGAGCCATCTGCACATGAGCCACGCCTTTCCTCAACAGGTCGTACAACCTCCGCCGTACCCTCTCGGCCGGGTGGTATGGCGTGGCCTGCGCGCGACGGTGCCGGCGAAGGAGCAGGTCAGTGACCGGAGCCCCGTGCGGGTGGGCCCGCACGTGAGGTCGTCAGGCGGCGTACCGCCGCAGGAACATGTCGACACCCTCGCGGATGAGGCGTTCGGCGAGGTCGGCGGTGAGCGTGGTCCCGAAGGAATTGAAGATCAGGTGGGGGTAGACCGTCAGCCCGAAGAACTGGATCGTGGCCACCTCGATGTCGCCGACGGCGAGCCGGCCACGCTCGGTCAGGTGGCCCAGGATCTCGCCGAGGAGCCCGGCGAACCGGCCAGGCCCGCGCTCCTGCCAGGCCCGGCCGATCTCGGGGAAGCGGCGCAGCTCGCCGGTGACGAGGTTGCGCAGCTCCGGCCGCGGGGGCTCGATCGCCTCGGCGACCATGGCGCGCGCGGTGCGCGTGAGCACCTCGCGTACGTCCTCCGCGGCCAGCACGTCGGCCTTGACCTGGGAGAGTGTCGAGCCGATCTCGTCCAGCGCGTCCTCGACCACCGCGGTGAACAGGTCTTCCTTGCAGCCGAAATGGTTGTAGACGGTCACCTTGGACACGCCGGCGGTGGCGGCGACCACGTCGACGCTGGCGTCGAAGCCGTCGCGCAGGAACACCTCGCGCGCGGCGGCGACGATGGCGCGCCTGCTGCGCTCGGCGCGCTTGCCGGTGGGAGCGGATGCGGCGGTGCCTCTGGCCATGGCGCCATCCTACCCGACAACTGAACGATTGAGTACAGTAAAACTTTCCTGTACCGTACAGTTCAGTTAATTCGAGGAGGTTCGCCATGCCCGATACCGTCACCACCGGCACCCTCGCCGTACCCGGCGCCCGGCTGCACTACGAGGTGCGCGGCCAGGGGCCCGTCGTGGTCCTGGTCGGCGCCCCGATGGACGCCAGGTCGTTCGAACCCCTGGCCGACCTGCTGAGCGCCGACCACACGGTGCTCACCACCGATCCGCGCGGCATCAACCGCAGCCCCGTCGACGACCCCGGCCAGGACTCCACGCCCGAGATGCGTGCCGACGACCTCTCGCGGCTGCTGACGCACCTGGGCGCCGGTCCCGCCGCCGTCCTCGGCTCCAGCGGCGGCGCCGTCAGCGCGCTGGCCCTCGCCCAGGCGCATCCCGACCAGGTCCACACCGTCATCGCGCACGAGCCCCCGCTGATCGAGTTGCTGGAGGACCGCGAGGAACTCCGCAAGGGCACCGAGGAGATCATCGCGACGCATCTGGCGGGGGACGCCCGCGGAGCGTTCCGCAAGTTCCTGGAGCAGGCGAACATCTTCCTGCCCGAGGAGGTGTTCGAGCACATGGTCGGGGGCGATCGCGACCCGCAGGACGTCGCGGACGCGGACTTCCAGCACACGCACATGCTGCGGCCCACGGTCCGATGGGTCCCCGACGTGCACGCCCTGCGCTCGGGGAAGCCGCGGATCGTGGTGGGGATCGGCACGGACTCGGCCGGGCAGCTCTGTGACCGCTCCTCGCGAGCCCTGGCGGACACGCTCGGGGTCGAGCCGACGATGTTCCCGGGGGACCACGTCGGGTTCGCGGGGGATCCCGAGCGCTTCGCCGCCCGGCTGCGTGCCGTACTCGCAGAGGCCGACCTCTAGCGTGTCTCGGGGCCGCACTCCCCGGATGCCGGCGCGGGCCGATCACGGGCGACGGGGCCGGCCCGCACGGTCGGGATGCCGGTGCGGGCCGATCACGGGTGACGGGATCGGCCCGCACGGCCGGGCCACCGACGCGGGCCGATCCCGGTCTCAGGACGCGAGGCGCGGCGCCGCGGCGAGCGCACGGCGGAGCCGGTGGCCCCACGCCCGTTCGCCGACCCTCATGAGATGGGATCGCCGGCGCGGGGTGGTCGCGCGAGGGCCCGGCCCGAGAGGTGCCGCTCGATCAACGCCAGATCCGCTCGGTCCTTCGGGCGGCCCAGGAGCCGCTTCCAGCGGCGTACGTCCGCCAGGGACTCGTACCTGAGGCCGTCGACGACCTCGGACCGGGCGATCAGCTCGTCCACGGTGCCGGCCTCGGCGAACCAGCCGTTGAATATCTCGATCCTTCCGTCCAGGACCGCGACCTTCTCGACGTGCTCGCCGAACGGAGACGGCTCCGGCGCGCCGAACGCGCACGCCCTGGCCCAGGCCTGGCCACGGGCGACCACGTCGAGGTCGCGGATGTCGTCCTTGATGCCGTGGGCGAGGAGCGGCCCGCTGCCCGCGATGACGAAGTCCGCCGGGGGAAGCTCGAGCGACAGCAGTGCTCGGACCAGGGGATGGTCAATGGCTCTCATGAGAGCTCATTCTCGGCGCTTGTCCGCCGCGGTCCGGCCGGTGGCAGGGCATGCCGGAGCAGCGCTATCTCAACGCCCGGGCCGCCCGCCTGCCCTGAGCCGAGCCGGCGCCCGCCGTAACGTCAGCACCCTGCCCTGGGCAACCCGCCGTACGTCACCACCGCACGCTGCGCGACCCGCTCCCTGCCGTGCCTCAGACCGCGCCTCGGGACGTGCCTCAGCGCCACACCTTGTCGAGGAACCCGGCGACGAGCGGGGCGATCTCGGGCAGCTTCTCCTCCAGAGCGAAGTGGCCGGTGTCGAACAGGTGCAGCTCGGCGTCGGGCAGGTCGCGCAGGTAGGCGTGGGCGCCGGGCTCGGGGAAGAACATGTCGTGGCGCCCCCAGGTGATGAGCGCCGGCGGGGTGTGCTCGCGCAGCCACGCCTGCCACCTGTCGTACTGCTCGACGTTGGAGTGGTAGTCGAAGGCCAGCGCGACCTGCGCCTCCTTGCGCCCGGGCAGGTCGAGGAAGTGCTGGTCGAGGGTCCAGCCGTCGGGGGCGACCGCCTCGGGGTCGCCGGTGCCGCCTTCGTACTGGCCGCGCGTGCTCTCCAGCGTGAGCAGCCCGCGCACGGTCTCCTCCGCCCCCGCCACCTCCGGGCGCAGCGCGATGAAGTCGCGCGCACCGGCCGACAGCCCGTCCTCGTAGGCGTTGCCGTTCTGCACGATCAGGCCGGCGATCCACGACGGGTTGCGCAGGGCGAGGCGGAAGCCGACGGGCGCGCCGAAGTCGAAGACGTACATCACGAAGCGCTCCAGCCCGAGCCGCCGCACGAAGCCCTCGGTGATGTCGGCCAGCCGGTCGAAGGTGTAGGTGAAGTCGTCGGGGGCCGTGGTGTGGCCGAAGCCGGGATAGTCGGGGGCGATCAGCCGGTAGCGGGCGCCGAGCGCGTCGATGAGCCGCCGGTACTGGTGGGACGCCGACGGGAAGCCGTGCAGGAGCAGCAGCACGGGGGCGTCGGGATCCTCGGGGAGCGACTCCCGGTAGAAGACCTTCACCCCGTCGACGTCGACGAACCTGTGCACCACACGCGGGACCAACATGTCACATGCCTCCGTAGCGAGAAGATGCATTAGTTATAGCACTAATGGGTCATGATGGCGATGTACCATTAGAACCATGCTCATCGGAGAGCCCCTGGCGCTCGACCTGATCAATACCCGCCCGGCCGGCACCGACCTGATCGCCACCCCCGAGGGGCTCAGACGCTGGCTGGACCTCGAGACCGACCGGCTGCCGGGCCTGGACGGCCTGCCGTCGGCGGCCGACCTGGCCGCCGTGCACGCCGTACGCGACCACGCCGGCACCGCCGTCCACACGCTCATGCGGGGTGAGCGGCCCGCGCCGGCCGCGCTGCGCGGCCTCAACACGGCCCAGCGCGCGGCGCCCGCGGTCAGGGAGCTGCGCTGGGACGGCGAGGCGCTCACCGCGGTCCCCGTCCGCACGGGTTCGCCGGGTGTCCGGCTGGCCGCGATCCTCGCCGAGGCGGCTGCCGACCTGTTGAGCGATCCCGCCGCCGGGAGGATCCGGCAGTGCGCGGCCGACGACTGCGTGATGCTGTTCCTGCCCGCGCACCCCCGGCGGCGCTGGTGCTCGGCCGCGCTGTGCGGCAACCGGGCCAGGGTGGCGCGCTACTACCAGCGCCACAAATCAGTGTGAAACTTGCCGGATGAGATCATTACTTGTCGCGATGTGCATGGCGCTCGCGGCGGCGATCCCCGCCTTTCCCGCGCATGCCGAGACCTATTCCTACGCCGACGCGATCCGCGAGACCGCGTGGGTGGAGCTCGACGTCGACCTCGATCGCGACGGCCACAGGGACCGCCTGGCCGCCGACGTCATCCGGCCCGCCGAGCCGGCGGCGAGCGGGCTCAAGGTGCCTGTCCTGATGGACATCAGCCCCTACTACGCCTGCTGCGGCCGGGGCAACGAGGCCCAGAAGAAGACCTACGACGCCGACGGCAAGCCCACCGGCTTCCCGCTGTACTACGACAACTACTTCGTGCCGAAGGGCTATGCGGTGGTGCTCGTCGACATGTCGGGCACCAACCGGTCGACCGGCTGCATGGACAGGGGCGGCCGGCACGACGTGGCCGCGGGCGCCCAGGTGGTGAACTGGCTGAACGGCAGGGCCCGCGCCTACACCAAGCCGTTCGGCGGCGAACCGGTGGCGGCCGGCTGGTCCACCGGCGCGGTCGGCATCTGGGGCAAGTCGCACGACGGCTGGCTGGCCAACGGCATCGCCACGACCGGGGTGCGCGGCCTGAAGACCGTGGTGTCGATCGCCGGGAACACCGACATCTACCGCACCTACAACGCCAACGGCGCCTGGCGCGGTTACGTCCGGACCGACGACGGCCCGCCGCGGCTCTACAACGAGCGCGCCATGCGGCTGTGCAAGCCGTTCACCGAGGAGCTGAACCGGCTGGAGGGCAACGACGGCGACTGGAACCGCTACTGGCAGGAGCGCGACTACCCCGGCAAGGCCGACCGGGTGCGGGCCAGCGTCTTCGTGACCCAGGGGTTCGGCGACTACGCCGTGGCGGCGTCGAACTTCTCCCTGTGGTGGCAGGCGCTGCGGGTGCCGCGCAAGGCGTGGCTGTTCCAGGGCGGGCACGTGGACCCGTTCGACCTGCGCAGGGCCGACTACGTGCGCACCGTCGAGCGGTGGTTCGACAGGTGGCTGCGCGGCGTCGACAACGGCGTCGACCGCGAGCCTGCCGTGACGATCGAGCACGCCCCCGACCAGTGGCGCGAGGAGCAGGCCTGGCCCGCGCCGGGCGCGCGGCCCCGTACGTGGTGGCCGGGGCAGGACGGCCTGTCGACCACCCCGCCCCCGGCGTCGGCGCGGGCCACCTTCCAGGACGACCCCGACATCGGCCGGTTCGAATGGGTGAAGGAGGGGCCCTCGAACCACCGGCTGCTGTACAGGTCCGAGCCGCTGGCGGCCGACACCCGCCTGTCGGGCACCGGCAGGATCACGGTGACGATGAAGTCCTCCACGCCGGTCGCCAGGGTGGGGATCGCGGTGGTCGACTACGGCCCCGCCACCATCAGGGACTACGTCGACATCACCGGGACGGGCGGCATCCGCACCCTCACGACGCGCTCGTGCTGGGGTGAGGGCAGCGCCACCGACAGCGCCTGCTACCTCGACACCGAGACCGCCACCACGACCGTCGACCACGAGATCGTCGCCACCGGATGGGCGGACCTCGGCCACCACGCCACGTTGCGGCGCGGCGTGCCGCTGGACCCCGAGCGGTTCTACACGATGAGCTTCGACCTGTCGCCGCTCGACCACGTCGTGCCCGCCGGGCACCGCATCGGCCTGGTGATCGGCGGGACGGACTACTGGGAGTTCCTCGAACCCGGCCAGCGGCCCACGCTCACCGTCGACCTGGCCAGGACCACGCTGACCCTGCCCACGGTCGGCTGACCCCCGCTCCGAGGCATCCACCCGGGCGGACGAACGGCGCGGCGGAAATGGTGCGGGCCGACGAAGCCCGCCGCTCCCGCAGTCAGCAGGATGAACCGATGACCGACCTCACTCCCCTGCAGCGCCTGCTCGACAGCGAAGCGACATCCCGCCACGTCCCCGGTGCCGCCGTCGGCGTGCTCGCCGACGGCGTGCAGCACATCCTGACCACCGGCGTCACCAGCGTCGACGCGCCGGCCCCCGTGACCGGCGACACGCTGTTCCAGATCGGGTCGACCACCAAGACGGTCACCGCGACAGCGGCCATGCATCTCGTCGAACGCGGCCGGCTCGACCTGGACGGGCGCGTGCGGCAGTACCTGCCCGGCTTCCGGCTCGCCGACGAGCGGGCCGCGGACGAGCTGACCGTCCGGCACCTGCTGACCCACACCGGCGGATTCCTCGGCGACATCGACGACGGCGAGAGCTGGGACACCTCGGCGCTGGCCGACTCGATCGGCACCTACGACCGGCTGCCCCAGCTCTTCCCGCCCGGGGCGCTCGCCTCCTACAACAACGCCGGGTTCCGGCTGCTCGGCCGGATCGTCGAGGTCGTGTGCGGCGAGCCGTACGAGCAGGCGGTCAGGCGCATCGTGCTCGAACCCCTGGACATGAGCTCCAGCTTCTTCTTCCCCTGGGAGGTCGCGACGCGGGCGCACGCGGTCGGGCACGCCGTACGCGAGGACGGCCCGCGGGTGGCGCACACGTGGGGGCTGTTCCGCGAGGGCATGGCCGAGGGCGGGCTGGTCTCGTCGGTGCGCGACCAGCTTCGCTACGCCGCCTTCCACCTGGGCGCCGACGGCGAGGCGCCGATCTCGGCGGCCACCAGGGAGCTGATGCGGGCCGAGCACGTGCGGGTCGGGGCGCCGTGGACCGGCATCGGGCTGCCGTGGCTGCTGGAGGAGCAGGCGGGCGTGCGGCTGGTCACGCACGGAGGCAACATCGGCAACCTGCAGCTGTCCACGTTCGTGCTGGCGCCCGAGCACGGCTTCGCCGTCACCACGCTCACCAACTCCGCGCCCGGCAAGGCGCTGGGCGCGCTGGTGACCGACTGGTGCCTCGAGCACCTGCTCGGCGCGAAGCCGCAGGCCGTACGGCTGGCGCTGCGGGCACCCGCGCCGGAGTACGCGGGCGGCTACGACGCCGGGCAGTGGACCTTCGAGGTCGACGAGAACCTGACGGCGCGGTTCGTGCTGCGGCCCGAACTGGTGAGCGCGGGAGTGGAGGGCATGCCGGACCTGCCGCTGGCGCTGGTCGAGGGCGGTGACGAGGTGACGATCGCCGCCGACCCGCGGCGCGTCGTGGGCCGCTTCCTTCGCGACGACGCGGGTGAGATCGCCTTCCTGCACCTGGGCGGCAGGGCCGCCCGGCGGATCCCGACATCATGATCCGCGGCACCGCCGAGCACAGGTCTGTATTGAAATAGGGAAGCAACCGGCCCCACTTCTCGGCAGAGAAGGCGCCGACGCCGTCAAGGACCACTTCGTGGCGGTCCTCCAGCAGGTCGGCCATCGGCTGTCCCGAGTGACGGTCAGCCGCAGCGGCCGGGGGGCGATGCCGTACGGCTCGCGCCCTCCCCACGAGGCTGCGAGCCGTACGGTCAGGGGCCGGGTTTCAGCCCCCGATCCACACCGCCGCCAGGATGATGAGAATCACCGTCTCGGCGACGTCCAGCCGTCCCGCCCACCCGGAGAAGCGGCGCAGGTCGGCGGAAGGATGCCTGCCGCGGCTGAAGGATCGCGCCGCGATCAGCACCAGCGGGATGGCGCGCCCCGCCGCGACCCCCAGGAACGGAAGAACGGCCGGCCACCAGTTCGGCGCGCCCAGTGGCCACAGCACCAGCAGGTAGAGGCCCGGCGACGACAGAGCGGTGGCGAGCCCGGTGCCGAGCGCCACGCCGAAGACTCCGGCGTAGGGGACGGGGCCGAGCGCCGCCCAGTGCCGCGGGACCCGCCACGGGCTGCCCTCCAGCCGTACCGGCAGGAGCCCGCCGGCCACCAGCGCCAGGACCAGGGCCACGCCGCCGAGCGCCCACGCCGGAAGCCCGCCTGTGACCTCGCCCAGCAGGTAACCCGTGGTCGCGGTCGCCAGCGCTCCCAGCGGAAGGCCGGCGGCATAGGCCGCGACCGCGAACGCCTTCAGTTGCTCTCTCCCCCGGACCGGAGGAGACGCGATCACGTGGACCGCGTTACCGCCTCAAGGCGTCTGCAGCCCCTGGATGCCGCTCAGGATGCCGAGCAGCGCCAGCAGCGGAATCTCCCAGCCGTCGGCGACCCTGGGGACGGACAACGTCACGGCGCTGACGCCGACGCCCGCCACGAGAGCGGGGCCGGCGACCGACCACCTGGGGCTCAGCGGAACCGTCAACCGCATGAGACCCCTCCTGGATTGATCACGACCAGACCGGTCATCGGCCGTTGCAGTAGCAGTAGCTTCCCCCGCACTTGCAGTCGCAGCAGTAGTAACCGGGCGAGTACGACCAGCAGGCCCCTCCGCCGCAGCCGTTGTAGTAGCTGCACCCCGCGCTGCTGAGGCAGTCGCTTCCCGAGCATCTGCTCGATCCGCAGTAGCCGCTCCCGAACGGCCCGGTGCATACCGCCGCCTGCACGGGCGACTGCCCGACGGTCAGCCCGGCAAGGGTTCCGAAAGCGGCCGCGGTGGCCCCACGCAGCACCTGGCGGCGGTTGACCCTCGACGCGGTCCAGGTGAGCAGTCGTTTCATCGGGAAGTGCTCCTCTCCTCTGTGGGCGCGGACAGAACTGTGAGCTGGTTGGCCTCGTGGGCGGCCAGTTCCAGGCCGTCGAGGCCGTTGACGATCCCGCGTGACCGCACCCGGCCGTCATGGCCGACCGCGACCGAGAACGGGGTCAGGCCGACCTCGTACCGGGCGGCGATACGGCCTCGGGGATCGGGGACGACGCGGATCACGGAGGCCAGGTCACCGGCCCATTCACGAACCGCGCGGGGATGGCCGTCGCAGATGACCACCACCAGGACGTCGGGGTGCTCCGCCGCGAACCTCCGCAGCACCGATCGCAGGGCACCGCACAGGGTGCATCCGGTGGAGGCGAACACCGTGATGAAGGGACGGTCCTGCGCGGGAAGCGTCACGGCTGCGCCGTCCAGATCCCTCGCGTCCAGGGCCGGGAAGAGGCTCCCCTCGTCGGGACCGTGCGCGACCCGTCCCTCCGGACTGGTCATGTACATCTGCCCGAAGTGGTGGTAGAGGGCGAACACCGCGCCCACCAGCACAGCGACGAGAACCCACAGAACGACATACGAAATCACGAACAACGTACTCATGTGCACCTCGTGCTCGATCCGGCAGCGGCGGGAGCGGAACCGCCGGGAGTCACCTGCTCCCTCTGAGCGTCGAGCGGAACCTTTCGAACTGGATCGTCCGCCCCAGCAGTGCGAAACAGGCGATGCAGGCCACCCCGAGCAGCACGCCGGTCAGCGCGGCCGGCAGGGCCGTCGGGTCGGTGATCGGCGACGTCGCTCCCGGGCCGCCCACCGACGCTCCGGGGCCGCCCGTCGACAGCGCGAGAAGAACGAGACTCCCCGCGAGAAGAACGGCCGCCCGGACAGCGCTGACCGATGTCGGGACACCGGAATCCAGCGCTCCGAAACAGCGGCAACTCTCAGAGACACCCAGACGGGCGGCGTTCACCAGGACGGCGGTGAATCCCAGGGACAGTCCGGCGGCTCCCAGGGCCGCCCACCATCCCGTTCCGGCGATGAGGCCGAGCCCCACGACCGCCTCGCAGAGGGGGACCGCCCCCCGCGAGATCCGCACCAGGACAGGAGGGACCGCCATGGCTTCGAGGAAAGGGGACAGCGAGGCACCCCCTCCCGCCTTCATGAGGGCGGCGAAGACCAGCTGGAAACCTATCGCCGTCTGGAGGACGACGACCCACTGCCCCGAGCCGCTCAAGACGAGACCAGCTCCGGGAGGGACCGGGCGACCTTGACGAGTTCGTCGGCCCCGACGTCGCGCGGCGCCCTGAGCGCATAGGTGCCGCCCGGGGCGTTGACCGTCACCGAGTGCGCGTTCGGCGCCCAATACCGGTCGCCGTCAGGTCCGGTGAACATCCAGAGGCCGTCGTGGTAGACGGCGCTCGCCCCGGGAATCCCGAGGTCCACAGCGATTCCCGGACGGTTCTCCGTGCCCTCCAAAGTCCGGCCCGGCTCGGCGACGAAACAGACAACGAGCGGTGAGGCCTGCTCCTCGTGACTGGAGCCACGCGCGTACACGAGTGCGATCTGGTTTTCCAGGGTGCCGAACCCGGGGGCCTCAGGCCCTTCCGTCCGGAACTGGAACTTGAATCCTCGGAGGACGTACGAAGGCTGCAGATTTCTCGTTTCCACAGTTCTCCTCATTCTCCCTGCAGATGATTTGACGGAACCCCCTGAGCACCGAAAATCGATAACCTCACTCATGTGATCACACGGGTTGATCTTCGTCAACACTGAAGGTCAACTTGTTTTCACCATCGATTCGAATCGCGCCCATTCTCATTCCCGGACGATAACCTGCCTGGTCACAGCATGATCGCTTCGCATGCCGCTCTCTCGCACCCAGGTCGACGGGGGTCCCGTACGACACCGAACCACCCGGACCCGACGATCTTCGGCTGTCGAAGCCGGTCACGCGCACCCCGGATCCGTTCCACCCTGAAATCCGAAGCCCAAGGCACGACATGGTCCCGTGCGGCCGGAACCACGGGCCGGAAAACCAGGGATCCATTTCACCGCCGACCGCCTAATGCATTCGCCTCGCAGCGCTCGTGACATGCGGATTTACCGGCAACCGAAGAGGGCGGCACATCAGGACGGACACGATGCGCCTTTTTCATCCCCGGGCCGCCGCGGAGTTTCTGCGGCCCGAAATAATCCGCACCGGGCCACCAGGGCGACCCGCCAAGGCCGATGCACATGTCCGTGTCGGCGACGGTCGCCAGCGGCTTGTTGCGCAGCCCTTGGCTCCCAAGATATAACCTAGGATCACTAGGCAGATCCGAATGACTCTAGGGACGGTGGTGTGCGCATGGCGCGGGCCGGGTTGACGGCGGATCGGGTGACGCTCGCCGGTGCCGAGCTGGCCGACGAGGTCGGGTTCGACCACGTGACCATGTCGGCGGTGGCGCGACGACTCGGGGTGAAAGACGCCAGCCTCTACGCGCACGTCCGTCACCTGGCGGACCTGCGCGGGCGGATCGCGCTGCTCGCCGCCGACGAGAAGTCCATCCGCATCGCGGAGGCCACCGCCGGGCGGGCCGGAAAGGATGCGCTGGTGGCGTACGCGAACGCCTGGCGGCAGTACGCCCACGACCACCCGGGCCGGTACACGGCGACGCAGATCCCGACGGAGATCGATCCCGAGCTCATGGCCCGAGCGCCCGGGCCACGACGCGCGGTCGAGCTGACCTACAGCATGCTGCGCGCCTACGCGCTGGACGAGCCCGCCCTGACCGACGCGGTCCGGCTGATGCGCAGCATGTTCCACGGGTTCATTGGCCTCGAGGCCGCGGGCGGGTTCGCGCACGCGCGCCCGGCCGAGGACTCCTGGGTCCGCTGCCTCGACGCCCTGCACGACCTCCTGGAGCACTGGCCCGCATACCATGAAGGAGACCCGACATGACCGGCCCGACCATCGGCCACCTGCGCGTCGACGGCGCCACCCTGCGCTACGAGGTGCGCGGGAAGGGCCCCCTTCTGCTGCTGATCCCCGGCGGCACCGGCGGCGCGGCCTCCTTTGACGGCGTCGCCGACGAGCTGGCCGCCGAGTACACCGTCGCCTCCTACGACCCGCGCGGCCTGTCCCGCAGCCCGCTGGACGACCCGGAGGCCCGGCAGCGGGTCGCCCAGCACGCCGACGACGCGTTCCAGCTGCTGGAGCTGCTGTCTCCAGCCGCGCCCGCCCGCGTGGTCGGCTGCAGTTCGGGGGCGATCGTCGCGCTGCACCTGCTGGCCACCCGTCCCGAGCGGATCGAACGCGTCGTGGCGCACGAGCCGCCGGTGGTCGAGGTGCTGCCGGACGCCGCCGAGCATCGCGCGCTGCTCGCCCGCGTCCAGGACACCTTCCTGCAGGACGGGCTGATGCCCGCGGCGGCCCTGCTCGCGGCCGGTCTCAGGCGGCCCGGCGCCGATCCCGTCGACGCCCGGGCCACCGAGCTGCCGCCGCAGGCGAAGGAGCGAGCCGAACGAACGATGGCCGACATGCCCTACTTCATCGGGCGTATCATCCCGACCTTCATGGCCTACGCCCCGGACGTGGATCGGCTGAAGGCCCTGTCGGACCGGCTCGTGCTCGCAGGCGGAGCGGACTCACGCGGTGAGCTGCCCTACCGTCCCGCCGCCTTCCTGGCCGAGCGGTTCGGCACGGAGCTCGTCCACTTCCCCGGCGGGCACACGGGCCTCAGCACGCACCCCGCCGAGTTCGGCGAGCTGCTCCGCAAGGTGCTGAGCGTCCAGTCGTACGGCTGAGCGCCCGTCCCCGGACCGTACATCGGTGATCCGTCAGGCGGACCGCCTGTGCTCGCCGTGGCGAGCACAGGCGGTCGGACGGGTCACCGCTGGTTCCTTTCAGGGTCCGGGCGGGCCGTGGCGACCTCCTCGTGGGCCGGACGGCCGGCGGCTGAGGTCGGGCCAGCCGCCGGGCGGGCCTGTCGCGCCCGGTCCAGGACAATGAGGGGTAGCGCGGCCGCGGCGAGGGCGGCGCCGATCAAGCAGACCGACGTGAGTGCGGCCCCTTGCGTCAGGGAGACCGCCGCCAGGACCGGGGTGATGCTGATACCCAGCTGGAATGCCGACACGGTGGTGGCGCCGGCGAGGGTCGGCGCCTCGGCGGCGAGAGCGAAGACGCGTCCGTAGACGGCGGGGTTCAGCACGAACGCGGCGACGCCGAGCAGGAACACCGTGGGCACCACCGCCCAGGCCTGCTGGATCACGACAGCCATCACGACCGACAGGATCACGATCGCCGACGCGCCGGTGAGGAGTGCGACGTGCGGGCGCTTGTCGGAGATGCGGCCGCCGATGGACAGGCCGACGAAGGCGCCGACCCCGAACAGCGCGAGGATCGCCGGGATCCAGACCTCGGGGATGGCGGTGATGTCGGCGAGCATGGCCGCCAGGTAGTTGAACGTGATCATGTACGCCGCGGTGGTCAGGATCGTGATCGCGTAGATGCCCCACAGCATCGGTTTCCGCATCGTGGCCAGTTCCCGCGAAACACTCGGCTCGGCGGGCCGGTTGCTGTCGGAGTCGGCGGCGGGAAGCCCGAGGAGGCAACCGATGATCCCGGCGACGGTCAGAGCCACCACGGCCCAGAAGCCGCCGCGCCACTGGATGAAGTGGCTGAGCAGCGTGCCCGCGGGGCCGCCGGCGACCATGGCCACGCTGAGCCCGCTGACCACGACTCCGGAGGCGCGGGCGTTCCGGTCCGGCGTCACCAGGCTGATCGCGGTCACCGACGCGACGGCGAAGAAGCCCGCGTAGGCGATACCCGCGACCACCCTCGTCAGCAGCAGGACCTGGTAGTCGCCCAGCAGGCCGACGACGATGCTGACCGCGAAGAGGCCCTGGGTCGCCACCAGCGCCGTACGGCGCGGCCAGTGCAGACTGAGCACGGCGAACGGTGGCCCGCCGATCACGACGCCCAGCGCGAACGCGGTGATCAGGAACCCGGCCGAGGAGAGCGTGACCTCCAGATCGGCGGCCACCGCCGGCAGTACGCCGGCCAGCAGGAACTCCGCGGTTCCCATCGCGAACAGGCTGAAACTGAGCAGGTACACGCCGGCAGGCAACCGGTCGGAGCGAGTGTTCCCGGGCGTCTCCGCGGTGATGCCGGCCATCAGATCGCACCCCCGGCGTCGAGCCCGCCACCAGACGAGACGGCGGCAGCCGGCTCCCGTTCGAGCAGCCGGCCGGTCATGCCGATGGCGGCGGCGACGACCTGTGCCCCGGGGTCGACCACGTTCCCGCCTGCCCAGACCTCCGGGACATGCGTGGCACCGGGCGAATCGGCGGCGCCGAGTCCAGGGACCCCGTCCCTGGTCAGGTACCCGTGCGGGTGGTCGGCGGGCCCGTTCCCTGGCTGAGCGCCGCCGACGACCGGGGCCGCGAACCGTGCTCTCGCGGGCACGAACCCGGCCCGCGGGTCGGCGGCTCCACCGCCGACGATGACCGGGTCCCACAGCACCTCTGACACCGATCCGCTCGTTGAATCCGTTGTTGCGTCCATGCGGATCACCTCCATCGAGAGGATCGGGAGATCTGACCGAAATCAACAAACTCCATTGCTGATTCCGGGACACATTGGTTGACTGCATCCCATGGACGAGCAGCCGACCGTCAGCGCCGTGATAGACCAGATCGCTCCCCGGCTGCGACGCGCCCGCGAGAAGAAGGGCATCAGCCTGGCCGACCTCGCGCGCGCCACTGGCATCTCGACCAGCACGCTGTCCCGGCTGGAATCAGCCCAGCGCAAGCCGAGCCTCGAGCTTCTCCTGCCGATCACCGCGGCGCTGGGCATCCCCCTCGACGAGATCGTCGCCGCGCCCCGGATAATCGATCCGCGCGTGCCGCAGCAGCCCACCGGAAAGAACGGCCGGGTGCTGATCCCGTTGTCGCGGCATCAGGGAGAGCCACGCGCGTACAAGATGACCATTCCAGCGCACGACGAAGAGCCCCACCTGCGCACCCACGCGGGCTACGAATGGCTCTACGTCCTCCGCGGACGGCTCCGCGTGAAACTGGGTCACCACGACTTCATCATGGGAGCCGGCGAAGCAGCCGAGTTCGACTGCCAGATTCCGCACTGGTTCGGCGCCGCCGGCCGCGGCAGCGTCGAAGTACTCAGCCTCTTCGGGAAGCAGGGCGAACGCATCCACCTGCGCACCTCACGGCGCTGACGCAGGAGCACGCGCACATCGGTGTGCGGTGGGCGGGTTGAAGTGCCTTCTTCCGTCATGGATGCATGGTGGACCAGACTCTCGAGGTGCGCACAGAACATAACCAACGCACAGAAAGTGCGGTACCTCATGTTTGACCCACCGAAGAGATCGGGAACCAGGCCGGCCACCACCGGGCTGGAGATCCCGCATGACCAGATCGACCAGTTCTCTCCCGCACCGATCCGGGAAGCGCTGATCGAACAGGCCCGCGCCCTGCCGGGAGTGTTCCTCGGGCCGAGCCAGGTCTCCGAACCCGCCTCGCTGGCGCTGCGGCTGCATCGGCCCGCCGGACCGTGGGAGGCGTTCCTGCACCCCAGCCCGGACGAGTTCGCCCACATCCATCGCGCCGGTTTCCTGCACCTCACCCTTCCTCAGCCGATGATCGCCCCGCTGGTGGCGGCGGGCTGGGCCGAACCGCACCCGATCAGCCTGCGCCCGCAATGGCCGGACACGATCGTCATGCTGTACGCCCCTCGCGACGAGGACGAACTGTCCGTCGTCGGCACCGCACTGCGGGCCTCCTGGCGCCAGGCGTCGCTCGAGGAGGAGTGACCGGACCGCGCCGCCCCGGGCGCGCCGGTCCGCACCGATCCGCGCCGCATCCGCACGGCGCGAGCCCGCCGCGGCAGATCCGCTCGACCTGAGCACGCCCGGACAGGTCACTCGACCTGAGCACGCCCGGACAGGTCCACTCGACCTGAGCACGCCCGGACAGGTCCACTCGACCTGAGCACGCCCGGACAGGTCTACTCGGCTGAGCGCATCCGGACCGATCCGCTCGACCTGTCGGCCGGCCCGGGTGCGAGGGTGGTCATGCGGGCCTGCCCGGCTGTGCACGCCCGGGCGCGACGAGGGCACTGGCCGCCCATCGTGGGCGCCGCCCCCTCGGGTGGGCCGCCGGTGGACGGTCGCCCGAGGCGGCCGAGGACGGGAGGCGTCAGGAGGGTCGGCCGCCGAGCCGCAGGAGCCGGTCCACCAGGGCCTTGGCCTGGTCCGGCCCCATGGGGGCGTTGAAGAACATGGCGTGGAAGTAGACCGGGGCCTGGACGATCTCCATGAGCTCGATCAGCGCGGGCGGATGCTCGCCTCGCTCCTTCGCGCGGTCCAGCATGGCCTGCAGCTGCACGCCGCGCTCGATCAGGTAGATCCGGTCCTCGGCGTTGCCGGAGCCGACCATGGCCGCGCGCAGGAAGAGGCGCCCGGTCGGGGCGGCGATGTCCCGGGCCAGCTGGACCGCGTAGGCCTCCAGGTCGCCCCGCAGCGTCCCGGTGTCGGGGATCGGGGACGTACGGCGCAGCAGCTCCATGACCACGTCGTCGACCAGGCCGGTCACACTCCCCCAGCGGCGGTAGATGGTCGCCTGGTGCACCTCTGACCGCTCGGCGACCTTGGCGATCGTCAGCTCGTCCCAGGTCGATTCCTGGAGCAGCGCAATCACCGCCTCGTGCACGGCGACGCGGACGCGTGCCGTACGGCCGCCGGGGCGTCGTTGCGTGGTCATGCCGGCCATCTTAACGCGAAGCCTCTTGCGTTAGCGATGCATCGAGCCTTACCTTAATCACGAAATTTCTCGCATTAAGGAGGCGTGGTGCGGCCCGTCGTTTTCGAGAAGGACGAGACGTTCTGGTATGAGACGCTGCGCATGTTCGGCCACATCGCGTACGGCGGCGCCGACTTCGGCGAGGTGCTGGTCACCGCGCAGCGCATCGTCGAGGGCGACTACGACAGCTGGCACGACGAGTGGCGCGCGACCGCCGACCGGGTCGCCGCCGAGGCGGAGCGCAGCCGCGGGATCAGCGCCAGGGACGGGTTCCTGCGGGCGTCCAACTACTACAGGTCGGCCGAGTTCTTCCTGCACGGGGACCCCGCGGACGCGCGGATCGCCAGCGCCTACGAGCGGGCGGTCGAGTGCTTCAGGAAGGCGCTGCCCGAGGTGGCGCCCGTGGAGATCCCCTACGAGGGCACGACGCTGCCGGGCTACTACTACGACGCGGGCGCCGGCCGTACCGTCGTCATGCACAACGGGTTCGACGGCAGCGCGGAGGAGATGCACTTCGTCGCCGCGGCGGCGCTGTTCGAGCGCGGCTTCAACGTGCTGGCCTTCGACGGCCCCGGCCAGCCAGGCCCGATGCACCGGCAGGGGCTGGTGTTCAGGCCCGACTGGGAGAACGTGGTCGGCCCGGTCCTCGACTTCCTGCAGCACGACCTGAGGGCCGGCGGCCCGGTGGGGCTGCTCGGCAACAGCCTGGGCGGCATGCTCGCGCCTCGGGCGGCGGCGTTCGAGCCTCGGATCAAGGCGCTGGTGGCACTCGACGGCGTCTACGACATGGGCGCCAAGGCCACGGAACACTTCGGCGGCGACAGGGAGCTGGCCAGGAGCATGCTGGCCGGCCCCGAAGCGGATGCGGCCCTCGAACGGCTCATGGCGACCGACCCGGGCGTGCGCTGGGCGTGCACCCACGGGATGTGGGTGACCGGGGCAGGCAGCCCGCGCGAGTACACGGCGACGCTCTTCGACTATCACCTGCGCGACGGGATCGCCGAACGCATCACCTGTCCGACGCTCGTGTGCGCGGCCCAGGACGACCACTTCTTCCGCAGCCAGCCCGAGCAGCTCTTCGAACACCTGACCTGCGACAAGACCTTCCTGGAGTTCACCGAGGAGGAAGGCGGCGACGCGCACTGCCAGGCAGGAGCACAGCGCCTGGCCATGTCCCGGATCGGCACCTGGCTGGAGGAGGTTCTCTGAATGAACCGTTCGATCGTCTCCGTGGTCCTGTGGGACGTGGCGCCCATGGTCGCCGCCTACTACGCGGGCCGGGCGCTCGGCGTCGGCGAGTACCTCGCCATGCTGGCCGCCAGCTGCGTCGGCCTGCTCCGCGTCGGGTACGTGGCCGTCAGCAAGCGGCGCCTCGACGGATTCGCCGCCTTCACCTCGTCGATCTTCGCGATCGGCCTGGTCCTCTCGCTCATGACGGGCGACGAGAAGTTCATCCTGGCGCTCAAGTCCGTGACCACCGCCGTGGTCGGCGTGATCTTCCTCGGCACCGTCATCGCCGGCCGCCCCGCCGCCTTCGCCGTGGCCAAGCGCTTCGGCGCCGAGGACGCGGAGACGGCCGCGCGGTGGGACGTCCTGTACGCGGCCGAACCGCGGTTCCGCCGGGTCTACGTCGTGATGACGCTGGTGTGGGGCGTGGCGATGCTGGCCGAGTCCGCCGCCCGGCTCCCGCTCGTCTACCTGCTGCCCACCGACGTGATGGTCACCGTCTCCACCGTCATGCTGCTGGGCACCATGGGGCTCCTCGGCCTGTGGAGCGCCTGGTACGGCAAGCGGGGCGAGCTCAGGACCCGCCCCGCCGCGTGATCCGCCGCCCCGGCCGATCACGGGCGGGCGCCGGCCGCGGCCTCCTCTCGACAGCGCCGCCGGCAGCCCCTCTTGCGGCCTGTCGCGCCCGCGGCCATGCTCGATTTCCCAGCACGAGTCGATCTCGGGAGGCGCGGTGCCCGCCAACGATCCCGGCGTCTCCCGCCGGAGCAGGCCATGACCGTGACGGCGACGCCCCCGGTCCGGCGCAAGGAGTCGGTCTCCGGGCGGGTGCGCACGCTGGCCGGGCTGTCCCTGCTGACGCTGGCGCTGCTGCTGGG
The DNA here is from genome assembly GCF_053605785.1 of Nonomuraea sp. NPDC003754. Lineage (NCBI taxonomy): Bacteria > Bacillati > Actinomycetota > Actinomycetes > Streptosporangiales > Streptosporangiaceae > Nonomuraea > Nonomuraea sp. NPDC003754. Next base: position 59,278 of record NZ_JBSGJX010000022.1, read on the forward strand.
CGCGATCCTGGCCGGCGCGGCGAGCACGGGCTCCAGCCTGCGCGTCATCGGGCATGACGCCGGGCCGCAGGTGCTGGCCACCACGGGCCTGCACCGGCAGATGTCGGAGATGGACGCGCTGGTGGCCGAGACCCTGCTGCTGGGCAGGGAGTACGGCCCGCAGCAGCAGGCCGACCTGACCGGCTACGACCAGCGGCGGCTGGAGATCTCCGAGAGCCTGCTCAAGGCCTACCGGCTGGCCATGGACGACCCCGCCGAGCAACGCACGGTCGAGTCGCTGATCGAGGGGCTGGGCCGCTACGAACGGCTGGCGGCCCGGGCCCGGCTGCTGGACGCGCAATCCGGACACACCGCCGGACAGCCGCCCGACGACGTGGTCGCGGCCTACCAGCAGGCCACCGACCTCATGCACCGCGAACTGCTCCCCCAGGCCTACAACCTGACCCTGGAAACCGGGACGATCGTCAGGCGCGCGCACGACGCCGAACGCTCGGCCACCTCGCTGGCCCGCACCGCCGTCATCGTCACCGGGCTGCTCGCGCTGGCCTGCCTGCTGGGCCTGCAGGCCTACCTGACCAGCAGGTTCCGCCGGGTCTTCGCACCGGCCCTGATAGTGGCCACCGTGCTCACCGCGGCCGGCCTGGTGACCGGCACGGCCCTGCTCAACCGGCAGGGCCAGGCGCTGGAGGAGGCCAAGCGCCGCGGCTTCGACTCGGTGCTCACCCTGAGCAGAGCACGGGCGATCAGCAAGAGCATGCACGCGGACCAGAGCCGCTACCTGCTCGACCGCTTCCGCAGGGACACCTACGAACACACCTTCCTGGACAAGTCCCGGGCCGTCGCGGCCGTCGAGTCCACCAGCCTGCCCGACTACCAGAGCAGGCTGCACGCCGACTTCCAGGGACTGCTCGGCGGCCTGACAGGCCGGGACCGGCACCGGCTCTTCGCCGTCTACCAGAGGTTCCAGCAGGCCGACGCGCGGATGCGGACCATGCCGGCCGAAGCGGCGATCAAGTTCTGGGACGGCGAGCTCACCCAGACCTACGAGAGCTACGACAAGGTGCTGGAGGAGCTGGTCCGGCGGCACGAGTCCGACTTCGAGCGCGCCATCGACAGCGGCGACGGAGCCCTGGAGACGCTGTGGCGCTCGATCCCCGCCGGGATGGCCGCCGGCGCCCTGCTCGTCCTGGCCGGCGTCTGGCCACGACTCAGGGAGTACCGGTGACAAGAGTGCTGATCTGCCTGATCCTGCTGCTCACCGCCTGCGGCGCCGCGCGACCGCAATCCCTCGTGGACAAGGACGAGCTGGTCGTCGCCATCCGCTCCGACGTCCCGCTGATCAGCTTCAAGCGGCAGGACGGCGCCTACGACGGCTTCAACATCGACGTGGCCAAGGATCTGGTGTCCCGGCTGGGCAAGCGGATCCGCTGGCTGGAGATCAAGGCCGGCGACCAGCTCACCGTGCTCACGGACGGGCGTGCCGACCTGGTCTTCGCCCACATGTCGGTCACTCCGGAGCGGAAGAAGGTGATCGACTTCGCCGGGCCGTACCACGTCGACTTCCAGGACATCGCGGTACGGCCGGCCGACAAGGACGTCATCCGCGACGTCCGTGACCTGGCGGGCCGCCGGATCTGCTGGGTGCGCGGCACGAACATCGCCCAGCGGATCGTCGACGAGCGCCGGGTCAAGGCGGTCGTCGTCGCGGCACCCGACTACAACGTCTGCCTGGAGATGATCAAGGACGGCAGGATCGACGCCATCTCCACCAACAGCCAGATCCTGGCCGGGCTGCTCACCAGGCCGGGCGTCGACCTGCACCTGGTGGGCGCCACCTTCAACGAGCAACGCACGTCGATCGGCGTCCGCAAGGGCGACGTCGACGGCTGCGAGGAGCTCAACCGGGCCATCACCCGGATGTACCAGGACGGCACGGCCCACATGCTGCTGGACAAGTGGTTCGGCAGGTCGGGCATCGACCTGTCGGTGGTCTCGGTCCCGCAGTTCGAGGGCTGTTCCTAGTCAGGCGGCCCGGCGATCCTGCAGGGCGGCCTCGCTGCCGGAGGCGTTGTACCTGAGCACGTTCGGGTGGAGGCCGCGCAGGTAGCCGAGCGCCGCTTCCTGATCGCCGCCGTTCAGCTCCACGTGGGTCCACAGCGCGGTGTAGGCGGTTCCGGAGGTGGCCGGATGGGCGATGGCGACGCCGCCGCGCAGCCGCTCGTCCAGCAGTTCCCGCCAGGAGCGGATCGGCCGCATGCCGCGCCTGGCCAGTTCCTTGGTGTTGTTGCAGAAGGCCAGCACGCCGGCGTAGATCCCGCTCCAGGCATGCTCCCGATCGACCCAGTCCTTCCGGATCTCACCGGATTCTTTGGATTCATACGGCTCCAGCAGCCCCTGACTCTTGGCGGCCACGTAGGAGTCGGCCGGGCCGCCGTGCCAGACGTCGAACTCCTGCCGCGCCCTGGCCGCCTTGATCCGCTCCAGCGCCTCGCCGCTCGACAACCGGACGAAGTCGGCCTCCACGCCGGTGGCGTCGGAGAACCTCTTGACCATCATCGCGCACCATCGCTCGCTCGCGCCGCACGCGACGGTGATCTTGTCCCGCCTCGGTGCCGTGCAGCCCGCCACCATCAGGACCGCCACCACTGCGATGGCCAACGGCCTCATTGCCCCTCCAAGGGGTTGCCGACGTCTCGCCCGTGTGCCGATCCCATTCGACACTCCGGCGCGAGAGCCGTGCAAGATCCCCGCCTGGCCGACCCGCGAAGAGCAGGCCTGACCTTGTTTGTTCCGTCATGATCTGTCCATGCGGTGCCGATACGGGGCATGGCGCGCTCGACCTCCTCGACAGACTTCTCGCGCGGGCGCATGCGGCACATGCCGTCGCCGGCGAGCAGATCGGGGCAGATCACGGCGTTCCGCCATGAGATGATCCATGGCATGACTGGCCCGTCTGACCTGCACCGCCGCGGTGTTCCCGATTCGCTGGAGACGCCCATTCCCATGGTCAGGGGTGTCGGGCAGATTCCCGGCCTGCGGCCGCGCCGCCGTCCCGGTGACGGCGGCACGGTGAGCGGTGCCGACATCGAGGTGGTCGACACCTTGGACGAACTCAGCCGGCAGACGGTGACGGCGTGGCTGCAGAGCACCCCCTCCCCTGCCGCGCGGCAGACCCGGCTACGGGTGGTGGCCGCGTTCCTGCGCTGGTTGCGCGCCACCGAGCCAGGTCTCGGCCTGCTCTCCGTCACCGGAGCCGAGGTGGACCGCTACTGCGCGGCGGCGCGCGCCGGCGGCCTCAGCACGCCAAAACCCTTGTCGGGCACCACGGTGGCCAGGAAGCGTGCCGTCCTCACCTCGCTGTACACCTTCGCCTGGCGAAGCGGAGCCCTGCGAGCCTCTCGGCACGCCACCCAGACGCCGGCCGAGGGTGGCGACAGCGGCGCCCCCGGCGTGCTCACCCGGGACGAACGCCGGCTGCTGCGCCGCGGCATCGCCCGGCTGGCAGCCGACGGCCGATCGGCCGAGGCGGCCGCGGTCGGGCTGCTGGAGGCCACCGGCGCCTGCGGGGACGTGCTGGCCGACGTCGCCCCGCAGGACTTCCGCCTTGTCGCCGACGGCGATGGCGAGCACCTGGTCATCGTGATCCACACCAGTCGTGACGACATCGTCGCCTACCCGGTGCCTTCGGCCGTTCGCTCACTGGTGAGAGCGCTGTGCCACGACCGGGCGGCCACGGAACCGATCCTTCGCCGCGACGACGGCAAACCTGTCGACCAGGAGTGGGTCGCCGCCGCGCTCACCCAGGCCGCCCTCGCGGGCGGCATACCCGAGCACCGGGCCGTCGGCTTGGACCCGCGCAGCATGACCAGGCCCCGACGAGGCCCCGATGACGCCACGGTTGTGACACGGTGAGCGCCATGCGGCGCCGGCGGCGAACCGGGATGTTCGCCCTGGAGGTCGAGACGGCTCGCCGAGTCGGCGGTCGATCCGCGTCTCAGGCGACGTGACCGCCGGGCCGGATGTCGTCCTCGAGCGCCTCGACCGCGTCGCGCAAGCCCCGCAGCCCGATCTCCGTGCGTTCGACGTCTGTCGGATCGAACCGCCACTCGGTGGCCGGCAGTTGCATCTCCTCCTCCGGACGGCTCGCCTCGACGATGGTCAGTTCGGCCTCGACCTCGATCTGAAGCTCGTACAGGAACTCGTTCTCGCTGTCGGACGTGCTCATGTTTCCTCCATGCGTGGCTGGAACGGATGTCCGGCTGATCGCGTGGATCAGCCGGACGGCGATCTGGCCGGCGGCCATCAGTGGCCGGCGGCGGCGTTCTGGTCGAGCCAGTCGCGGTATCGCACCTTGCCCAGCACAGCGCCCTCACCCGGCACCAGGGTCCGCTCGCCCGGCACGCTGCCGAAGTAGCGCGCCCGCGGATCAGTCACCACCTCGCGCGCGTCGCCCCACGCCGCCAGCGCCTCGCGGAAGAACTCGTCCATCCGGACCTGCTCCGGTCCGGCCACCTCGAGCCTGCCGTTCAGCGGCGCGCCCGCCGCGACCCTGCCGACCTCCTGCGCCACCTCGTCACCCGCGATCGGCTGGAACCGCACCGGCGCGATCCGCACCTCGCCCTCCGCCGTGGCCTCGTCCGCGATGCTCCGCACGAACTCGAAGAACTGGGTCGCGTGCACCAGCGAGAACGGCACCCCCGAGGTCTCGATCAACCGCTCCTGAGCGATCTTCGCCGCGAAGTAGCCGTTCTCCGGCATCCGCTCGGTCCCCACCACCGACACCGCGACGTGATGGCCGACCCCGGCCGCCGCCTCCGCCGCCAGCAGGTTCCGCGTGGAGGTCACGAAGAAGTCCATCACCGCGGCCGGCTCGAACGACGGCGAGTTCGACACGTCGACCACCACCTGCGCCCCCGCCAGCACCTCGGCCAGCCCCTCACCGGTGAGCGTGTTCACCCCGGTGTTCGGCGCCGCGGCCACCGCCTCATGGCCGTGTCCCCCCAGCTTGGTCACCAGCTTCGATCCGATCAGACCCGTCCCACCGACGACGACGACCTTCATCGCGAACCTCCTCCTGTCCACCAGCGGCACCCCGTGCGCCACCCGGTCGCCGGCTAAGACAAGACACCCCCCACACCTGTGACAACAACCGCGAAAATTCTCCGGAAATCAGGTCAAGGACCCGGGACCGGCTGGACGGCATGCGAGCTGTTCGACGAGCTTGCCCGCGGTCGAGTCTCACGCATGAACGCCGCGACCTCGGTGGGAGTCAGCGGGAATCGGCCTCCCGCTCCACCGTTCCAGGACCAGACGAGGTCGACCCGCAGAGCGGGATGGTCCTCTGGCCGCGCCTGCCGTCCGCGGGTGAGTCTGCTTCACGACTCGCGTGAGTCTGTGAACCGCGGACCACGATCTTGCGCGCCGGCGCGGGCCGCGACGGCCGCGCTCCAGAGCGTGACGGCGACCAGGACGACGCAGATGGCCGCGACCAGCGCGACTACGGCGGCCACACCGATCCACGGCGTCCCGAGCGGCAGCAGCAGGACGACTGCGACGCAGCCCACCACAGCGGCGACAGAGATGACCGGCTCCGCGACGGCAAGCGCGTGCACCGCCCACAGCAGTGCGAGATACACGCCGACCGGGACGGCCACCGCGTAGCCGATCGCCTGCGGTGATGCCGCCACCTGGTGCCCGCTCTGCTCCACGGCCACCTCGAGCCCTGCGCCGAGAGCCGCAAGCGCCGCGAAGATGCCGTAGTGACCGTATCCCCACCAGTAGGACCGGTGACGGCGGTCACTGAGACCGGCCCCGGCCTGGACGAGGAAGTACAGCCACCACAGCGCGAACAGCAGGACGAGACCGGACCCGGCGACGACCACAAGGGGACCGCTGATCTGGCCCGATTCGAGCGCGCCTTCGACTCCCCGGCTCGCGGCCAGGACACTCTCACCCAGCAGAATGATCGTGAACAAGCCGTACCGCTCGGCGATGTGGTGCGGGTGCCAGTTGGTGGCCCTTTCCCGCTCCGCCCACCGCGGCACCGCCAACTCCAGGACGACCAGGCAGACGAAGAGCGGCAGCTGGAACGACGCGGGAACGACGCCCGCCGCCACGAGCGCCAGCCGGAGCAGCCAGCCCAGCTGCACGAGGCCGATGCCGGCCGCGTAACGGAAACCGGTGCGGCGGCTGGCCGGATCTTCCAGAGCGGCCCGCAGCCATTGCGCGACGAGCCCGGCTCTCATGATGAGGTAGCCCAGCGTGATGATCCCGAGGTCGGAGCGGCCGACCGCGGCGGGTACGCCGGCGGCCAGCACCAGCACCCCGGCCATCTGCACCATGGTCAGCACCCGGTAGAGGACGTCGTCGGTGTCGTAGGACGAGGCGAACCACGTGAAGTTCATCCACGCCCACCAGATCGCGAAGAACACCTGGAGGAACGGGATCAGTTCGCTCAGGCCGTGACCGTCGGCGATGCCGTGCGCGAACTGCGCTGTCACGGCGGCGACCGCGACCACGAACGTGAGGTCGAACAGCAGCTCCAGCTGGCTTGAAACGCGATGTGGCTCGTCGATGGGACGCGAGCTCATCCGGACTCGAATCCGGAGGGTGGTACTGGCTGGTGGCACGGTCAAGCTCCTGTCACTGCGCGAGGTCCGGTCCGCCTCAAGGACAGGACAGTAGTGCGATCTGTGACAGCGGCCGCGAGCGCGTGCCCATGCCGCCTCCGGTCTCAGGTCACCACCACCCCGCTCTCGAAGGTGCGGATCACCGTGGCGGTGATGCCGTGGCGTGGCAGTTCCCCCTTCTCGGCGGCCTCCCAGCCGGTGTAGGTCAGCGCCCAGACGACGCGCTGGATCCACTCGGGGCTGGCGGCCGGGTCGAAGACGCCCTCCTCCTGGCCGCGCTTGATCAGGTCGAGGGTGGTCGGCACCGACATGTCGGGTTCGAAGCGGTCGGTGAACTCCTCCAGCACGTGCGGGTCGCCGAACAGGAACGCCAGCCGGTCGCCGGACTCCACCATGGCCGCGATCAGGCGTCGCATCGCCTCGAGCGCCGGCCCCTGGTCGATCGCGGCCGCGCGGACGGAGTCCTCCACCGCGCCGAAGGAGTCGACGATCGCGGCCGCCATCAGCTCGTTCCTGTCGGCGAAGTAGCGGTGCAGCGTGCTGCGGCCGACCTGGGCGGCCTCGGCGATGTCGGCGAGCGTCGCCTTGCGGTCGCGGGCGAGCGTGGCGGCCGCGGCGGCCAGGATCGCGCGGCGCGTACGGCTTCGGGTGCCGGACTCCGTCCTGGAAGTACTCACTCCCAGACCCTAACATCATCGTTTGACTTTGGGACATTGATGTCTCACTCTAAAACAATGAACTCCTATTCTCTGGTCGCCGAAGGGCTGACCAAGCGCTTCGGCGACGCCGCCGCGCTCGACGGGTTCGATCTGGCCGTGCGGGAAGGGACGGTGTGCGGGCTGCTCGGACCCAACGGCGCGGGCAAGACCACGGCCGTGCGTGTCATGACCACGCTGCTGCGGGCCGACGGCGGCAGGGCCACGGTGGCCGGCTTCGACGTGGCCGCCCAGCCCGCGCAGGTCCGCCGGGTCATCGGCCTGGCCTCCCAGGAGCCCGCCGTCGACGAGATCCTCACCGGCAGGGAGAACCTGGTGATGTGGGGCAGGCTCTATCACCTCGACGCCAGGCGGGCCCGTCGCAGGGCCGACGAGCTGCTGGAGCAGTTCGGGCTCGCCGAGGCCGCGGACAAGCGGATCAAGCACTACTCCGGTGGGATGCGCCGCCGGCTCGACCTGGCCGCCACGTTCATCCAGGCACCCCGGGTCCTCTTTCTCGACGAGCCGACGACCGGGCTCGACCCGCGCAACCGCACCGAGGTGTGGCAGGCCGTGCGCACCATGGTCGCGGACGGCTGCACGGTGCTGCTCACCACCCAGTACCTGGACGAGGCCGACCAGCTCGCCGACCAGATCGCGGTGCTGCGCGGGGGACGGGTGATCGCCGACGACACGCCCGACCGGCTGAAGTCCTCGATCGGCGGCGACCAGCTCGACCTGGTGCTGCGTGACGCGCGGGACCTGCCGGAGGCCTGTGACGTCCTGGCCGCCTTCGGCCCTCCCGCGGCCGACCCCGACACCCGCAGGCTGACCGCGCCCGTGACCGACCGCATGCACGCCCTCGGCGAGGTCATGCGCGCCCTGGCGGCCAAGGGGATCGAGGTCGAGGACGTGGCCCTGCGCCGACCCACGCTGGACGAGGTGTTCCTGAAGGTGACGGCATGACACACGCGCTCACCGACGGCTGGGTGATCGCCAAGGCGTACCTGCTGCACTGGGTGCGCAACCCCGCCGCCATCCTGTCCCAGCTGCTGTACCCGATCGTGATGGTGCTGCTGTTCGGCTACGTCTTCGGCAGCGCGATGGCCGTCGCGGGCACGGACGGCGACTACCGCGAGTACCTGATGCCCGGCATGTTCGGCCAGACGATGGCCGTCGGCGTCACCAGCACGCTGATCATCACGACCACCCAGGCCTCCAGGGGCGTCACCGACAGGTACCGCTCGATGCCGGTCTCGCAGACGGGCGTGGTGCTCGGCCGGGCCCTGTCGGACATGGTGAGCTCGGCGCTGGAGCTGGCCGTGCTCATCGCGTGCGGCGTGGCGGTCGGCTGGCGCTGGCACAACGGGCCGACGGCCGCGCTGGCCGCCGTCGGCCTGCTGCTGCTCCTGCGCTTCTCGCTCATCTGGGTGGGCATCTTCGCCGGGCTGAAACTGACCCCCGAGGCGGCGGGCGCGTCCTGGATGCTCATGCTGCCGCTCACCATGGTGGCCAACACGTTCGTCTCCCCCGCGCAGATGCCGGGGTGGCTGGGCTTCCTGGCCGAGTGGAACCCGCTCTCGGCGACGGTCGCCGCCTGCCGGCGACTGTTCGGCAATCCCGGGTTCGCGGGCGAGTCGTGGGCGGCGGAGCACGCGCTGCTGCTGGCCGTCGCCTGGCCGGTGGCCATCACGCTGGTGTTCCTGCCGCTGTCGGCACGCGCCTACCGGCGACTGAGCCGGTGACCGTGGGCCGTGCCGTACCGCGCACAGGTCGCGGTACGGCACGGCCGGCTCAGGGGGTACGGCACGGCCGCCCGACTCTGCCGGTACGGCACGGCCGCCGGCTCAGGCGTTCTCCTCCTCCCGCTGCCGCTGGCGGCGGGTGAAGGCCCAGTTGACCAGCCACAGCAGCACGCCGATGCCGAGCAGCACGCCCGCCGTGACGTACACGGTGCCCGGCCGCCCGGTCAGCGGGCTGGCCAGCACGACCGCCATGACCGCGCCGATCGCCGGCAGCGCGGTCGGCGCCCGGTAATGGGCGTGCTCGACCTGCTCCCTGCGCAGCACCAGCACCGCGACGTTCACCACGGCGAAGACGCACAGCAGCAGGAACGCCGTGGTCTCGCCGAGCCCCGCGATCTCACCGGTGGAGATGAGACCGATGGCCAGCGCGGTGGTGAACAGGATCCCGACGACGGGGGTACGGCGGCGCGGGTCCACCATGCCGAGCCGGGCCGGGATGACCCGCTCGTTGGCCAGGCCGTACACCAGGCGTGAGGCCATCATCATGTTGATCAGCGCCGAGTTGGCCACGGCGAAGATCGCGATCGCGGCGAACAGCTGCGGCGGGAACCCGAGCCCGCCCGCCTTGACCACCTCGAGCAGCGGCCCGTCCGACTCCTTCAGGACGCTGGCGTCGACCAGCAGCGAGGACGTCAGCGCGACCAGGATGTAGATGGTGCTGGTGATGGCCACGCCCAGGAAGATCGCGCGCGGGAAGTTGCGCGCGGGGTCCTGGGTCTCCTCCGCCATGTTCACCGAGTCCTCGAACCCGACGAAGGCGAAGAAGGCCAGCGCCGTGCTGCCCAGCAGCGCCAGCATCAGCCCGCCGGAGTCCTCGGCGCTGATCTGCACCAGGCGCGACGGCTCTCCCGCGCCCGTCGCGACCGCGTAGACGCCGATCAGGATGATGATGATGAGGCCGGTCAGCTCGATGAGGGTGAAGACGATGTTGGTCTTGACCGACTCCGACACGCCCCGGTAGTTCAGCGCCGCGACGGCGACGATGAAGATGATGCCCACCACGACCGACGGCAGGGTGACGAACTGCTGCAGGTACCTGCCGCCGATGGCCCGCGCGGCGGCGCTGGCCGAGGTGAGGCCCGAGCACATGACCGCGAAGGCCACCATGAACGTCAGGAACGGCTTTCTGAAGGCGAGCTGGGTGTAGAGGGCGGCGCCCGCCGCTCTGGGGTACTTGGTGACGAGCTCGACGTAGGACATGGCCGTGAACAGCGCGATCACGAAGCCGATGAGGAAGGGGATCCACAGCGCTCCGCCGACCCTGCCCGCGACCGTCCCGGTGAGGGCGTAGACGCCCGTGCCGAGGATGTCGCCGACGATGAATAAGACCAGCAGTTTCGGTCCGATGGCGCGCTTGAGAGACACCTGGGCTGGGGGTGTTGTCATGTGGATGCCCTGCCCGGCTCCGGTGATGTTGACACCCGCCAGTAATGTTGATACATCAACAACCATGGAATTCGGCCTCAACGTCCCCGCCGACGCCCGCCCGGGCGACGACCCCGTGCGCGCCGCCGTGCGCGCCGAGGAGCTCGGCTTCGACTTCGTCTCCACCAGCGACCACCCGTGCGGCGCCGCCCCCAGCTTCGAGACCTGGACGCTGCTGTCGTGGATCGCCGCCTCGACCTCGCGGATCCGCATCGCGACCAGGGTGCTCGGCGTGCCGTACCGGCCGCCGGCGATGGTGGCCAAGATGGCCGAGACGTTCGACCGGCTGTCGGGCGGCCGGCTGATCCTCGGCCTCGGCGGCGGGCACTCCGACGAGGAGTTCCGGGCGTTCGGGCTGCGGGTGCCCACCACCAGGGAGAAGGTCGACGGCCTGGAGGAGGCGATCCACATCACCAGGGGGCTGTGGGAGCGGCCCGCCTTCACCTTCGAGGGCAGGCTCTTCCACACCGACGCCGCCGATCTGGAGCCCAAGCCGTCACGGCGGATCCCGATCTGGCTGGGCACGTTCGGGCCGCGGGCGCTGGAGCTGACCGGACGGCTGGCCGACGGGTGGATCCCCTCGCTGGGGTTCGCGCCGCCCGAGCAGGCCGTCGTCATGCGGGAGAAGGTGCTGGCCGCCGCCGAACGGGCCGGACGGCCGGCCCCCACGTGCGCCTACCACGTCGTCGTGCACGTCGGCGAGGATCTCGGGCGGCCCGGCATGGTCTCGGGCCCCGCCGAGGCGGTCGCCGAGCGGCTGGCGGGCTTCGCCGCGATGGGGTTCAGCACGCTCAGCCTCGCCCCGACCGGCCCGGGGGATCAGGCCGGGCTGCTGGCCGGCGAGGTCATCCCGCTGGTGCGCGAAGCCGTGCGCTGACCGCCGCGGTCACCCGGCCGGCGCGACAAGCCGTGTCCCGCTCATCCCGCGGGGGTGGCGAGCCAGGCCGCGATCCCCTGCAGCAGTTCGGCCTTCAGGGCCTCGGGCGCGAAGGAGGCGGCGACGGTGGCCGCGGCCAGCTCGGCGAGCGTCTCGTCGCTGTCGCGGGCGTCGGCGTACTCCCGCAGTAGCGAGGTCTCCCCGTCGGTGTTGAGGGTGACGACCAGGCCGGCCTCGCGCAGGCGGGGCAGCGGGTGCTCGGCGCGCGAGGGCACGATGCCGAGCAGCACGTTCGAGAACGGGCACACCTCCAGCGGCACGCGACGTTCGCGCAGCTCGGCCACCAGGTCGGGGTCCTCGAGCACGCGGATGCCGTGGCCGATCCGCTCGGCGTGGCCCACGTCGAGCGCCTCGCGCAGGCTGTCAGGCCCGGCGGTCTCCCCCGCGTGGTGCACCAGGTGCAGCCCCGCCTCCCTGGCCACCTCCAGCACGTCGGCGAAGGGCGCCAGCGGGAAGCTCTCGTCGCCGGCCAGGCCGATGGCGATGACCTCGTCGTGGGCGGTGGCCAGCTTGAGCGTCTGCCACAGGCGTTCCGCGGGGCGCCGCCGGGAGTGGTCGAGGATGAGCCGGCAGGTGATGCCGTGCTCGGCCTCGCCCTCGGCCAACCCTTCGAGCACGGCCAGCAGCGGCATCTCCGGGTCGCCGAGCCGTTCGCCGTGGGCGGCGGCGGTGAAGGTGACCTCGGCGTAGCGGGTGCCCTGGGCGGCCTCGTCGGCGCAGAACTCGCGGGCGATCCTGCGGAAGTGGTCGGGGGTGCGCAGGGCGCCGCGCACCTGGGCGTTGAAGTCGGCGAACGGCCGGAAACCGGCGAAGACATCCGGGCGCCGCGCCTGGACCCCGAGATCTCGCAGCGTGGCAGGGCGGACCGTGCTCTCCAGGTGGACGTGCAGATGGGCCTTGGGCAGCAGCGCGATGTCTCTTACCGGGTCTCTCACTGGTGTGATCCTACGGAGCCCTCCTCAAGGCGCACACCTGCTTTTCCGGCGGTACGGCGGGGCGTCAGCCGACGTAGTCGCGCAACGCCTCGGCGCGGGAGGGGTGGCGCAGCTTGGACATCGTCTTGGCCTCGATCTGCCTGATGCGCTCGCGCGTCACGCCGTACACCTTGCCGATCTCGTCCAGCGTCATCGGACGACCGTCGGCCAGGCCGTACCGCATCGAGATCACCCCGGCCTCCCGCTCGGACAGGCTGCCGAGGATCTGCAGCAGCTGGCGCCGCATCAGCGTGTAGGAGACCTGCTCGACCGGGCCGGGCGCCTCCGAGTCCTCGATCAGGTCGCCGAGCTCGGCGTCGCCCTCCTCCCCGAGCGGGGTGTGCAGGGAGATCGGCTCGCGGGCGTGGCGCTGCGCCTCCACCACCTTGTCGGGCTCCATCTCGACCTCGGCGGCGATCTCCTCCGGCGTCGGCTCGCGGCCGAGGTCGGCCAGCAGCCGCCGCTGCGCGGAGGCCACCTTGTTGATCACCTCGACCATGTGCACGGGGATGCGGATCGTGCGCGACTGGTCGGCCATCGCGCGGGTGATGGCCTGCTTGATCCACCAGGTCGCGTAGGTGGAGAACTTGAATCCGAGCGTGTAGTCGAACTTCTCGATGGTGCGGATCAGACCCAGGTTGCCCTCCTGGATCAGGTCGAGGAAGAGCATGCCGCGCCCGGTGTAGCGCTTGGCGATCGAGACGACCAGCCGCAGGTTGGCCTCCAGCATGCGCTGCTTGGCCCACCCGCCGTCCTCGGCGATCCACTCCAGGTCGGCCCGCAGCTCGGCGGGCAGGCCCGGCTCGGTGTCGAGCCGCTCGCGGGCGAACAGGCCGGCCTCGATCCGCTTGGCCAGGTCGATCTCCTGCTCGGCGGTGAGCAGCGGGACCTTGCCGATCTGCTTGAGATAGTCCTTCACGGTGTCGCGGCTGGCTACGGCCTCGGCCGTCAGGGTCGCGGTCATGCGTTCCTTTCCAAACTTAGTATGGACATAAGATTAGGATCAACCATAGATAGTGTCAACCTAAAATGATGTCGGACCTAAAAATTTGTGAGAGGGTGGTGCCCATGAGCACCGACGCGCTGGGTTTGAGGGAACAGAAGAAGCGAGAGACCAGGCAGGCCATCTCCGACCACGCTACCCGCCTGTTCGTGGAGCGCGGCTTCGAGCGGACCACGATTTCCGACATCGCCGCCGCCGCCAGGGTCGCGAAGATGACGGTCACCAACTACTTCTCCCGCAAGGAGGACATGGCGCTCGACCACCACGAGGAGTTCGTGGCCTCGCTGGCGGCGACGGTCAGGGGGCGGGCGGCCGGGCAGTCGGCGCTGGCGGCGCTGCGCGAGGCGTTCCTGGCGGCGGTCGAGCGGCGCGACCCGGTGATCGGGTTCGCGGGCGAGCCGTTCACCCGCATGATCGCCAACAGCCCCACCCTGGTGGCCCGCCTGCGCGAGCTGCACGAACAGCGGGAGGAGGCGCTGGCGGCCGAGCTGGGCGGCGACCTGGACGCCCGGGTCGCCGCCTCGGCGCTCGCCGGTGTCCACCGGGTGCTGTTCGCCGACCTGACGCGGCGCACGCTGGCGCACGAGGACCCCGACGCCGTCGCCGCCGCGCTGAAGGAGGCGGCCACGACCGCGTTCGGCCTGCTGGAGTCGTCGTTCGGCGGCTACGCCGTACGGGCGGCCTGAACGCCCGCCGCCGGCCGGGGGTTGCGGCGTGCCGACCGGCCGGAGGAGAAAGCTCCAGGTCAGCCGGGGTACCGTCCCATATGTAAGGATCCGGCGCCTCGGGGGTGGTGACTTTGGTGGGACGGTTCCCCCCTTCCGACGCTGTCGACGCCTTCGACGACGGACAGGGCCACGACGGCCACGACGACCACGACCTGATGGCCAGGGGCCTGACCGAGATGCTGGAGACGATCGGCGCCCACACCGGCGCGGTCTACCGTCTGTCTCCCGACGGCCAGGTGCTGGAACTACGGGTGATGCTGGGGCTGCCCCGGGAGTTCGTCCAGCCGTGGGAGCGGGTGAGCCGGTCCGCGCCGGTCCCGGTGGCCGACGCGCTGCGCGAGCGGCGCCTGGTGTGGGTGGGCAGCGCCCGCGACATGGTGCGCTGCTATCCGTCGATCGCCGTGGCCCTCCCCTACGACTACTCCCTGGCCGCCCTCCCGCTGTCGACCTCGGCGGGCGACTGGGGGGCGATGTTCATCGTCTGGTCGGGCTCCTATCCGCCACCACCGGCGCACATGCGCGACCGGCTCACGGCCGCCGCGGACACGCTGGCCCGCCGGCTGGAGACGGCCACCGCCGGCGGTCCCTCCCTGGAGCGGGGCACCGGCTCGCTCGACGCGGCGCGCGCCGACCCGGCCGTCGCGCTCGGGGCGATGGTGGCCCGGCTGCCCGAGGGACTGTGCACCCTGGACGTCAACGGCCGCGTCACCTACGTCAGCCCGAAGGGGGCCGCCCTGCTCGGCGAGTCGCCGCTGCGGCTGATCGGCGCCCGGCCCTGGGTCGTGCTGCCGTGGCTGGACGATCCGGTCTACGAGGACCACTACCGCCGGGCGATGATCAGCCAGCGGCCGTCCTCGTTCGTGGCGCTGCGTCCGCCGGACCGGTGGCTGGCCTTCGACCTGTATCCCTCGATCTCCGGCATCACCGCGCGCATCACCCCGGCGCCTGCGGAGGCGCAGGCCGTCCCGGCCGCCACGCAGCCGATCGACGTGGCGCTGCCCGCCCGGGCTGGAGCGATCTACCACATCCTCCATCTGGCGAGCAGGCTGACGCAGGCCGCCGGGGTGCAGGACGTGCTGGACCTGGTCGCCGACCAGATCATGCCCGCGTTCGGCGCCCAGGCGGTGGCCCTGCTGACGGCCGAGGACGGACGGGTGCGGGTCGTCGGCCACCGGGGGTTCCCGCCGCACATCATCGAGCAGTACGGCAGGCTGTCCCAGACCGCGCCCACCCCGAGCGTGCGCGCGATGGTCACCGGGGTGCCCAACTTCTTCGAGTCGCACGAGGCGCTGTACCGGGTCTACCCGATGGCCGTCGCGCCGGACGACGGCATGGCCGCCTGGGCGCTCATGCCGCTGATCGCCTCCGGCCGTCCCATCGGCACCTGCGTGCTCGCCTTCAGGGAGCCACACCGCTTCACCATCGAGGAGCGCGCCGTCCTCACCTCGCTGGGCGGCCTGATCGCCCAGGCGCTGGAGCGCGCCCGGCTGTACGACGCCAAGGTGGAGCTGGCCCACGGCCTGCAGCAGGCCCTGCTGCCGCACGCCCTCCCCCACGTGCCAGGGCTGGCCGCGGCCGCCCGCTACCTGCCCGGCACCGAGGGCATGGACATCGGGGGCGACTTCTACGACGTCATCCGCCTGCCCGGCGACGCCGCCGCGGCCGTCATCGGCGACGTGCAGGGGCACAACGTCACCGCCGCCGCCCTCATGGGCCAGCTCCGCACCGCGGTGCGCGCCTACGCCGCGGCCGGCGCCGATCCGGGCGAGGTCATGACCCGTACCAACCAGTTGCTCACCGACCTCGACCCCGGCCTGTTCGCCAGTTGCGCCTACGTCCATCTCGATCTGCGGCTCCGGGTGGCGCGCCTGGCCCGCGCCGGTCACCCCGAACCTCTCCTCCGGCATCCCGACGGCCGCGTGGAGGTGATCCACGTGCCGGGAGGGCTCCTGCTGGGCGTCGACCACGAGGCGGAGTTCCCGTGCACCGAGATCGCCCTGGAGGACGGCAGTCTCCTGTCGCTCTACACCGACGGCCTGATCGAGGTGCCGGGGCTCGACCTCGACGACGGCCTGGCCGCTCTCGGCGCCGAGCTCGGGCGTTCCGGCGACCTGCCGCTGACCGAACTGGCCGACATCCTGATGGGCGGCGCGCGCGGCGCCAACCGGCGCAGCGACGACGTCGCCCTGCTCCTTCTGCGCCTCACGGCCGAGCCGGCCTCCTAGCGCGCGACGGCGCCCTCCGCGGTGACCCTGATCTCCGCCTCCGGCCGTCCCGCGAAGGCGAGCATCCGGCCGGCCTCGGCCATGACCTCGGCCATGACCGCGGCGGGCAGCTCGCGGAAGGGCCTGATCTCCAGGCCCTCGCCGGTCAGCCACCACATGCCCGCGACGAACCCGTCGACCAGGATGACGGGGTTGGTGACCGCGCCGACGCACACCACCTTGCGGTGCTCGTCGGTCATCATGCGGGTGCGGTCGTCGTAGGCGAGGACCAGGTTGTCGAACCAGGGCAGGAACCGTACGGGGGCCGGGGCGTCCTCGGGGACCAGCTCGGCCTCGGGCAGGTCATACAGGGGGCGGCCGTTCTCGTCGGTGTAGCGGCGCAGCGGCATCCGCTCGACGACCTCGCGCAGCCTGGTCAGCCCCGACCAGACCTGGATGTCCTTCACGCCGGCCGGTCCGAACGCGGCCAGGTACCGCTCGATCATCCGCTCCACCGCCAGCTCGGCGGCCAGGGGGGCGCCGATCCACTCCTCGGCGAGCGTGAACGGCGTGGCGCCGCCCGTGCCCCAGATGCCGTTGGGCGGGGTGTGCACCAGGGGCAGCAGCGCCTGGGCCGACCAGCCGAGGGCCAGTGGCTGCACCTCGGGCCAGCGGGCGGCCAGCAGGTCGCGCAGCTGGGGGCGGGTCAGGGTCCGGCCGGTGAGCAGTTCCCTGGCCAGGGCGGCCAGCTCCTCCAGGTCGACGCCGCCGGTGGCCTTGCCGAAGGCGGCCTGGCGGGTGCGGGAGAGCGTGGCCTGCATGAGCGGGCGCAGCCACAGGTAGTCGGCGGCGGCGGTCAGGTGCTGGGTGCCGCGCAGCAGCGAGCCGCGCACGACCTGCCGGCCGTACAGCAGGCCGGACAGGTCGTGCTGGGTGAAGCCGGCCAGGCGTGACCACAGGCCGAAGTAGGGGGCGTCGATCTCCTGTCCCTGCACCGCCACGAGCCGGCGGACCGCCTCGAGCGGCGTCGTGTGCGCGCGGCGCAGCAGGAGCTGGCGGTCGAGGGCGGTGCGGTTGAGTGTCCTGCGCGTCAGCTTCATACCGGCGACGCTAGGGCCTCTTGCGGAAGACCTCGTTCCTCAATTCGGCGAGCGCGTCCCTGAGACTGTCGGTGATCTCCCAGGCGTCGGGGATCATGTCGCGGTCGGTGACCACGCCGATGTTCAGGACGCCGTCGTAGGAGAAGCAGGTGATGTTGACGCCCCCGCTCACGTCGGTGATCACCGAGACGGGATAGAAGGTCAGCAGCCTGGCCCCGCACACGTACAGGGGGAACTGCGGCCCCGGCACGTTGGAGATCGTCACGTTGATCGGCGGCGCGGTGTGCCCGACGAGCTGGAAGGCCGAGCGGGCGGCCAGGCCCATGAGGGCGGCGGGCATGGACTCGCTGAACTCCCTCAGCCAGCGCGCCGGGGACAGGGAGAAGCGCTCCTTGATCCGGCCCATCGCCGCCTGGACCTGTTCCAGCCGCGCCACGGGATCCTCGACATGGACGGCCAGCGGCGCGGTCATGATCGTCACCTGGTTGCCGGGGCCGCGCTCGTGCAGCGAGAACGGCACGCCCGCCACCAGCGGCCGGTCGGGGACCCCGCCGTGCGCGGCCAGCCACGCGCGCAGCCCGCCGGCGCACACCGCCATCACCACGTCGTTGACCGTCACGCCGAACGCCTTGCGCACCTCCTTGATCTCCTCCAGCGGCAGCGACACGAGCGCGACGCGCCGGTGCGCGGAGATCGGGCCGCTGAACGGGGTGCGCGGCGCGGGCAGGGCGGGCAGGGCCGGCGCGTCTCCGGTGCCCGCGAGCGTGCGTGCCAGGCCCGAGACCAGCTCCACGCCGGGCACCTTCGACACGACGGGGATCTCGTCCAGGTGCGGCACCGCCCGGGCGGCGAACTTCACCGCCTGCGCGGGGTTGGCGGCCAGCCTGGTCAGCGCCCTGCCGACCATCTCGAGGGGGCTCGGCGCCGGCTCGTCAGGCTCGGGCTCGACCTCGGGGGGCGGCGCCGGGACGGGGGTGAGGTCGAGCAGGACGGCCAGCACGTCCGCGCCGCCCACGCCGTCGACCGCCGCGTGATGGATCTTGGTGTAGAGGCCCGTACGGCCGCCGGCCAGGCCGTGGATCAGGTAGATCTCCCACAGCGGGCGGTTGCGGTCGAGCCTGCGGGCGTGCAGGCGGGAGACCTGCTCGGCCAGCTGCCTGTCGTCACCCGGCGGGGGCAGCCCGATCTCCCTGACGTGGTAGTCGAGGTCGAGGTCGTCCTCGTGCACCCAGTAGGGGTGGTCGAGACCGAACGGCACCGGCGCCAGCTTGCGCCGCATCGCCGCCACGTGCGGGAGCCGCTGCGTGAGCAGGTCCTGCAGGTCGCGTCTGAGGAGGGGACCGTCGAGGACGGCCAGTCCCGCGATGTTGGCCACGTTCGTGGCGGTCTCGAAGTTGAGGAACTGCGCGTCGAGAGCGGACAGTTGCGCCATACCAGGAAATTTACCGAGGATCGGCATTGCTGCAGAGACCATGACAAGCACTGCCGCCAGGTTGCTGGTCCGGGCGCTGGAGGCGGAGGGCGTGCGGTACGTCTTCGGCATCCCGGGTGAGGAAAACATCCATTTCGTCGACGCGTTGAACGATTCTTCGATCCGCTACGTCCTGGTCCGCCACGAGCAGGGCGCGGCCTTCATGGCGGAGATCTACGGCAGGCTGACGGGCAAGGCCGGAGTCGCCTCGGCGACGCTCGGCCCCGGTGCGATCAACCTCCAGCTGGGCGTCGCCGACGCCACCACCAACAGCACTCCCGTGGTCGCCGTGTCCGCGCAGGTGGGCCTGGACCGCATCTACAAGGAGTCGCACCAGATCGTGGACCTGGTGTCGCTGTTCAGGCCGATCACCAAGTGGTCGGAGCTGGTGCCGACCGCCGCCGCCGTTCCCGAGATGGTGCGCAAGGCGTTCAAGACCGCGCAGACCGAGCGGCCCGGAGCGGTGTACCTGGCGATCCCTGAGGACGTGGAGAAGGCGGAGGTCCCCGACGGGGTCGGGCCGCTGCCGGTGAACGTGGTGCGCCCGGTGGACCCGTCGGCCGCGCAGATCGCCCGCGCCGCCGACCTGCTGGCCACGGCCGCCCGCCCGGTGATCCTGGCCGGCCACGGCGCCACCAGGGCCGGCGCCCGCGACGCGCTCGTCCGCTTCTCCGAACGGCTCGGCCTGCCGGTGGCGACCACCTTCAACGGCAAGGGCGTCTTCCCCGACGATCACCGGCACGCGCTGGGGGCGTTCGGCTTCATGCGCCACGACCACGTGAACTTCGCCTTCGACGAGGCCGACGTGCTGATCAGCGTGGGCTACGAGCTCCAGGAGTTCGACCCGGTGAAGATCAATGCCGACCGGTCGAAGAAGATCATTCACATCCACCAGTTCCCCGCCGAGGTCGACGACCACTACCCGGTCGCGGTCGGCATCCAGGGCGACATCTCCAGGTCGCTGCACGCCCTCGGCGAGGCGGTGCACCGCCGCTTCACGCCCAGTCCGACGGTGGAGAAGGTGCGCCGGCTGGTCAGGGAGGAGTTCGAGCAGGGGCGGCAGGAGGACGGCTTCCCGCTCACGCCGCGCCGGATCGTCGCCGACATCCGGCAGGCGATGGGACGCGATGACATCGTGCTGGCCGACACGGGCGCGGTGAAGATGTGGATGTCGCGCATGTACCCCACCTACGAGCCCAACACGATGCTGGTCTCCAACGGGCTGTCGTCCATGGGGTTCGCGGTGCCCGGCGCGATCGCGGCCAAGCTCGCCTTCCCCTCGCGCAGGGTGCTGGCCGCCACGGGTGACGGCGCGTTCCTGATGAACTCCCAGGAGCTGGAGACCGCCGTGCGCGAGCGCGTGCCGATCACGGTGCTCATCTGGGAGGACGACGCCTACGGGCTCATCGACTGGAAGATGGGCCTCGAGCTGGGCCGCAGCTCCAACATCGCCTTCGGCAACCCCGACTTCGTGAAGTACGCCGAGAGCTTCGGGGCCAGGGGCTACCGGGTGCGTTCGGCCGCCGAGCTGCTGCCGACGCTGCGCGAGGCGCTGGACGGCGACGGCGTGTCGGTGATCGCCGTCCCCGTCGACTACTCGGCCAACCTGGCGCTCACCGAGTCGCTCGCGGGCCTGGGGGTGACGCCCCCGACCGGCGACGCCTGAGCCCGCGCGAGCGCGCCCTCCGGGAACCGCACCCTCTAAGATCGGGCCGATGGACGTGCCCGCCGTAGTCACCGATGGCCCGCGGCCGCCCGCCCCTGCCGTACGGCCGGCGGGCGACCCCTACCACGTCTACCTCGACTCCCTGGCCAGCGCCGAGTCGAGGAGGACGATGCGGGGCTGCCTCGACCGCATCGCGCGGGTGCTGACGGGCGACGAGGCGGTGACGGGCGCCGGGATGCCGTGGCACCTGCTGCGCTACGAGCACACCGTGCGGATCAGGACCGTGCTCACCGAGCAGGGCTGGTCGCCCGCCTACGTCAACAAGCACCTGGTGGCGCTGCGGCGGGTGCTGAAGGAGGCCTGGCGGCTCGGGCAGACCAGCGCCGAGGACTACGCCAGGGCCGCCGACCTGGCTCCCGTCACGCACACGCGGCTGCCCGCCGGCCAGCACGTGCCGCCGGAGGTGGTGGGGGCGGCGCTGGCGGCCTGCGACGACGCGCCCGCCGGGCGGCGCGACGCCGCGCTCATCGCCGCCCTGTACTCCACCGGCTGCCGGCGGGCCGAGATCGCCGGGCTCACGCTGGCCGACTACGAGCCGGCCGCCCGCTCGCTGCGGGTGCGCGGCAAGCGCGACAAGGAGCGGCTGGTCTACCTGACGGGCGACGCGATCGGCCTGCTGGAGCGGTGGCTGGCCGTCCGCGGGCGGGCGGCGGGGGCGCTGTTCTGCCCGATCAGCCGGTCAGGACGGCTGCGGACGCGGGACGAGCGGCCGGTGGCGCTGACCGGGCAGGGCATCGCCGACATCCTGGCGCGGCGGCTCGGCGAGGCGGGAGCCGGCAGGCGGACCGCGCACGACTTCCGCAGGACGTTCATCGGCGAGCTGCTCGACGCGGGGGTGGACCTGGCCACCGCGCAGGCGCTGGTGGGCCACTCCTCCCCCGCCACCACCGCGCGCTACGACCGGCGGCCCGAGAACACCCGCCGCGAGGCCGTCGACCGGCTCCGGCTGCCGCAGGCCCGCCCCCTCCCCTGACGGTGGCGCGCCGCCTTCGAGGTCCCTGGCCGCCGCGCCGCGCCCGGCCGCGGGGATCTCACAGGCCGCGCACGGCGGCGATGGTGAAGGGCCGCTGCGGCGTCCCCTCGCCGAGCGGACCACCCTTGTCGAACTGGGAGCGGACCACGTAGAGCGTTCCCCTGCTGCGCACCAGCGTGGTCGGGAACTGCAGCGCGTCGTCGGTCACCCGCCGCTCCAGACGGGCGGACGTGCCGTCGGCGGCGACGTGCCACCGGCTGACGGTGCAGGTGACGTTGTGGGCCACCCAGAGCGTGCCGTTCCGCAGGTCCAGCCCGTCGGCGTACCTCATGTCCCCTCCGTTCAGGGCGGCCCTGCCGATCGCGCCCGAGGCGAGATCGAGTCGGTAGAGGTGGCCTCCGGCCATGTCCGCGGTCAGCAGGAAGCGCCCGGAGGGGTCGGCGACGATGCCGTTGAGCGTGTAGGCGCCCGGCTCGTGCGGTGCCAGCGCGTCCTTGAGGTCGAAGCGGGGCTCGAGCTTCCCCGGCCTGCCGTCGGCCGCGGCCACCTGGGCGGGCGTGACGCGATAGACCACCGCGCGGACGCTGTCGGTGAGATAGGCGGTGCCGTCGGGGGCGATCGCGACGTCGTTGACGAAGCGGGGCTCGCGCCCCTCGACCGTGAAGGCGGCCAGCAGGCGGCGGCTGCGGGTGTCGTAGACGGACACGCCCGTCGTGGAGTCGGTCACCCACAGGCGGCCGAGGCGGTCCACCTTCAGCCCGTTGGCGGTGTCGCGCCCGTCCGCGCCCGCCGGCAGGAAGATCGTGGCGGTGCGCCGGCCTGGCGTCATCTTGAAGATCGTGCCGTCGGTGTACGAGCCGGCGTAGAGGTCTCCGGTGCGGGGGTCGGCGGCGATTCCCTCGGGGTAGACCCGCTCGCCGGGCAGCTCGTAGGCGGGGGAGATCCGCGCGTGCGCCGCGGCGTGGGCGGGTACGGCGGCGCCGGCCGTACCGGCCTGCACGGGGGCCGCGCAGGTCAGGAGGGCGAGGGCCGCGGCCGCGACGGCCTGACGGAAGGGGGGCATGCGACTGCTCCTCAGATTGATAGCTCTCTATCGTTTGGATGAATACACACGATAATTAGAGTTCTAATGCTCGTCAACAGGCGAATACACAGGGCCGCTACCATGCGAAGATGACCTCGATGCCGGTTCCCGAGCGCCTCGGCAGCCATCTCAAGCGCGCCGAACAGGCGCTCATCGCGGCCAAGCACGCCGCGCTCAAGGGGGCCGGCCTGACGGTGCCGCAGTACGCGGCGCTGCTTCACCTGTCCGACAACCCCGGCATCTCCGCCGCGGCGCTGGCACGGGCCTGCGCGGTCACCGCGCCCACCATGAACACCGTGCTCAGGAACCTCCAGGACAACGGCCTCATCGAGCGCACCCCGCACGCGTGGCACAAGAACATCCTGGAGACCCGGCTCACCGAGAAGGGCGAGAGGGTGCTGGCCGAGGCCGACCCCCGCGCCGTGCGGGTCGAACGCGAGCTGGCCGCCGCGTTCAGCGAGGAGGAGCGACAGACGCTCATCGCCCTGCTCGGCCGGTGCATCGACCACCTGCGGTCGCGCGAGTGAGATCCCAGGGCGGAAGCCGCCGCCGCTGAACGCGCCGAGCAGGGCAGGCCGCCCAGAGCCGAACCGGGCCGTCTTACAGATCAACAGCGCAGATGCGCTTATACACCGCAGATATACCCTCAGTGTATAGTCGGCGGCCATGAGCGTCCCTCTTGCGCTGCTCGGTCTCCTTGAGCGGGAGCCGAGCCACGGATACGACCTGAAACACGACTACGACACCTACTTCGGCAGGGGCAAGCCGCTGCCGTTCGGACAGGTGTACTCCACGCTCGCCCGCCTGGCCCGGGACGGCAAGGTCACCGCCGGGCAGAGCGAGCCGGGCGACGGACCGGACCGCAAGCGCTACGCCATCACCCCGATCGGCAGGAGCGAGGTCGAGTCGTGGCTGGCCGAGCCGGTCGCGGCTGAGCCGTACCTGCAGACCGTGCTGTTCACCAAGGTCGTGCTGGCGCTGATGCTGGACCGCGACGCGGCGGGTTACCTGGATGCCCAGCGCGCGGCTCACCTGCGACGCATGCGGGAGCTGACCGAGATCAGGCGCGAAGGCGCGCTGATCGACGTGCTTCTCGCCGACCACGCCCTGTTCCGTCTGGAGGCCGACCTGCGGTGGATCGATGTCACCCAGGCCCGGCTGGGGGCGCTGGCGGAGACGGTGCGCGGCCGATGATCGTCAACGCACTGCTGCGGGCCGAGAAGGTCAGCCGCTCCTACGGCAACACGGCCGCGCTGGTGGAGGCCGGCCTTTCGGTGACCGCGGGTGAGGTCCTGGCCATCATGGGGCCCAGCGGTTCCGGCAAGTCGACGCTGCTGCACCTACTCGCCGGGATCTTCACACCGGACAGCGGCGAGGTGTGGTTCGACGGGCGGCGGCTCGACACGCTGGACGACGGCCGCCGCAGCGAGCTGCGGCGCACCGCCTTCGGTTTCGTCTTCCAGTTCGGTCAGCTCGTGCCCGAGCTGACCGTGGCCGACAACGTGGCGCTGCCGCTGCTGCTCGGCCGTACCAGACGCAAGGAGGCCTACGCGCGGGCCGTCTCCTGGCTGGAGCGGCTGGAGCTGGCGGGCCTGGGCGGCCGGCGCACCGGGGAGCTGTCGGG
Source organism: Nonomuraea sp. NPDC003754 (assembly GCF_053605785.1). NCBI lineage: Bacteria > Bacillati > Actinomycetota > Actinomycetes > Streptosporangiales > Streptosporangiaceae > Nonomuraea > Nonomuraea sp. NPDC003754. Next base: position 83,656 of record NZ_JBSGJX010000022.1, read on the forward strand.
CGGGCAGACACAGCGGGTGGCCATCGCCAGGGCGCTGGTGACGCGGCCGAGGGTCGTCTTCGCCGACGAGCCGACCGGTGCGCTCGACTCGCTCACCGGCGAGCACGTGATGGACCTGCTGGTGGGCCTGGCCCGCGAGGAGGGCACCACCGTGATCGTGGTGACGCACGACGTCCGGGTCGCCGCCTGCGCCGACCGGGAGATCATCGTGCGCGACGGCAGGGTGACCGACCCGTACGCCGGCGGGGTCGTCCGATGATCCTCCTGGGCCTGCGGCTGTCGCTGCGCAGCGGCAGGGAGACGGCGGCCCGGCTGGCGCTGATCGTGGCAGGGGTGGCGGTCGGCGTGGCCGTGCTGCTGGCCACGCTGTCGCTCTTCAACGCCTTCCAGGCCACCAACGACCGCCCCTGCTGGGAGTGCACGCGCGGCACGCCGCCCAGCGGCTGGGTCCTGGACGCCACCGCCGACGGCGCGCTGTGGAACCTCCGCGAGGACTACTACGCGGGCCAGACGATCAAGAGGCTGGACGCGGCGGCGCTCGGCGCCCGGGCGCCGGTCATCCCCGGGCTGTTCCACATGCCCAGCCCCGGCCAGTACTACGCCTCGCCCGCGCTGGCCAGGCTGCTGGACTCGGCGCCGCGCGAGCAGCTCGCCGGCCGCTTCCCCGGCACGCGGGCGGGCCTGATCGGCCAGGCCGGGCTGTCCGGGCCCGACGAGCTGGCCATCGTGGTGGGGCGGACGCCGCAGCAGGTCGCCGCCATGACCGGCACCCGGCAGGTCGACGCGGTCGCCACCGACCCCGCGGCCGATGAGAGCGCGGACGTCTACCGGTTCGGGTTCGGTATCGCCGCGATCGGGCTGATCGTCCCGCTGCTGGTGCTGGTGGGCACCGCCACCCGGCTGGCCGCCGCCCGCCGCGAGACCCGCTTCGCGGCGATCAGGCTGGTCGGCGCGACCTCCCGGCAGGTCAACGTCCTCGCCGCGGTCGACGCCGCGGTGGGCGCGCTGCTCGGCGCGCTGGCCGGCGTCGCGCTCTTCCATCTGGTACGGCCGGCCGTGGCCGGCGTGCGGATCACCGGTTCGCGCTTCTTCCCCGAGACGGCCGTCCCGAGCCCCTGGCAGTACGTGGCCGTGCTGGCCTGCGTGCCGCTCGTCGCGGCCGGCGCCGCTCTGTGGTCGCTGCGCCGGGTGCGGATCTCGCCGCTCGGTGTGGCAAGGAAAGCCGCCCCGCCACCGCCGCGGGCCTGGCGGGTGGTCCCGCTGCTGGCCGGCCTGGGGCTCTTCGCGGGCCCGGCGTTCACCAACGGCAAACCCAATGCCCTGTGGGCCGACGCCGGGATCGCGCTCATCATGGTCGGGCTGGTGTTGGCCGGGCCGTGGCTGACGATGCTGGCCGCGCGCCTGACGGCCCGGCTGACCCGCGGCGCGGCGACGCTGCTGGCCGCGCAGCGTCTGGCCGCCGACCCGAAGGCCGCGTTCAGGTCGGTCAGCGGGCTGGTGCTGGCGGTGTTCATCGGGACGACGATCGCGGCCCTGGTACCGGCGGTGGTCGCGGGCCAGCAGGCCGTGGCAGGCGGCGCGCTCAACAACGTCCTGGGCGCCTCGCTCTCCCGGCCGGGCGTCCCCGGCCTGTCCTCACGGGCGTCGGCGGACCTGCTCGCCCGGCTGCGCGCCCATCCCGGCGCGGACGTGCTGCCGATCTACGCCAGGGCGGACCTGGAGACCATCCGCCCGCCGTTGGACGGCCCGCCACCCGCGACATCCGTCGTCGAGTGCTCGAGCCTGGCACGCTTCCCCATACTCGGTCGCTGCCCCGCGGGTGCGCAGGCCGTGATGGGCAACTTCGCCCGCATCGTCGGCGCCGACAACCCCCTCACCGTCGACAAGCTCCTTCCGCTGGCGGGGCCGGCCAGCGAGTCCGCGTCCGCAGCCGGGCTCGAGCTGGAGGCTGTCATGATCGGCACGGTCGACGCGGCGACGCTGGAGCGGCTGCGCACCCTGCTGGCGGAATACACCGCCGAGGCGCCGATGACGTTCGCCGAGATCGCCCAGGCCAGAGCGGACCTGTACATCCGCGCGGAAAACGTGGCCCTGGTCATGGTCGCCCTCACCCTGGTCGCCGGCGGCTGCAGCCTCGTGGTGGCGGTCGGCGGCGGCCTGGTGGAGCGCAGGCAGCCGTTCACCCTGCTGCGGCTGGCCGGCACGCCCACGCGCACCCTGGCCACGGTGGTGCTGCTGGAGTCGGCGATGCCGCTCGTGCTGGCCGCCCTGCTCGCCGCCGGAGCCGGTTTCGGCGTGGCCGAACCGGTCATCGACCAACTCGCGATGAAGGGCGCGTCCCTGGCGATGCCCGGGCCGGTCTACTTCGCGGCCGTCGGCGGCGGCCTGGCCGCGTCCCTCCTGGTGATCCTCACGGCCATCCCGCTGCTCAGGCGCATGACCGCGCCCGACAACGCGCGTTTCGAATAGGAGTCCCATGACGCTCATGCTGAGACTGGCAGGGTTGATCGCGCTGTCCCTGATCACCGCGGTCGTGGTGGCAGTGCCCACCAGCGCGGCGGACGCCCGCTACTCCGCGCAGATCCGGCGCACCGAGTACGGTCTCCCGCACGTGTCCGCCAAGGACTATGGCGGGCTCGGATTCGGGTACGGCTACGCCTTCGCGCAGGACAACCTGTGCGTGCTGGCCTCCTGGGTGGTGACGCTGCGGGGTGAGCGATCCAGGCACTTCGGCCCCCAGGCGAAGTCCGACGACCCGGTCCGCCCGGTCGCCAACCTGGTCAGCGACGTCTACTACAAGAGCGTCGCCGACTCAGGCGTCGTGCGACGGCTGCTGGCCCAGCCGCCACCGGTGGGCCCGAGCGACGAGCTGCGCCGGCTCGTCGACGGCTACGCCGCCGGGTACAACCGCTACCTGGAGGAGACCGGGGTGGCGAACCTGCCGGATCCCACCTGCCGAGGCAAGGCCTGGGTCGGCCGGATCACCGCCACCGACATCTGGAACAACCTCCTCGACCTCGGTCGCATGGTCAGCAGCTCCCAGTTCAAGGAGCACATCGTCGGAGGAGCCGTGGCCGAGGGGCCGCAGCGGCGGCCAGCCGCGGGCAGCAACGCCTGGGCACTCGGCCGCCGGGCCACCCGCGAAGGCCACGGCATGCTGCTGGCCGACCCGCACTTCCCGTGGAACGGCATCCGGCGCTTCTACCAGGTGCACCTCACCATCCCCGGCGTGCTCGACGTCTCCGGCGCCAGCCTGTACGGCACGCCGGTCGTCCAGATCGGCCACAACGCGGCTGTGGCCTGGGCCCACACCGTCTCCCACGCCCAGCGCTTCAGCCTCTACCAGCTCGACCTCGTGGACCCCACCAGCTACCTGGTGGACGGCCACGCCGAGCCGATGGGCCGCCAGGAGGTGCAGGTCACCCTGCAGGACGGCACCACGGTGGCCCACACGCTCCACACCTCGCGCTACGGCCCGGTGGTGGCCGCCGGGCAGACCGACAAGGTCGCCTACGCGCTGGCCGACGCCAACGCCGCAAACCTGCGGGCGGCCGACGAGTGGCTGGCGATGGCCAGGGCGAGGAACCTCACCCAGCTCCGCGCGGCCCAGACCGCGCATCAGGGCATGCCGTTCGTCCACACGCTCGCCACGGACGCCGGTGGGACCGCCTTCTTCGCCGACACCTCGGTCGTCCCCCACGTCACCGACGCCCAGGCGGACCGCTGCGCCAAGCCCTCGCCCATGCCGGGCCTGGAGGCGTACGTCCTGGACGGCTCGACCTCCGCGTGCCTGTGGGGCAAGGATCGCGACGCCGTCGTGCCGGGCATCTTCGGGCCGGGCAGCCAGCCGAAGCTGACCCGCGCCGATTACGTGGCCAACTCCAACAACACCGCCTGGATGACGAACCCGTCGGCGCCGCTGACCGGCTACCCGCGCGTGTGGGGCGAGGCGCGTACCGAGCTGGAGCCGCGCCCCCGTGTCAGCCTGGACATGATCGCCCAGCGGCTGTCCGGGACCGACGGGCTCGGCGATCCGGGCTTCACCCTGCGAACGCTCCAGGCCACCGCGCAGGGCAAGCGCAACCACACCTTCGAGCTCATGCGCTCGGACCTGCTGAAGCTGTGCCGTACCCACCCCGAGCTGACCACGTCCGCCGGCAGGCAGGTGAACGTGCGCGAGGCCTGCCGGACGCTGCGTGCTTGGGACGGGCGCGCCACCCTGGACGGCCAGGGAGCCGTCCTGTGGCGAGAGTTCTTCGCTCGGCTGGAGCGTCCCACCAGGCCGGGGGACCCCGTTTTCACCCCCTGGCGGGTGCCGTTCGATCCCGCGCATCCGCTGACCACCCCTCGGGGGCTCAAACGCGACGACCCGGTGGTACGGCAGGCCCTGGCCGACGCCGTGCTCTACTTCCAGACCAACCGCATCCCCCTGGCTCTCACCCCCGGCCAGGCGCAGCACTACTCCTCGATCCCGGTTCCCGGCTGCACGGAAGGGGAGGGCTGCTTCGACAGGGTACGCATGCGCGGCCGGCTCGGCACCGACGGGCGTTACCCGGAGGTGGACACCGGTTCCAGCTTCATGATGGCCGTCGAGCTCACCCGCGCCGGGCCCCGTACCCGCACCATCCTGACCTATTCGCTCTCCACCAACCCGGACTCGCCCCACCACACCGACCAGACCGTCCTGTTCTCGCGCGGCCAGTGGGTCAGCGAGCGCTTCACCGAAGCCGAGATCGCCGCCGACCCGCATCTGCGGACGACCACGGTACGCGGGTGAGGCAGACGCCCTACGAGAAGGCCGTCCTGGTGCCCAGACGGTGGAGCGGATCGCCGGCTGTCACGACCCGGGGCGCCGGCGGGCCCGGCGCGGATTTCCTTCCCGTTGCGCCAAAGCCGACCAGAGCGCCGTGACCTGCGCTTTTGCCGTTTCTCATGGGTCCGGTGAGGCAAGTGCTGACCCAGTCTTGGGGCGGGATGGAATAGCGACCGCCGGATGTCCGTTAGAGTCGACAAGGCCGCTGTGGTCTGTGTCCCCCGGGCCGCAAATTACCGCCTTCACGGAATACCGTTCGGCTGGAGCCGTGTTGTGCATCTCGCCGAGGAGGCGACCGCCACAGCGGCCTTGAACGTGGAGACGGCGCCCCACCCGTGAGGGGTGGGGCGCCGTGCCGCGTTGGGACGTGGGCCGGCGCCGGGCCCACTAGGGTGGGCTTCGCCGTCCCACGACCCAGGAGAGCCGTTGCTGTACCAGATGGTGAAGTTCGTCGCCGCGCCGATGGCGCACGTGATGTGGCGCCCGCACATCTCCGGCGCCTACCACGTCCCGGCCAAGGGTCCCGCCATCCTGGCGGCCAACCACCTGGCGGTCATCGACTCCTTCCTGCTTCCCGCTCTCCTGCCCCGCCACGTGACCTTCGCCGCCAAGAGCGAGTACTTCAGCGGCAACCCCGTCTCGCAGTGGTTCATGCGCCTGGGCGGCAGCCTGCCGGCCGACCGCGAGACGGCCACCGCCGCCCAGGCCCTGCTCGACAGCGCGGCCGACCTGCTCGAGCGGGGCGAACTGTTCGGCATCCACCCCGAGGGCACCCGCTCCCCCGACGGCCGCCTGTACCGCGGCAAGATCGGCGTGGCGTGGCTGGCACTGAAGACGGGCGCGCCGGTCCTGCCCGTGGCGCTGTCGGGCACGGAGAACGTCATGCCGCCGGGAGCCAAGGTGCCGCGCCTCACCAGGATCGGCATCAAGATCGGCGCTCCGCTGACCTTCGAGGGCGACCACAGGAACGCCCGCGACAGGCGCAGGGTCACCGACGAGATCATGGCCGAGATCCAGAAGCTGTCGGGCCAGGAGTACGTGGCCACCTACGCCGCCAGCGTGAAGGCTGGCCGGTCGTGATCGGCCGACGCTAAGCTCGTGAGCCGATCGAGGACATGGGGGTGACTCGTGGCGCGTGGCCGGACGATCGCGATCGTGTCGGGAGCCACCGTGCTGGCGGTGGGGGCCGCCGCGGGCGGTGCCTACTGGCTGCTGCACACCCGCGGCTCGCCGGAGGAGACCGCCCGGCGCTTCGCGGCGGCCTGGCAGGCGGGCGACACGCCGAAGATGACGGCCGAGCTGGTGGCGCCCCAGTCGCTGGCCGCCTACGACCAGCAGCGTAAGGGCCTCGACGTCGAGCGGATGGCGATCACCGTGGGCCGGGTCGTCGACCACGGCGACGACACCGCCACCGCCCCCTACACCGCCACGCTCACGCTCAGGCACATCGGCGAGTGGTCCTACACCGGCCAGATCGATCTCAAGGTCGCCGAGCGCGCGTGGAAGGTCGCCTGGTCGCCCAGCACGCTCCACCCGTCGCTGACGGGCGGCGCCGCCTTCAAGCTCAAGACCGACTGGCCGCGGCGCGGCGCCATCACCGACGCCTCGGGCGAGCGCATCGACACCGGCCAGGTCGGCGGGTCGGTGCAGCAACTGGTCGGCTTCCTCGACAAGGCCACCGCCAAGGACGTCGCCAAGCTCGGCCCCTCCTACCGTGCCGGCGACGCGATCGGCCGCGGCGGCCTGCAGGAGAACTTCCAGAAGCGGCTGGCGGGCACCCCCGCCACCGAGATCATGCTCGGCGACAAGGTGCTCGGCAGGATCGACGGCAGCAAGGGCAAGCCGCTGGAGACCACGCTCGACCCGCGGGTGCAGACCGCGGCCGTCACCGCGGTCCGCGACCTGCCCAAACCCACGTCCCTGGTCGCCGTACGGCACGCCACGGGCGAGATCCTCGCCGTCGTCAACAACCGCGGCGGCTTCAACCGGGCGCTCGACGGCCGCTACCCGCCGGGCTCGACCTTCAAGGCCGTCACCGCGCTCGGCCTGCTGGCCGAGGGCGTCTCCCCCACCCAGCGGGTGACCTGCCCCAAGTACGCCACCATCGGCGGCCTGAAGGTGCGCAACTCCGAGCACGCCGAGTACGGCTCGCTCACCTTCTCCGACTCCTTCGCCTACTCCTGCAACACGACCATCGCCCCGATGGCCGCCGAACGGCTGGGCTCCGACAAGCTGCTGAAGGCCGCCGAGATGGTCGGCTTCAACCAGCCGCTGGCCGTCGGCGTCCCCGCGGCCAAGGCCAGCTTCCCCAGGACCCAGTCCGACGCCGAGCTCGCCGCCGCGTCCTTCGGCCAGGCCAGGATCACCGCCAGCCCGCTGACCATGGCCTCGGTCGCGGCCGCGCTGGCCGACGGCACCTGGCGCCCGCCGACGCTGGTGTCCGGCCTGAAGCAGAAGGCGGCGGCGGTGAAGCTGCCCGAGGACGTGGCCGAAGACCTGCGGTCGATGATGGCGGCCGTGGTCACCAAGGGCACCGCCAAGGCGGCGGGTCTGCCCGAGGGCACGCGCGGCAAGACCGGCACCGCCGAGTACGGCACCGGCCCCGAGCTTCCGTCCCACGCGTGGTTCATGGGCTACCGGGGCGACGTGGCCTTCGCGGTCGTCGTCGAAGGCGGTGGCGGTGGCGGCAAGGTGGCCGCGCCCGTCGCGGCGGCCTTCCTGCGCGGCCTGGCCGCTTCGCTGCCCTAGAAGCAGCGAAGCGGCGCGCCGTCCACGAGCGCGGCCGGCCCCGACCACCGCCCCGCGGACAGCTGAGCTGCGATCATGGGACGCATGCTGTCCTTGTCGATGAATGACGCCGCAGCCGACATGCTCCGGGTATTGGGCGGGCTGGCGGGCGTCGAGCCACCAGGCGGCCTTGCCGCGGGCCTTCGCGAGCGCGTGGCGGAAGGCATCGTCCGCCGCGGCGAGGTGCTCACCTGGGCGTCCTCGACGGGACATGCCGAAGGCTTCCCCTCCTTCCACGACCTCACCGGCTGGGAGTGCTCCGACAGCTCCTTCCATCTGGAGGACCACGTCCCGATCGACATCGTCAGCGTGGATGGCGCACCCACGATCAGCGACGATGACCAGCGGATCCTTCTCATGAACGGCGTCGCGTTCGCCCTGGAGTTCAGCCGGCTGGTCTACGCCCTCGACCCGCCCAACGCCGTGCGCTGCATCGTGAACGCCAATGAGACCAACGCGACTTTCAGGTTCCACCAGATCAGGCCCGGCGAGACCTGGAACGCCGCCGACCTCGACAGCTTCCGTCACGACAAGATGATCGTGATCGACATCAAGCCCGCAAGGACCTGACGAATCAAGCCGGCCGCGATCCTCGCTGGCGCGGAGAGGATCCGGCTGGTCGACGGCGAGGCGGGCTTCCCTGCTCGGGAGGCAGTCTCAGCGGTCGGGCGAGGTTCGGCGCCCGCCGCCGGCGAGATCTTCGCACCCCGCCGCAGGCGAGCGCCGCCGCTGCCAGGCCCCCGTGTCCTACTCGCTGCCGGCCACGAGATCGGCCGGCGGGATCGGCGCGATCTCCTCCAGGTACTGGTTCGCCAGCAGCCAGCTCACCGGAACTTCTTGGCTGGTCTGCGGAGCCTCGGGAATGTACTTGCTGAGCACGTGGTATTGCGTGCCGCCGCCCGGCTGCTGGAAGGCGGGGGCGGCCGGGCCCACATCGACGCGGAAGGGCTTGAGGACCCGGAAGGCGTGGTAATTACATGGGTGCTCGGGATCCTGCGCGTTGGTGTTGAGGTTGCGCGGCGGCAGCCCGCGCCTGATGAACAGGTCGCCCATCGGCGCCAGGTATGCGCCCCCGTATCCTCCGAAGCGGTCGAGCCTCATGCCGATCTGCAGAATCGTCGTCTTGACCAGCAGCCTGCCGTTGGGGTAATTGCCGGACTGGGCGAATCCGGCGTTGGGCGGGTAGCGGTAGTCGTTCGTGGTGTAGTCCCAGTAGCGCGACAGGAAATGCTGCGGGCTGAGAGTGCCCAGCGGCACGTAGCCGCGCAGGAGCGCACCGAGATAGCCGGTCCGCGGCAGGAAGACCGGCCCGAGGTCCGGGTCGCCGGTCACGTACGGCGGTCCGCAGACCAGTTGGCCGCCCGGCGTGCTCCTGCTGTCGCTCTCGCCTTTACCGGGCGGCGGCGTCGGACCGAGATCCGCCGCATGAACGAGCCGGGTTTCGGACTGCAGAACGCTGTCGGCGTGCGCGGCCACCCCGCCCATGGCGCCGGCCATCGCGTATATCGCAGCGACCAGCATGGCGCTTCGTCGATAGAATCGCATGACTTTCCCGTCAATTGTGGACGACAAATACATGAAGGTTGACCACAAGCGATTCAGCGACGTACGCACCCGATCGCACCGCGACTTCCGCCGGATCAGCCGCTTCGGCATTTCTCGCTCGAGAAGGGCGCTCCTCTGAGTACATGCGGACATGAGTGCATTACGCACATGAATAATGTGATCGATCTCTACATTCCCGGCACCACTGGAACCAGATCACATCAACCGCAAGAGAAGAGCAAAGAATAGAGCAATGAACGCGGCAGTGCGCTATTTTCTGAATTTCCCAGCACATGCTATTTTGTATCGCCATGTCGGATATATATGCCGATTGCACACTTTCCGGAGAATCCGCCGGCCGTCCTCGACGACGCGGCCACGCCGTCCGACGGACCTTCCAGGGACGGCGCCGGTCAGGGGCGACACGGCTCGAGGTGTGCGGGAGGCGGTTGCCTGGCGTGTCGTGCGTGCGTCGGCGGCGAGGTGGCGGTCATGATGGAGCATGAGTCGCGCCGACTCCATGTGACACGTTGAGAAGAGGGCCCCGGCATGTCGCCGGGGCCCTCGACGTTCGTCGGCCGCCGCATGTCCCGAAGGGGACCGCGCCACCGGAGCCGCGCCACCGGGGCCGCGCCACCGCAACCCCGCCCGCCGCGCCCGGGCACTGCCCGCTTCGCCCACCCGGACGAGCGTGCCGCCTGGCGCCGGAACGGCCGGCGGCCCGGACAGGTGGGAGACCGGCCTCAGCCGTTGGGCGGACCGTGGCGGCGGCCACGCGGACGGGTGTCCTCCACGGCCCCGGTGTCAGGATCGGCGGCCTCGTCGGCACCTGACTCGTCGGCGTTCCCGATGGCGTCGGTGCCGGAGTCGGCCTCACGTGCGCTGTCGCCGTCGTCGGGTGCGGACTCCGGCGCGGGACGGCAGTGCCCGGAGCAGCCCTCGAAGCGCTCCGCGTTCAGGGGCGTGAACCGCGTCGGCGGCACGCCCGTGAGCGCGCCGATCATCGTGTCCTTCCAGATCGGCCCGGGCAGGGTGGCCCCCTCCACCGTTCCGTAGTAGCGCCCGCCGATCGTCACCCCGGTCAGCTTGTACCGCTGGGAGCCGCGCGGGTCGCCGATGCTGACCGCCGACGCCAGATCCGGAGTGAATCCGGCGAACCAGGCGGTCGCGTAGCCGTCGGTGGTGCCCGTCTTACCCGCCGCGGGGCGCCCGATGCCCCCGACGCCGCGCATCGTGCCCTTGGTGAACACGCCGGACAGCACCTCCGCCGTCGCGTCGGCGATCTCGGGGTCGAGTGCCTGGCGGCATTTGGGCCGGTACCGGGTGACCTTGCCGTCCCGGTCGGTGATCTGCGTGATCGCCATCGGCGCGCAGTACCGGCCGCGCGCCGCGATGGCCGCGTACGCGTTGGCCACCGTCACCGGGTCCATCTCGTTGACGCCGAGCGTGAACGTCTCGACCTCGCGCAGCTTGCGACCGTCGGCACGCCGGACGCCCAGCGACTGGGCCGTGGTGACCGTGCTGCAGAGCCCGACCCGCTGCTGGAGTTCCATGAAGAAGGTGTTCACCGAACTCCAGGTGCCGGTCCGCAGCGTCTTCCACCCGGGCGAGCCCTCGTCGTTGGTGACCGTGTGCCGGGGGTCGCCGACCTTCCCGCCCGCGCAGGTCCTGAACGTGGCGAAGTCCGGCGCCCGGTAGCCGGCGCCGGCGCTCAGGCCGTCGTCGAGCTTCATGCCCCGCTGCAGCGCGCTGATCAGGGTGAAGGTCTTGAACGTGGAGCCCGCCTGGAACCCGACCCCGCCGCCGTGCGCGGCGTCCGCGACGACGTTGTAGGAGATCTCGTTCCTGGACTTGCGGGGGCCGTACGGCCGGCTCGCGGCCATGGCCCTGATCGCTCCGGTGCCCGGCTGGACCAGGGCCTCGGCGGCGAGGGGACCGTCGGAGGCGCGCACGTACCGCCTGATGGCCCGGTCGGCGGCGGCCTGCATGGCCGGGTTGATCGTGGTCTTGATGGTCAGCCCGCCGCGGTTGAGCATCTTGAGGCGCTCGTCGGCGGTCTTGCCGAAGTCGGGGTTGCTCAGGATCTCGTGTCGGACATACAGGCAGAAGTAGGTGTATTTGGTGGACTCGCAGCCGCCGGGGAGCTTCGTGCCCTTGTAGCCGAGCTTGGTGGCCTTCGCCGCCGCGGCCGCCGCCGGGGTGATCGCGCCCAGCTCGGCCATCCGGTCGAGCACCACGTCACGGCGCTTGCGCAGCCGCTCGCGGTACTTGCCGCCGAGGTTCGGGTCGGTGGCGTTCGGATCCTGAACGGCTCCCGCCAGCGTCGCCGCCTGCGCGAGTGTGAGCTTGCCGGCCCGGACGCCGAAGAACCGCTTGGCCGCCGCCTCGACGCCGTAGGCGCCGGCGCCGAAGTAGGCGATGTTCAGGTACTTCTCGAGGATCTGGTCCTTGGTGTAGGCCTTCTCGACCCCCATGGCGTACCGCAGCTCTTTCAGCTTGCGCGCGTAGCTGGCCTCGAGGGCGGCGTTCTGCTCGGCCTGCGTGTCGGCGGAGTTGAGCAGCACCTGCTTGACGTACTGCTGGGTGATGCTCGACCCGCCCTGGCTGACCTGGCCCGCCCGCAGGTTCGTGGCGAGCGCCCGCACCGTGCCCTCGAGGTCGATGGCGCCGTGCTCGTAGAAGCGGTAGTCCTCGATCGAGACGATCGCCTTCTTCATGACCTCGGCGATCTCGTCGAAGCCGACGGCCTCCCGGTACTGCTCGTAGAAGCGCGCGATCTCGTTGCCCTTGGCGTCCTGCACGGTCGTGACCTCGGCCAGCGGCGGCTCGGCGAGGGCGACCGGCCTGAGGTCGACCTGTCCCACAGCCGACATGAGCCCCAGACCCGCACCCCCCGTGGCGGGGAAGGCGATCCCCGCCACGACCACGCCGGCCGCCACGCCCGCGGCGGCCAGCCGGACGACCTTCGCTGTCCGTCGCGCCATCAGAGCTTGCCGAGCCCACGCGCCAGAATGGTGGCGGTCTTGGCGATGACCGTGTTGTCGACGGCGGGGGTGCCGCGGTTGGTGTAGACGGCCATGATGATGGGCGCCGCCGCCTTGCCCGGCCAGATGACGGCGAGGTCGTTGCCCGCGCCGATCTCGGTGTTCGTGCCGGTCTTGTCGCCGATGGTCCACGTCTTGGGCAGGCTGGCACGGATGCGCTCGTCGCCGGTCTTGCTCGCGATGAGCCAGGCGTTGAGCCGTGCCCGGTCCTTGGGGTGCAGCGCGTTCCCGGTCGTGATCAGGCGCAGGTCGCGGGAGATGGCGGCGGGCGTGGTGGTGTCGCGGTTGTCCTTGGGGGTCCAGTCGTTGAGCTCGGTCTCCCAGCGGTCCAGGCGGGAGATCGGGTCCTTCAGCGAGCGGAAGTACCTCGTCAGGCCGGCCGGCCCGCCGATCTGCTTGAGCACCATGTTGCCCGCGGTGTTGTCGCTCAGGGTGATGGTCGCCTCGCACAGCTGGGCGACCGTCAGGCCGTCCTCGACGTGCTTCTCGGTGGTCGGCGAGTTGGGCTTGAGGTCGGCGGCCGTCCACGTGACGACCTTCTCCATCAGGCCGGGCTCGGAGGTGCGGGCCTTGTGCAGCGCGGCCGCGCACAAGGGCGCCTTGAACGTCGACAGCAACGGGAAACGCCCGCCCGCCCGGTATGTCACGGTCCTGCCGGTCGCGGTGTCCACGGCGTACGCGCCGATGCGGCCGTCGAAGGACGCCTCGAGCTCGCGCAGTTCCTTCCCGACCTGGGCCTGCGCCGAGAGCGGCCGCGCCGCCGTCACGGTGGCGGCCGAGGCCGTGGCGATGCCGGGGGCGGCCCCGGACAGGAGGGAGATCGCCAGAGCGGTCGCGGGCAGCGCGGCCGAGAGCCGGCGGGCGCGCGGGTTTCGCATGTCACATCCTTGCGTCGGCTGTCAGAGGCAAGGAGCAAAGCAGGCCCGGCCCGGTGCAGTCCAATAGCGATATGGACGATCAACCAATATCAGTTTCGATATGAGAACTGGTGGTGTCGCGTGTCGCGGGACCGTGCCAGACGGAGTGGCGGGCCCGTCACATCAGGAAACGTGATCTTTCCGTGCCATGACCGGCCCTGCCGCACCGCCGGCGGAGCGGGGACGCCGCGCGGCGCTCAGCGTTTTCGTAGCTTTTGACCGGCACTTTCCTCGCTCGGGAGACTCCGGCGTGGCGTGTCGTCACAAGACAACCCGCGACGACTGTAAGCATCCTCATTGTTACGTTGAGTCACTCAACGGACGAGCGTCGGCCGTCATCCGGCCAGCGAGTCAGTCGCGGCCCCGCCGCGATCCGAGAGGGAACGGATTTTCTCTATGTTCACGAGTCCCCGAACAGACACCACACCGACACCGCCGGCGCGGCACAAGCCACTGAGGAGGGTGGCGACGCTGACGCTGGCGGGATCCGTCTCCATGGCGCTCGGCGCCAGCCTGTGCTCACCGGCCATCGCGTCCCCGACCGTGGGGAGCGGGGCCTCCGCAGGGGTCGCGGCTTCGGATCCCCGCCCCAACGGTCGCCCCACGCTGCGGGAGGAGGCCAGGAGGAAGTGCAGGCCCAGGAGCTTCTTCCGGTTCCACAACTTCGAGCCGAGGAACTTCTTCATCCCACGTAGCCGCTTCATCGACGGCCCCGGCGGCGAGATCACGGCGACCGTCAGGCGCCAGCACCGCGTGTACTGGGAAGTCGAGATCGAGCGCGAGAAGGGCAGCGAGATCCAGATGCCCTTCAACCAGGACACTCTGATCCGCAGGCTGCGCAACAACGTGAACCCGCTGCTCGCCGAGGAGAACATCGTCGAGGCGGGCCACGAGTACACCCACACCATCAGCAAGAACATGTACGGCAACCTGTGGTACCGCGTCTTCGGCTACCGCATCGGCTTCTCGGCCTGGCGGCAGTTCCAGAACTGCGACGTCCACCCGGTCGCCACCGGCATCGCCAACGTCCCGTCGAGGGTCGAGGGCTGGAGGTACTGGGAGACCAAGCGCCCCATCTTCATGGGACGCGTCCTGTCGGCCAAGTAAGTACATCGACGGTGACCGTATCGCGTAGGCGCCCGCCTGCACCCACGGTGACCGAGTATCCGGCGGCCCGGGATCCGGGCCGTGCCCGCACGGTCGGGGATGCCGTGGGACGTGCGGGAGCGGCTGCCGGCGGCCGAGCTCCACGAGCTCCCGCCGGCGGCGGCGCACCCTGAAGGCCGTCGCGAGTGCGGCCGCCGGGGCGGCCTAGAAGGCCAGCGCGGCGGCCTCCTGGCGGAGGACCAGCACCAGCAGCGTCGCCACCAGCGTGGCGATCAGCACCCAGCTGATCACGATGATGACCGTCGAGCGGCGGAGGCGGCGCCTGGCGGGCTGCTCGCCGTTGGCTCTGGCCGTCCGGCGGCGCTCGGACTCCTCGCTGCGCCGTACGCGATCGTTGAACGACTCCAGCCGCGCGACGAGTCGCGGATCATCGTCGACGAGGTGGCGCTCGATCTGTGCCAGCATCCGCTCCTCGTCCTGCGACCAGGCCATCGTGCACCTCCGAACGCAAGCTCTGTGCACCGTTTCCTGCCCAACCGTGAAGATCATTATCCGTTCCTAGGGCAGCGAATTGCAGAGTCTTTCCTGTTGCGATCATTGTCGAACCTGCGTTCTAATCATGTCATGCGCTGGGACAACCTGCGTCTGACCGACGCCGGCGGCGACGATTCGGCGCTGCCGCTGTTCGCCCGTGGCGCGGTGACCCGCACCTTCGACACCCCCGAGTTCCGGGGGATGACCTTCTACGAGATCCACGCGAGATCGATCATCAACAAGGTGCCGGCCGCCAGTCGCGTGCCGTTCTCCTACACCATCAACCCCTACCGGGGGTGCAGCCACTCGTGCGTCTACTGCTTCGCCCGCAAGACCCACGAGTATCTCGACCTCGACGCCGGCCACGACTTCGACTCCAGGATCGTGGTGAAGGTCAACGCCGCGGAGCTCGCCCGCAAGGAGCTCGCCGCGCCGCGCTGGGGCGGCGAGCACGTCGCGATGGGCACCAACGTCGACTGCTACCAGCGCGCCGAGGGCCGCTACCGGCTGATGCCCGGCATCCTGCGGGCGCTGGGCGAGGCCGCCAACCCCTTCTCGATCCTCACCAAGGGCACGCTGATCCTGCGCGACCTGCCGCTGCTGGTGTCGGCGGCACGGGTGACGGAGGTGAGCACGGCGGTGTCGGTGGGCTTCCTCGACGCCGAGCTGTGGCGGACGGTGGAGCCGGGCACCCCCCATCCGCGGCGGCGGCTCGAAGTCTGCCGGCGGCTCAACGACAGCGGCATCGCCTGCGGCGTGCTGATGGCGCCGATCCTGCCTTACCTGTCCGACTCCCCCGGGCAGTTGGAGGAGACGGTCGGGCAGATCGCGGCGGCCGGCGCCACGCACGTCACGCCGATCGTGCTCCACCTGCGGCCCGGGGCGCGCGAATGGTTCCTCGGCTGGCTCTCGCGCGAGCATCCGCGGCTGGTGCCGCGCTACCTGGAGCTGTACGGCAGGGGCGCCTACGCGCCGAAGGCCTACCAGGATCAGGTGACGGCCCACGTCAGGCGGCTGGCCGAGCATGCCGGGATCGGCCGCTCGCCTTCGTGGCGCATCAGACCGGAGCAAGCCGCCAAGCCGGAACAGTTGTCCCTTTTGTGAGGCCAAGTAGCCATTTGGGTATTAACGGGGTTGATGCCCGAATAGCGGGCCGACACATCGGGGGAACGACCAATGCCAGAACCGCAGAAGAAACCCGCCAAGTCCGGAAAGGCCAAGAAGGCGAGCATCAAGGCGACAAGAGCCTCCAAGAACGCCAAACGCGAGGCCGGCAAGAAACCGGAAGGCGAGTAGGTTCCCCTCACCGCGACGGTGCGATCATGATCAGGCAGCCGGCCGCCCGTCCGGCTGCCTGATCACGGAGCGGCCAATGACGGCATACCTGCGCTTCCCAGCGATCTTCAAAGACGTCGTCGTCTTCGCGGCGGAGGACGATCTCTGGATGGTCCCCGCGCAGGGCGGGCGCGCCTTCCGGTTGACCGCGGGGCTGGCCGAGGCCGCCTACCCGCGGTTCTCGCCGCGCGGCGACCAGCTCGCCTTCGTCGGCAGGGAGGAGGGTCCCGAGGAGGTCTACGTCATGCCCGCGGGCGGCGGGGCGGCCAGGCGGGTGACCTTCCACGGTGCCCGGTGCACCGTCACCGGCTGGGACCCGCACGACAGGGTGCTGTACGCCAGCGACGCGCAGCAGCCGTTCGAGGGGCAGAAGTGGCTGCACCGGGTGCGGCCCGGCGGGGTGCCCGAGCGCCTGCCGTACGGGCCGGCCACGAGCATCAGCCACGGACCGCGGGACATGATCGTGCTGGGCCGCAACACCGCCGACCCCGCCCGGTGGAAGCGCTACCGGGGCGGCACCGCCGGCGATCTGTGGATCGACCCGGCCGGTCAGGGCGACTGGCGGCGGCTGATCAGCCTGCCGGGCAACCTCGCCTCGCCGTGCTGGAGCGGTGACCGGGTCTGCTTCCTGTCCGACCACGAGGGCACCGGCAACGTCTACTCGTGCGCGCCCGACGGTTCGGACCTGCGCAAGCACACCCATCACCGCGACTACTACGCCCGCAACCTCTCCAGCGACGGCCACACGCTCGTCTACCACGCGGCGGGTGACCTCTACGTCCTCGAACCGGACAGCGAGACCAGGCGGGTGGAGGTGCTGCTGGCCAGTTCCCGCACCCAGCGCAACCGGCGCTTCGTCGACGCCTCCGACTACCTCGACAGCGCCACGCCCAGCCCCGACGGCAGCGCGGTGGCGATCGCGACCCGTGGCAAGGCCTACACCTTCGCCGGCTGGGAGGGGCCCGTCCACCAGCACGGGGAGGTCGACGGCGTCCGCTACCGCTTCCTCACCTGGACCGGCGGGGGCGGTCTGGTGGCCGCCGCCAGCGACGACGGCGACCGCGAGGTCCTCGTGCTGCTCGACGGCAGGAGCCAGACACGCCTCGACCACCTCGACACCGGACGGGTCACCGACCTGGTCGCCGCGCCCGCCGGTGACCTGATCGCCGTGACCAACCACCGCCACGAGCTCCACGTCGTCGACCTCGCCAGGCGCACCGCCACCCTGGTCGAGGCCAACCCGCACGCCGCGGTCGAGGACCCCGCCTGGTCGCCCGACGGCCGCTGGCTCGCCTACGCCTCGCCCACCAGCGCCCAGCACACCGCCATCAAGATGCACCACGTGCCCTCCGGCCGTACGGTGACCGCCACCCATCCGGTGCTCAAGGACTACCGCCCCGCCTTCGATCCCGAGGGCGACTACCTCTACTTCATCGGCCAGCGCGTCTTCAACCCCGTCTACGACGCCCTGCAGTTCGATCTCGGCTTCCCGCTGGGCACCAGGCCCTACGCCATCGCCCTGCGCGAGGACGTGCCCTCCCCGTTCGTGCCCCGGCCGCGGCCGCTCGCCGCCAAGAACGACGACGGGGACGACGAGGACGACGGCAGGGACGAGGCGGAGGAAGGGGAGGACGAGGGCGACGTGCCGGGTGAGCCGGCCGTCGACGTCGAGCGCCTGCCGTACCGGATCACCGCCTTCCCGCTGCCCGAGGGACGCTACGAGCGGCTGGCGGGGCTCAAGGGCAAGGTGCTGATCCTGTCCCACCCGATCGAGGCCGACGAGGGCACGCTGCACCTGTTCGACTTCGACAAGCAGAAGGACGAGACCTTCGCCACCGACGTCACCGACTTCGTGCTGGCCGCCGACCACCGGAGCCTGCTCTACCGGGCCGGAGATCGCCTGCGGCTGCTCAAGGCCGGTGAGGTCCCCGACGTGGACGACGAGACGCCCGGCCGGCAGAGCGGATGGCTCGACCTGTCCCGTGTCAAGGTCTCCCTCAGCCCCGAGGCGGAGTGGCGGCAGATGTTCCGCGAGGCGTGGCGGCTGCAGCGGGAGAACTTCTGGTCGGCCGATATGGCCGGGCTCGACTGGCAGGCCGTCTACGAGCGCTACCTGCCGTTGCTGGACCGCGTCACCACCCGGGGGGAGTTCTCCGACCTGCTGTGGGAGCTGCAGGGCGAGCTCGGCACCAGCCACGCCTACGAGATCGGCGGCGAGTACCGGCCCGGCCCCGACTACACCCAGGGCAAGCTCGGCGTCGACTGGGAGTACAGGGACGGCGCCTACGTGATCGGCCGCGTCGTCCAGGGCGACCCGTGGGATCCGGAGGCCACCTCACCGCTCAACCGGCTCGGCGTCCACGTACGGCAGGGCGACGCGCTGCTGGCCGTCAACGGCATCCCCGTCGGCGCGACCACCACGCCCAACCAGGCACTGGTCAACCAGGCCGGGCAGGAGGTCGAGCTGGCCCTGTCCAGGCAGGGGCGCACGTTCAGCGTGACCGTCCGCGCCATCGCCGACGAGCAGCCCGCCCGCTACCGCGACTGGGTCAACCTCAACCGCGCCCGCTGCCACCAGCGCAGCGGCGGCCGTGTCGGCTACGTCCACATCCCCGACATGGGCACGGCCGGGTTCGGCGAGTTCCACCGCGGCTACCTGTCCGAGTACGACCGCGAGGCGCTCATCGTGGACGTCAGGTTCAACACCGGAGGCAACATCTCCGCGCTCCTGCTCGACAAGCTCGCCCGCCGCCGCGTCGGCTACGAGCATCCGCGTCGCGGCGACGCCGAGCCGTACCCGCCGGAGTCGCCGCGCGGCCCGCTGGTGGCCGTCACCAACGAGTGGGCGGGCTCCGACGGCGACATCTTCAGCCACACCTTCAAGCTGCTCGGACTCGGCCCGCTGGTCGGCAAGCGCACGTGGGGCGGTGTCATCGGCATCTGGCCACGTCACCGGCTGGCCGACGGCACGCTCACCACCCAACCGGAATATTCCTTCACCTTTGTCGAAGGTGACCGGCGAGTGGAGAATTATGGGACAGACCCGGACTTTGAGGTTGATATCACACCTCAGGACTACGCCCGAGGGATCGACACGCAACTCGAGAAAGCCATCGATCTCGCGATAGAACGGATCTTTCACAGCTGATGCTCAGACTTTGCAACCTTCTCCATCATTGGAGCGTCTAAAGGGCGAAAGCGGGGGAACGCGCCACGGGGACAGGCAAGCGCGTGAACCCGGAAGCTTCCGAGAAGGGGACCCCCACAGGTGCGTGCACTGGCAGGCAAGGGCAAGGCGGCCGTCTACCGGCTGTTCGAGGCCAACAACCGCAGGCGCGGACGAGCCGCGCCACCTCCGTCCACGCACCAGATCAAGATCCTTCTTCTGCATGCCTACGGCATGGGCGGCACCATCAGGACGGTCTTCAACCTGGCCGGATACCTGGCCGCCACCGGCCGCGACGTGGAGATCGTCTCCATCCTCAAGGAGGCCGAGGAGCCGTTCTTCCCCCTCGACCCGCGGGTGAAGGTCCGCTTCCTCGACGACCGGCTCGTCCCGAGGACCGGCCTGCGCGGCCGGCTGTCGAAGGTGCCGAGCAGGCTCATCCCCCCGCAGGAGGCGGCCTACCACCGCTTCAACCTGTGGACCGACCTGCAGCTGGCCAGGTGGATCCGCTCGATCGACACCGGGGTCGTCATGGCCACCAGGCCCGGCCTCAACCTGGCCCTGGCCCAGCTGGCGCTGCCGAGCGTCATCACCATCGGCCAGGAGCACGTGGCCCTGCAGGGACAGCCGCAGGAGGTGCAGGAGCTCATCAAGCGCCGCTACCGCAGCTTCGACGCGCTGGTCACCCTCACCAAGGCCGACCTGCGCGACTACCGCGAGACGCTGCGGCGCAAGCCGAAGAAGCTGGCCCGCATCCCCAACGCGGTGCCGCCCATGACGGGCGAGGTCTCCAAGCTCGAGAACAAGGTCGTGGTCGCCGTCGGCCGCATGACCAGGCTCAAGGGCTTCCACCGCCTCATCACCGCCTGGGAGACCGTGGCGGCCGCCCACCCCGACTGGACCCTGCGCATCTTCGGCGCGGGACCGCAGGAGGACAACCTGCGGGCCCAGGTGGCCGAGGCCGGGCTGCAGGACAGGATCGAGCTGCCGGGGCCCACCACCGATGTCGGCGCCGAGCTGGAGAAGGCCTCGATCTTCGCGCTCAGCTCGCGCCACGAGGGCTTCCCCATGACGATCCTGGAGGCGATGGCCAAGGGGCTGGCGGTGGTGAGCTTCAACAGCCCGCACGGCCCCAAGGAGATGATCACCAACGAGGTCGACGGCCTGCTGGTCAAGCCGCGCACCAACGCCAACCTGGCCGCCGCCCTCATCCGCGTCATCGAGGACGAGGAGCTGCGCCACCGGCTGGCCGAGGGCGCGCTGGCCACCGCCGCCACCTACGACGTGCAGTCCGTCGGCGCCAAGTGGGACGCCCTGCTGGAGGAGCTGCTGGCCCGCCGCAACGGCACCTACGTCAAGCCCGCCCCCGCCGCCGCGCCGGCCGCGCCCGAGCCGCCCGCGCTCACACCGTCTCCAGCTCCACCGGCTCAGCGATGACGTCCACGAGCGCGCCGTTGCGGAACACCGTGATCGGCAACGGCCGCCCGATCGCCTCGGCGAACATCAGCCGCTGAAGGCTCTGCGCGTCGCCCACGGGGTTGCGTCCGGCGCTCAGCACCAGGTCGCCCGCCCGCAGCCCCGCCCGCGCCGCCGGGGAGCCCGGCACCACCTCCATCACCCGCAGCGCCTGCCGCTGCCCGGTCCGCGCCCGCAGCGCCTCGGGCAGCGGCGCGGGCGAGGTCACCAGGCCGAGGAAGGCCCGGCGCACCCTGCCGTCCCTGATCAGCGCGGCGATGATGGAGCGCGTGGTGGAGTTCACGGGCACGGCCAGGCCCACCCCGACCCCCGCCACGGCGGTGTTGATGCCCACCACCCTGGCGCGCGCGTCGGCCAGCGCCCCGCCGGAGTTCCCGGGATTGAGCGCCGCGTCGGTCTGGATGACGTCCTCGATGAGCCGCCCGCCCACGGGCAGCGAGCGGCCCAGCCCTGACACCACGCCCGCCGTCACCGAACCGGCCAGGCCCAGCGGGTTGCCGACCGCCACCACCAGCTGGCCCACCACCAGGCCGTCGCTGTCGCCCAGCACCGCCGGAGCGGGCGTCGCGCCCTCGGCCCTGATCACAGCCAGATCCGACAGCGGATCCCGGCCCACCAGCACGAAGTCGCTCGCCGACCCGTCGGCGAAGGCCACCGTCCCCGACCGGGACGAGCCGACCACGTGCGCGTTCGTCAGCAGGAAGCCGTCGGTGGTGAACACCACGGCCGAACCGCTGCCCCTGTCCGCACGCACGCCGGCCACCTTCGGCATCAGCTCGGCGGCGACCGAGGACACGGTGCTGGAGTAGGCGTCGAGGGGATCGGACATGCGAGACCTCCCGTGTCGATTACACGATTACACGGTAACTCGCCCAGCACGTGATGGCGATCGTCAGCGCGCCGGACCACCTCCTCCGTCACACCTTCCTCACCCGAGCCGAGCATGTCGTGTCGAACCCCGGGGAAGCGGGAATCTACTCGGCCTGTGCCCATGAATGGCCGGGAGGCGCCACTTGAGCACTCGGGACGCGGTCGCCGTGCTGGCCGCCGCCGTACTCCTCGCCGGCCTCCTCGGACGGCACCCCGGCCAGCCGGCCACCGCCGCGGCCACCCCGCTCGACAACCCCCACGGCACCCGCCCAGGGCTGGCCCCCATCACCAGCGCGGACGACAGGTCCGCCGCGCGCGACCTCATCGGCGGGTTACGCGTGCGGGGCATGGGGCCCAAGACCGGCTACAGCCGCGCCCGCTACGGCGAGAACTGGGCCGACACCGCCACCGACCTGCCGTACGCGGGCAACGGCTGCCGCACCCGCGACGACCTGCTGGCCCGCGACGGGCACGACCTGTCCTACCGCAGGGGCTCCTCCTGCGACGTCGTCGCGCTCAGCCTCGACGACCCCTACACCGGGCGCACCATCGCCTGGCGCAAGAGACGCGCCGACGACATCCAGGTCGACCACGTCGTCCCGCTGTCCTACAGCTGGCGCATGGGCGCCACCCGCTGGCCCGCCGCCAAGCGGCTGCGCTTCGCCAACGACCCGCTCAACCTGCTGCCCGTCGACGGCGACACCAACGAGGCCAAGGGCGGTTCCGGCCCGGCCGCGTGGCTGCCGCCCCAGCGCCGCGTCCGCTGCGCCTACGCCGTCCGTTTCGCCCAGGTCGCGCTGAAGTACGGCATGGCCGTCACCAGGGCCGACAAGGCCACCATGCTCAGAGTGTGTCGGTAGACCAGTCGAACCCCTTCTCGAACGTGATGCCGGCCAGCGCCCGCTGGCCGTCGGCGTTCGGATGGAAGTAGTCCCACTTGCTCACCAGGTCCAGCGAGAACGGATAGGAGAACACCGCGCCTTCGTCGGTACGGCACCGCGGCCCGTAGGCAGCGCACGCCCGTTCCCACTCCCTGTTGAAGGCCATCACCCTGGCCCGCACCCTGGCCCGCCGCCGCACGTCGGCCCGCTTCGTCGAGGTGGGGT
Source organism: Nonomuraea sp. NPDC003754 (assembly GCF_053605785.1). Taxonomy (NCBI): domain Bacteria; kingdom Bacillati; phylum Actinomycetota; class Actinomycetes; order Streptosporangiales; family Streptosporangiaceae; genus Nonomuraea; species Nonomuraea sp. NPDC003754. The sequence goes on from NZ_JBSGJX010000022.1 coordinate 106,356, forward strand.
TGGCCAGCATCGCCTGGCAGATCCTGCCCAGCCCCCAGAACGTCCGCGCGATCACGTCGTCCTTGCCGACCTTCCACAACCTGCGCAGGTCGGGGATGCTGGCCACGAACACCCGCGCCTGCGGCAGGTCGGCGCGCAACCGGTCCATCGCCTCCCGCACCCGCTGCCCGAACACCTCGACGGGCGTCATCGCCGCCTCGGTGCGCACGCACGCGTCCTGCGCGCCCAGCATGATCGTCACGTACTCCGCCTTGACCGCGACCGCCTTGTCCACCTGGCCCATCAGATCGGCGCTGGTCGCCCCCGGCACGGCGAAGTTGCGGTTGTTGCCCCGCAGCTCGGGCTCCCGCTCGGCCAGCCTGAGGTAGTGGCTGCGCACGTGCGCGTTGTCGCCCGCCGACCAGGAGCGCGACGTGCACGAGACGTACCAGCCGCAGGCGTTGAACCCCGCGCTCACCGAATCGCCCAGCGCCGCCATCACCCCGGGCACCGGTTCGGTCTCGACGGCGCCCGACCCGGAGACCAGAATCACAGCGGTGAGCACGCGAAGGATCATGGCCCCCAAGGTAGAGACGGCCGCGAGGGCAGGCCACGACAAGGACCCACTTCCTATCGACGCTTGACACAACCAGGTTGAGCCCTATACCACCTGGTGTCCGGATTTTCCCCTAAGGTAGGGCTTGGCAGGGGGCCTGAATCGAACACGTTCAGTTCCGGCATAGCATGTCTTGAGTGAGTGTCGCGCTCGGAACAACCCGCCCTCTGCCGGTTCGTACCGTCCCGATCGGGGACCCCGGCAACCTGCTCGCCAGCCTGCCCTCCACCGCTCCCTACGCGTGGATCCGGCACGGCGAGGGCCTCGCCGGATGGGGCGAGGCCGCCAAGGTCACCGTGCCCTCGGGCCCCGGCCGCTTCGCCTGGGCCCGCCAGTGGCTCTCCTCCGCCTTCGCCGACGCCCACACCCACGACGGCATCGGGCCCGTCGCCTTCGGCACCTTCACCTTCGACGAGAACTCACCCGGCTCCACTCTCGTCATCCCCAGAACCGTGCTGACCCGCCGCGACGGGCAGACCTGGATGACCACCATCGGCGATCCCGCCCCCGCCGGGCCGCCGGCCCCCATCACCGATCCCGGGCGCATCAGCTACGGCGACGGCAGCCTCACCGCCCCCGCGTGGGAGGCCATCGTCGCCCGCGCCTCCCGGCGCATCCGCGAAGGCGAGCTCGAGAAGGTCGTGCTCGCCCGCGACCTCACCGCCACCGCGCAGCGCCCCATCGACACCCGCCTCCTGCTCACCCGCCTGGCCGAGCGCTATCCCGAGTGCTACACCTTCTCGGTCGCCGGGCTCGTCGGCGCCACCCCCGAGCTGCTCATCCGCCGCACGGGCCAGCAGATCGAATCCCTCGTGCTGGCCGGCACCACCGCACGCGGCACCAACCCCGCCGACGACATCGCCCGCGGCGCGGCCCTGTTCGCCTCCACCAAGGACCGCCACGAGCACGAGTGCGCCATCGCCTCCGTCCGCGAGGCGCTCACCCCGCTGGCGGCCAGGCTCAGCGTGCCCGACGAGCCCGAGCTCCTCGTCCTGCCCAACCTGCAGCACCTGGCCAGCCACGTCACCGGCACCCTCGCCGACGGCGCCTCCGTCCTCGACGTCGTCGCCGCCATGCACCCCACCGCCGCCGTCGGCGGCACCCCCACCGACACCGCCATCCGGCTCATCCGCGAGCTCGAAGGCATGGACCGGGCAGGCTACGCCGGCCCCGTCGGCTGGATCGACGCCCACGGCGACGGCGAGTGGGGCATCGCGCTGCGCTCGGGCATCGTCAAGGGCCGCCGCGCCCGGCTGTTCGCCGGCTGCGGCATCATGGGCGACTCCGACCCGGCCTGCGAGCTGGCCGAGGCGCAGACCAAGTTCCGCGTCATGCAGTACGCGCTGGAGGGCTGAGCCCGTCACGCCTCGGGGAGGTGGACCTCCGCCTCCACGGCCACCGCCGCTCTGCCCGCCGTCAGCGTGGCCACCCAGGCGGTGAAGACGTCCATCTGGTCCTGCCCCACCGCCACCGCGAAGGACGCCTCGGCCCCGTAGCCGGCTTCGCGCACCGGATAGGCCGACGCGCGAAGGGCGTTCTCCACCCGGCCGGCCAGCTCGTGCCCGACCGAGACCCGCACCAGCCTGGCGGGCACCATGCGGACCGGCTCCACCCGGTCGAGGGTCTCGGTCACGGCCGAGCCGTACGCCCTGACCAGGCCGCCCGCGCCGAGCAGCACGCCGCCGAAGTAACGTGTCACGACCGCGACCACGTCGTTGAAGCCGCGGCCCACCAGCGCCTGCACCATCGGCGTGCCGGCGGTGCCACCGGGCTCGCCGTCGTCGTCGCCCTTCTGCAGGCGCTGACCGATGACGTAGGCGGTGCAGTTGTGGGTGGCACCGGGGTGCAGCCTGCGCCGCTCGGCGATGAACGCGGCGGCCGCCTCGACGCTCTCGGCGGGGGCGATCGCGCAGATGAAGCGGGACCTCTTGACCTCGGTCTCGTGCTCGGCGGGGGCTTTCAGGGTGAGGTAAGGGGTCACCTGGCCAGGCTACCGCCTTTACAAAGTAGATCAATGTATCCCGCCGTCGCCGCCCCCGCGCGGGAAGCCGGTGACGGGCGCCCGCCCGGGCGGTGCCCCGGACGGGCGGTGTCCCGGACGGGCGGTGTCCCGGACGGGCGGTGTCCCGGACGGGCGGTGACGACCTGCTGGAGGGTCAGGCAGGAGGGAGACTGATGCCGAGCATGCGGGCGCCGGACTCGGTGCGCGGCCGGTGGGTGCTGCCCGGACCGAAGACCACGTAGCTGCCCGGGCCGAGACGGTGGCCGTTGTCGATGAACTCGCCCGACACCACGTAGTAGCGCTCCTCCCCGTCGTGCCGGTCGACCTCGGGCCACTCGGCGCCGGGGGCGAAGTCGTACATCCAGCCGCGCGCCCGGTCCGTCGCCGTCAGCCGCCGCCTGACGATGCCCGGGACCACCTCGACGGCCTCCACCTCGTCCACGTGCAGCACGTTCATGTCGTTGTCCTGGTGATTCATGCCGGCCATCTTGCTCGGCCGCGCTCCCCCGGCACAGTGTCTGGATTGACATCTTGAGATACTTTCCTGCCATGGGCGTTCACCGGGTCGTCGCGCTCGTCCTGCCGCCGCAGTCCACGTTCGAGCTGGCCTGCGCGGCCGAGGTGTTCGGCGTGCGCCGGCCGGGGCTGCCGGTCCACTACGACTTCGGCGTCTGCGCCGAGCGTCCGGGGCCGGTGCCGACGCTGGCCGGCTACGACATGCACGTGCGGGACGGCCTGCCCGCGCTCGACACCGCGGACACGGTCGTCGTGCCCGGCTGGCAGCGGCCCGGCGAGCGGGCCTCCGCAGCCGTCGTCGACGCCCTCGTCCGGGCGCACGGGCGCGGGGCGCGCATCGTCTCGATCTGCTCGGGCGCCTTCCTGCTGGCGCAGGCCGGGCTGCTCGACCACCGCAAGGCCACCACCCACTGGCGCATGGCCGCCGAGCTCGCCGCCCGCTTCCCGCTGGTCCAGGTGGACCCGGACATCCTGTACGCCGACCTGGGCGACGTCGCCACCAGCGCGGGCACCGCGGCGGGCATCGACCTGTGCCTCCAGCTGGTCCGCGCCGACCACGGAGCGGCCTACGCCGCGCAGGTGGCCAGGCACATGATCATGCCGCCGCACCGGGAGGGCGGGCAGCTGCAGTACGCCGCCACGCCGGTCACCGCGAAGGTCGCCGACTCGCTGGCGCCCGTCCTGGACTGGGCCGCCGAGCGGCTGCACGAGCCCTTGACCGTGGAGGACCTCGCGGCCAGGGCGGGGATCTCGCCACGCACGCTGGCCAGGAGGTTCGCCGAGCAGCTCGGCGCCAGCCCGGGCCGGTGGCTGCTCGGCCGGCGGGTGGCGGCGGCGCAGGCGCTGCTGGAGGAGACCGACCTTCCGGTCGAGACGATCGCGGCCAGGGTCGGGCTGTCGTCGGCGGCCAACCTGCGCAGGCGCTTCCACGACGCCCTGCGGACCACGCCCGCCGCCTACCGCCGGTCCTTCCGCTGGTAGCCGCGGCGGCGACCGGCCCCGGCAGTAAGCTCGACGGCGTGAAGTACGTGCTCATGATCGCTTCCGACGCCTCGGTGCCGCGCGAGGTGGTCGACGCCCAGATCCAGGCGGGTTGCGGCGGCTGGAGCGAGGAGATGGAGGCGCGCGGCGTGGTGCGCGGCGGGGCGGGGCTGCGGCCCAGCTCGGAGGCCACCACCGTGCGCGTGCGCGAGGGCCGGGTGCTGCGGTCGGACGGGCCGTTCGCGGAGACCAAGGAGCAGATCGGCGGATTCGTCCTCATCGAGTGCGCCGACCTGGAGGAGGCCGTCGAGATCGCCGCCAGGCACCCGTCGGCCGGCTACGGCCAGATCGAGATCAGGCCCGTCTGGGAGCCATGACCGGGCCACCGGACCGGCAGGCGCTGATCGAGAGCGTCTTCCGCGCCGAATGGGGTCAGGTCGTGGCTACCCTCATCCGCGTCACCGGCGACTGGGACCTGGCCGAGGAGTGCGCCCAGGACGCCTTCGCCACGGCCATGGAGCGCTGGCCGCGCGAGGGCGTCCCCGACCGGCCGGGCGCGTGGCTGACGGTGACCGCCCGCAACCGGGCCACCGACCGGCTGCGCAGGCAGGCGGCCGGGGCCGCCAAGCTCCGCGAGCTGGCCGCGCACCCGCCCGGACCGCAGCCGGAGGTCGACGGCTTCCCCGACGACCGGCTGCGGCTGATGTTCACCTGCTGCCATCCCGCGCTGCCCTTCGAGGCGCAGGTCGCGCTCACCCTGCGCAGCCTGGCGGGGCTCGGCACCGGCGAGATCGCCCGTGCCTTCCTGGTGCCCGAGTCCACGATGTCGCAGCGGCTGGTCAGGGCCAAGCGCAGGATCCGCGAAGCGGCGATCCCGTTCGCCGTGCCGCCGCCCGAGCTGCTGCCCGAACGGCTCGAGGCCGTCCTGGGCGTCCTGTACCTGCTGTTCAACCAGGGCTACAGCGCGCACGGCCTGTGCGGCGAGGCCATCAGGCTGGCCAGGCTCGCGGCCGGCCTGATGCCCGACGAGCCGGAGGCCGGCGGGCTGCTGGCGCTGATGCTCCTGCACGATGCCAGGCGGGCGGCCAGGCTCGACGACGAGGGCGTGCTCGTCACCCTCGACCGCCAGGACCGCGCCCGGTGGGACCGCGCCCAGATCGACGAGGGCCTCGCCGTCCTCGACGCGAACCTGGCGCGCGGCCGTCCCGGGCCCTACCAGGTGCAGGCCGCCATCGCGGCCTGCCACGCGACCGCCGTCCACGCGGACGACACCGACTGGCGGCAGATCCTCCTGCTGTACGGCACGCTGGCGCGCATGCTGCCCTCCCCCGTGGTCGAGCTCAACAGGGCGGTGGCCCTCGCGATGGTGGCGGGACCGCAGGCCGGGCTCGACCGGATCGACACGCTGGCCGGCCTGGACGGCTACCACCTGCTCCCCGCCACCCGCGCCGACCTGCTGCGCCGCCTCGGCCGCCGGACCGAGGCGGCCGCGGCCTACCGGCGGGCGATCGAACTGGCGGACGAGCAGGCCGATCGTCGCTACCTGCGCAAACGCCTGTCGGAGCTCTCCTAGCCCCCGGTCGGGCGCAGGGCCGGGGGCGTGGCCTCACGCTAGGCTGAAGGGGTGCGGGGGCGTGCCAGGCCGGCCCCGGCCGTGACAGCTCGTCCCGCATCCCGCGGGTACGCCACGCGCATGGACAGGCATGCGTCCTGATCAGGTGAGGTTCGCGGCAGTGACCGATCCCGTCGACCGCGATGTCGACCTCGTCGATGCCCGCCGGCGCCGGCAGGCGCGCCGCGCGCAGTACCGCGTGGTGGCGGTGATCGCCGCCGGTGGCGCGGCCGGCGCGGGCGCCCGCTACGGTGCCGCGCTGCTGTGGCCGACCCCGGCCGTCTCTTTCCCGTGGACCACGCTGGGCGTCAACGCCTCGGGCTGCCTGCTGATCGGGGTCCTGCTGGTGGCGGTGACCGAGGCGTGGACGGCACCGGCATGGGTGCGGCCGTTCTTCGCCACCGGCGTGCTGGGCGGCTTCACCACCTTCTCCACCTACTGCGCCGACATCGAACGGCTGGTGAGCGGCGGCCGGGCCGGCCCTGCCCTCGGCTACCTCGCGGCGACGGTCGTCGTGGCCATGGCCGCGGTGACGGCCGGCGCCTGGACCACCCGCCGGCTGCTGCGGCCGAAGACGGAAGGCGGCACGCGATGACCCTGTCCGGACGGGCGCTGCGGCTGACGGTTCTCGTCGACGACACCGACACCTGGCGCCACCGCCCGCTGTACACCGAGATCGTGCACCGGGCCCACGCCGCCGGGCTGGCCGGGGCGTCGGTCTTCCGCGGCATGGAGGGCTTCGGCGCCGGCAACGTCGTGCACACCACCCGGCTGCTGTCGATGGCCGACGACCTGCCGGTGGCCGTCGTCATCGTCGACGCCGAAGAGAAGATCCGTGCCTTCCTTCCCCAGCTGGACGAACTGCACATCGAGGGCCTGGCCGTCCTGGAGGAGGTCGAGGTCGTGCACTACCGCGGCCGGCAGGCGACGGCATGAACTGGCTGCTGGTCCTGCTCGGCGGCGCGGTCGGCGCGCCGCTGCGTTATCTGACCGACCGGGCCGTGCAGGCCCGCCACGACACCGTCTTCCCCTGGGGGACCTTCGCCGTCAACGTGACCGGCTCCCTGTTCCTCGGGGTGCTGACCGGGGCGGTGCTGGCGGGGGCGGCGGGCCACGACGTGCAACTGCTGGTGGGCACCGGCTTCTGCGGGGCGCTGACCACGTACTCGACGTTCTCGTGGGAGACGCTGCGCCTGGCCGAGTCCGGCGCGGGCCTGCTGGCCGCCGCCAACATCCTCGCCTCGGTGGTGGCCGGTCTGGGCGCGCTGTTCGTCGGCCTCACGATCGCCCAGGCGGTCTTCGGCACATGAATGACCGGCTGTCGTCCGGCACCGCCTTCGCCGGCTGCGCGCTGGTACTCCCGAGCTGACTCGCACCCCGCAGGTGCGAGCCGCCCGGTCCATGTGATTCCACAAATCCCGTCATATGCCAGCAACCGCCATGGTTGATCCACTAGATATATGACCATGCACAATTTCACACTTCACGCATCCGGGACAGCAGCCGAAAGGCGGACATGGGGATGCTGAGCAGGCGGAGATTCCTCCAGGCCGGCGCCGCGACGGTGCCGGCCATCGCATTGGGCGGCATTGCTCCCCGCGCGGCCCTCGCCGCGACCGTGGAGACCTCGGGGATCGCGCCCGCCGCGCTCGCCGGGTTCGACAGGGTGCTGAAGACCTACATCGTCGAACGAGGCATCTCCTGCGCCCAGCTGGCCATCTCCAAGAACGGCAAGCTCGTGCTCGCCAGGGGCTACCGCTACTCCGACGACGGCAGATCCCTTCCCGCGGTGACGCCCACCTCGCTGTTCCGCATCGCCAGCCTGAGCAAGCACATCACCGCCACGGCGATCATGCGGCTGGCGCAGGACGGCAAGCTCAGCCTGACGGCGTCGGTCGCCACCCTGCTGGGTCTGCCGACCGAGACCGACGCCCGGCTGGCGAAGGTGACGGTGTGGCGGCTGCTGCAGCACACCGGAGGCTGGGACCGCGAAGTCTCCGGCGACTACCTCTACATGGACCATCCCATCTCCAAGGCGCTCGGCGTCCCGCTGCCGATCACCCAGGACCACATCATCCGGTACGCCAACAGCCGTCCGCTCGACTTCGCGCCCGGCACGAGGTACGGCTACAGCAACTACGGCTACATGCTGCTCGGGCGGATCATCGAGAAGGCCTCGGGGATGAGCTACGAGTCCTACGTCAGGCAGCGGATCCTTGGGCCCGTCGGCATCACCCGCCTCCGGCTCGGCCGTACCCTCCGATCAGAGGCCGCGCCCGGCGAGGTGATCTACGAGTCCGATGCCACCGCCACGACCGTCGTGGACGCGTCAGGCGCGGTGGTGCCGCGGCCGTACGGCGGGTTCAGCATGACCAACCGCGGGCCCGGCGGCGGATGGCTGGCCTCGGCGGTCGACCTGGTGCGGTTCGCGAAGGTGCTCGACGCGCCTGGAGCGGTGCTGAACGCGACCTCCATCAACAGGATGCTCGCCAAGCCGGAGACCGGCCCTACCCCTGACGAGGCCTGGTACGGCGCCGGGTGGTGGGTGCGCGAGGTGCCCGGTCACCTCAACACCTGGCACAACGGATCGCTGCCCGGCACCTACACCTACCTCGCCCGGCTGCAGAACGGCTTCACCTACGCCGCCCTGTTCAACAGGGGCGAGGAGAGCGGGTCACTCGACTTCGACGTGCTCAGCCCGCGGATCAACGCCGAAATCGGCAAGGTGACCAGCTGGCCGACCACGGACCTCAGCTCCCGCTACTTCTAGCGTTCGCGCGGACGCGGCCGGCGGCGAAAGCCACGCGGACATCGGCCGCAGCCGCTCCTCGGCGGCCCGGTGCCGCCGAGGAGCGCGCGCGCTCAGCGGACGCCGTCGGTGCACGTCGCCAGGTCCAGGCCGGAACCTCCGACCTGGCGGCGGCGTGGACCAGCGGTCTCCACGACGGACCGGCCGCGGACGGTCAGACGAGGTTCGTGGGATGCTGCTCCGTCGCTACCGGGGACCCGTTCAGGACGGGTCGGCGGGCGGCTCGATCCTGGCCAGGTGGCCGGTCTCCAGCGCCGCCCACAGGAAGCCGTCGGGCCCCGCGGCGATGCCGTGCGGCTCGGAGGCGGGCGTCGGCAGGTCGTAGGTGGTGATGCGGCCCGCGGCGGTGATGCGGCCGACGCGGTTGCCGCCCCACTCGGTGAACCAGCAGGCGCCGTCGGGGCCCAGCGTGATCGCGTGGGGGCGGGCCGCCCGGTCCGGCAGCGGGAACTCGGCGATGTCGCCGTCGACGGTGATCCTGCCGATCTGCCCGGCGCCGATCTCGACGAACCACAGCGCCCCGTCGCCGCCCCGGGTGATGCCGACGGGCGCCGCCGCCGGCGTGGGCAGCGGGTGGACGGTGATGCCCCCGTCCATCGTGACGCGGCCGACGGCGTTGGCCTGGTTCATCGCGAACCACATCGCGCCGTCGGGCCCCGCGGTGATCGCCGAGGGGAAGGCCCCGGCCACCGGCAGCGGGTACTCGGTGACCGTGCCGTCGGTCGTGATCCGCCCGACCAGGCCGGCGTTGGTGCCGGTGAACCACAGCGCGCCGTCGGGCCCCTGCGCGATCCCGAACGGCCCCGCCTGCCCGGTGGGCAGCGCGAAGGAGCGGGCGTGGCCGTCGACGGTGATCCGGCCGATCGCGTGTCCCTGGTACTCGGTGAACCACAGCGCGCCGTCCGGACCTGGGGTGATCACGGTGGGGCCGGCACCGACCGGATGGGTCGTGAGCGAACCGTCCGCCCCTCTGCGGCCGACGGCGCCCTCGCCGACGAGCGTGTACCAGAGCGCGCCGTCGGGTCCCGCGGTGATCGCGTAGGGGCCCGCGCCCCGCACGGCGAACTCCCTGACCGGATCGTCGATCCACGCGGCGGCCGCGGCGAGCAGGGCGGCGCGGTCGTGGTGGACGTCCACGCGGACGCTGCCGCCCGCGTTCCGCACCGTCTCGGCCGTCGCCGCGGCCCGGTCGGCGGCGGCCACGAGGACCAGCAGGGGTGGCATGCCGTACGGCGGCGCGGACACCGGCGGCGGCGACAGCAGGATCACGCCAGCCGGGGGCGTTCCGAGCAGCGGCAGCGCCTCCAGCGCGACGGTCGCACCGGCCTCCTCCCCCGCCAGGACGATCCTCGAGGCGGGCGTGCCCTCGCCGAGCAGCGCCCGGTAGGCGGCGGCCACGTCGGCCGGCGCGGCGGCGTGCACCTCCACCACGCGTCCGGCCAGGCCTCCGGTGGGCCGCGCGTCGTGGCCGTGGACATAGACGACAGTGCGCACTCTTCCCCCTGTTTCCGATCAAAGACCGAAATGCTACTTGACCACTTGAACCGTATGACGTACGGTACGCCGTACCGAACACTGGAGGAGAACGTCTTGCGAGACAACGACATCCGGCCCTTCCGCCTCGAGATCGCCCAGGCCGACCTGGACGACCTGCGCGAGCGGCTCGACAGGGTCCGCTGGCCCGACGAGGTCCCCGGGCTCGGCTGGCAGTACGGCGTGCCCCTCGACCACCTGCGCGGCCTCGTCGACCACTGGCGCACCGGCTACTCCTGGCGCGCCGCCGAGGCAGAACTGAACGCCCACCCGCAGTTCACCACCGAGATCGACGGCCAGACCATCCACTTCCTCCACGTCCAGTCCGCCGCCCCCGACGCGCTGCCGCTGCTCATCACGCACGGCTGGCCCAGCTCGCCGGTGGAGTACCTGGACGTGATCGAGCGCCTGTCGGCCGACTTCACGCTGGTGATCCCCTCGCTGCCCGGCTACGGCCTGTCCGGACAGACCAGGGAGATCGGCTGGGGCTCCACCCGCATCGCCAAGGCGTGGCTGGAGCTGATGACCAGGCTCGGCCACGAGCGGTTCGGCGTGCAGGGCGGCGACTGGGGCAGCTGGATCTCCCGCGAGGTCGGCGTCCTGGCCCCCGAACGCGTCGTGGGCATGCACGGCAACGGCCTCATCTGCTTCCCGCTGGGCCTGCCGGGCGAGCTCGACGACCTCACCGAGGTCGAGCAGGAGCGGATGGACTTCCGACAGAAGTACATGAGCGAGCAGTACGCCTACAAGCTGATCCAGTCGGCGCGCCCGCAGACCTTCGCCTACGGCATGGCCGACTCCCCCGTCGCCCTGCTGGCCTGGTTCGCGAGCGTCTTCCACGAGTGGAGCGACGGCGGCATCCCGCGCGACCGGCTGCTGACGACCGTCATGCTGTACTGGCTGACGAACACGGCGGGCTCGGCCGCGCGCTCGTTCGTGGAGACGCCGGACACCTCGGAGGACACCTCCGTGGAGTGGGAGCTGAAGCCGGCCACCGTCCCGACAGGCATCTCGGTGTTCCCCAAGGACATCCTTCGGCCGATCCGCCGCTTCGCCGAGCGGGACAACAACGTGGTGAGCTGGGTCGAGCACGAGCGGGGCGGCACGTTCGCCGCCATGGAGCAGCCGGACCGCTACGTCGAGGACGTCCGCGCCTTCTTCCAGGGCCGCTGATAGCCCCGGCCGTCCAGGTCCGCCGGCCGTCCCGGCTTTCCAGCGCCGCTCACTATGATCGACGGGGTGGAGGACGCCCGCGGCTCTCTCACTCCGTCTGGTGTGACGGGGTGCTCATGCGCGGCCGGTCAGCGTGGTGGCGTGCGTGAAGGCGTCGAGCAGGCAGGCGGCGAGATCGCGCGCCGCGCTGCCGTCGGGGTCGAGGGCGGGGTTGTAGATCGTCAGGTCGAGCGCCGCGGCGCGCGGGTCGGCCAGCAGCGTCCCGGCCAGCACGGCGAACTCCCGCCTGGTGAGCCCGCCGGGCAGGCGGTAGGCGACCGCCGGCATCAGCGCGTCGTCCAGCACGTCGGCGTCGACGTGGAGCAGGAACCGCTCGACGCCCGCGCCGTCCAGATGGGCGAGCGCCCGCCTGGCCGTCTCCTCCACCCCGAGGTCGCGCGTCCGGGCGAGGGAGACGACGAGGGCGTCGGTGGCGCGCAGCGCGGCGCCGGTGTCCCGCTGCTCGTCCGGGTCGCGGTGGCCGATCAGCGCCGCGGCTCGGCTACGGACGAGGGGCGGCGCGCCGTCCATCCTCGGGAGGAGGTCGGTGCCGGGGCCGAACGCCAGGTACAACTCGGAGTCCGACGCCTCACCCGTGGGCGAGTGCTCGGGCGGGTAGAAGTCGGTGTGCGCGTCGAGGAAGACCAGCCCGTGGGATCCCGTGCGGCCGAGCGCGAGCAGGCTGCCGAAGATGACGCTGTCGTCCCCGCCGAGCACCACGGGGAACGCCCCCGCGTCCAGCACGTCCGCCACGACGCCTGCCTGGCGCAGCGCCACGTCGGCGATCGCCTCGGCGTTGAGCAGCCGGCTGGGATGGGTGCGCTCCCACGAGTACGGCGGCGCCTCCACCACCGGCCCGCGACGGGCGCCGAGCGCCTCGGCCAGGCCGGCGTCGAGCAGCGCGCCGCCGAGCCGCTCGACACCGGGGACCAGGCCCAGGTTGGTCCGCACCTGGATGATCACCGGACGCTCCGGGCATGCCATTCCGCCTCCCACCGGGCCCATCTCCCGCCCATCCCCTACCCCGGCCTGCCCACCCTCTCCCCGAGCCGCCCGATCCCACCCGACCGTCTGCTCCCGGACCGACCGCCGTGCTATCGGTGGACACCGAGCACACGGTGCCGCCCTCGGGCACAAGGTGGACCTCGAGCACAGGGTGACGTTCGAGCACACGGTGGACGGTCACCGTGACCGGGTCGAGCACAAGGTGGACCTCGAGCACAGGGTGACCGTTGGGCCGGTGTGGACGTCGGGCCCATGGTGGACATCGGGCTACGGGTGGCCGTCGATCAGACGGTAGGCGCAGGGCGGCCGGTGGGCGGGCGCGCCGAAACTGGCATCTGGCCCGGAGAGTGGAGCCTGCCAGTGGGCGGGCCAGAGCTGCCGAGCCGGCCTGCGGGCGGGCCGGAGCGGCCATCCGCGCCCTGGTAGACCGCAGGGAACCAGCCCGCGGGCATGCCGGAGCTCCGGAGGCCGGGTCGCGCGAGCCGGGCCGCAGGGGTCATGCGCGCAGCGACTCCAGGAGCCTCGACAGCGCGGCCTGGGTGGCGGCGAGATCGCCCGGGTCCGCCGAGGCGGCCAGCCACAGCGCGGCCTCGTTCATCGCCCCGGACAGCAGCCTGGTCAGCGGCGCCACCGGCTGCTCGACGATCGTGCCTGCGGCCATCAGCGTGGTCAGCGCCTCGGCCAGGTGGCGGGCGGAGGTGGCCTCGTCCAGCGCCCGCCACTCGGCCCAGCCGAGGACGGCGGGCCCGTCGATGAGCATGATCTGCTGCACGTCGGGGTCGGCGCTGGCGGCCAGGAAGGCGTGGCATCCGGCCACGAGCTGCGCCCACGGGTCGTCCTGGGCGTCGGCGGTGGCGGCCACCCGCTCGCCCACCTCCTGCTGCACCTGTTCGAGCACCGCGCGGAACAGTTCGGCCTTGCTGTCGAAATGGTGGTACAGCGCGCCCTTGGTGACGCCCGCCGCGCGGACGATCTCCGCCAGGCCGACGGCGGCGTAGCCGTGGGCCGCGAACAGTCTCCGGCTCTCACGCAGCAGCGTCCGCCTGGTCTGCTCGCGCTGTGCCGCCCTCTGGCTCCGCGTCGTCATCGCCTCGCCCCCTTTGACATACCGGCGGTATGCGAACTACCGTACCTCGACATACCGACGGTATGCGAAAGGGGTCCGGCATGAAGGTCAGCAGTTTCTACCCGGTCATCTGCACCACCCGGGTGCAGGAGTCGCGCGACTTCTACACCCGCCTGTTCGGCTTCGAGCTCACCTTCGAGGCGGACTGGTACGTGAGCCTGCGCCGCGACAACCACGAGCTGGCGCTGCTCGACCCGGCCCACCCGACCGTCCCGGCCGGCTTCCGGGGCGTGGCGGCACGGGGCCTGCTGCTCAACGTCGAGGTCGACGACGTCGACGCCGAGTGGGAGCGGCTGGTGGTCCAGGGCGGTCTCCGGCCCGAGCTGGAGCTGCGCTCCGAGGACTTCGGGCAGCGGCACTTCATCGTCGCCGACCCCAACGGCGTGCTCATCGACGTCATCACCCCCATCCCGCCGGTGGGCGAGTACGCCGGCCAGTACGTCAGCTGAGCCGTGGCAGCAGGGCCAGCTCGGCGGCGCTCAGCTCCAGCTCGGCCGCCTGCGCCGAGTCGCGGACGGACGAGGGGCGGCTGGCACCGGGGATCGGGATCACCACCGGCGACAGTGACAGGTGCCAGGCCAGGCACACCCGCTGCGGGCTGACCCCGCGCTCCTTCGCCACGGTGTGGAACGGGGTCTCGCCGGCCGGGTCCGCCTCGTCGAGGGCGCTGCGCGCGATGCCGCCCAGCGGGCTCCACGGCAGGAAGGCGATGCCGAGCTCGGCGCAGAGCCGCAGCTCGGCATCGCTGTCCAGGACGGCGGGCGAGAACCTGTTCTGGACGGAGACCAGGTGCTCGCCGAGCTCGCGGCGGGCCAGCAGGATCTGGCCGGCGTCGACGTTCGACAGCCCGGCCGCCCTGATCTTGCCCGCGTCGAGCAGGTCGCGCAGGGCGCCGACGGACTCGGCGAAGGGCACCCGGGGATCCGGCTTGTGCAGCTGGTAGAGCCCGATGGCCTCGACGCCGAGCCGGTGGAGCGACGCCTCGCAGGCCCGCTTGAGATGGCGGGGATCGCCGTTGACCGTCCACGAGCCGTCACCGGGCCGGCCGCGCCCGCCCTTGGTGGCGATGAGCACGTCCCGGCCGCGGGTGGCGCCGGCCAGCAGGCGCTCGTTGTGGCCGGCCTCGCCGGCGTGCCAGTGGTAGGAGTCGGCGGTGTCGAAGAGCGTGACGCCGGCGTCCAGGGCCGCGTGGACGGTGGCGATCGCACGTTCCTCGTCCGGACGGCCCTCGACGGACAGCGGCATCGCGCCCATGCCGACGGCGCCGACCTCGAAGTCCCCGATCAGCCGCGGGCGCATGCCGCACCCTCCTCGACGCTCGTCCTGACGGCCCGTTCGATGACGCCCGGCAGCCAGTCGGCCACGTGGGAGAAGGCGAACCCCAGGAGGGCGGCGCGGCCGGTGTCCATGGTGAAGGCCCGCTCGAAGGAGTACGGCGAGACCTCCCCGGCCGCGGCGCCGGCGACTCGGGTGAAGGCGGGGGCGGCGGAGGTGGCCGTGCCGATCGCCGCGCACAGCTCCCACACGTCCAGCTCGCCGTGCGAGGCGGCGTTGACGGGGCCGGTGAAGTCGGCGCCCGCGGCCCATGCCAGGAAACGGGCGATCTCGGCCTCGTGGACGAACGACGAGGCGCCGGAGTTCTCGTGCACGGTCACCGGCAGGCCGGCGCGGATCCGCCGGACGTAGTGCTCCAGGCGGCCGGTGAAGTCGGCGCCGCCGAGCACGTGGCCGCTGCGCACGCTGACGAAGGCGAAGTCCGGCTGCGCGGCCAGCACCGCCTCGGCCTGGCGCTTGGCGGGGCCGTACCCGGTGGCGGGTGGCCCCTGCTCGGCGAGGTCGACCGCGTCCTCGGCGAACGGCGCGCCGTCGAGGCCCGCGTAGACCTCGATGGTGGAGGTCATCACGTAGCGCGCTGTCCGGCCGGCGAAGACCCGGGCGGCGATCTCCGCCTGGGCCGGCGTGTAGCAGATCTGGTCGATGACGGCCGCGAAGCTCCGGCCCGCCAGCGCGCGGCGCAGCGCCGCCTCGTCGTCCCTGTCGGCCACCAGGTGGGTCACGCCCTCGGGCGCGGGCGCCGATCCCCTGTTGACCACGGTGACGGCCACTCCCTGGGCGTGGAGGCTCTCGACCAGGCGCCTGCCGAAGTACCGGCTGCCGCCGATGACGCACAACTCGTTCATGTGAGCCAGCGTGCCCGCCCTATAGTCATCACCGGTAGTGGCGACTCGCTTAACCAGTCATAAGGAGAGCTGTTGATCGACGTGCACCGGCTCGGGATCCTGCGCGAGGTGGCGGGCCACGGCAGCTTCAACCGCGCCGCGACCGCGCTGCGCCTGACGCCCTCGGCGGTCTCCCAGCAGATCGCCGCGCTCGAACGCACGCTCGGCACCCAGGTGGTCGAGCGCAGCACCCGCGGCGTCACCCTCACCGAGCCGGGCCGCCTGCTGGTGGCGGCGGCCGAGGCCATCGCCGCCGAGCTGAGCGACGCCCAGCAGCGCATCGACCGGCTGGCGGCGGGCCGTGCCCAGCTCACGATCGCCTCCTTCGCCAGCGGCGGCCGTCCCCTGCTGCCGCCCGCGCTGGCCCGGCTGGCCGCCGACCATCCCGGCGTCGAGCTGACGATCCTCGAGCGCGAGCCGGAGGACAGCCTCCCGCTCGTCCGCCAGGGCCGCGCCGACCTGGCCCTGGCCTACCACTTCGACGGGCCGCCCCCGGCCAGGCCGGGCGACCGTTCGGGCATGGACTGGACGCCGCTGCGGCCCGATCCGTTCCGCGTCGTCCTGCCCCGCGCCCACCGCCTGGCCGGGCGCGCGGCCGTGCACCTGGCCGAGCTGTCGGGCGAGCGCTGGGTGCTGGGCTGCCTGAAGACCGTGGACCTGCTGCGGCACTACAGCGAGCTGGCCGGCTTCGAGCTGCGCGTCTCGTGCAGCGCCACCGACTACTTCTTCGCCCAGTCGCTGGTCACCGCCGGGGTCGGCGTGGCCCTGATCCCCGAGATCGCGCTGCTGCCCTCGCCCGAGCTGGTGGCGATCCCGCTGGAGGCGCCCAGCCCGTCCCGTTTCATCGGCCTCGCCACCTCGCGGCGTGACCGGGGGGCGGCGCAGCCGTACGTCGACCTCCTGGTCGAGCTGCTGCGCCGACCGCCCGCCGCGACCTCGGTGCCCGCGGGTCCCGCGGCGCCACGCCCCCGGGCTTCAGTCTGACCCGTCGCCTGACCGCCGTGAGGTGGGGGTGTCGAGGCCGGCCTGGAGTGTCCGCGCGTCCCCCAGGAGCAGGAACTGGATGAGGAAGCCGGGCACGATGCGCAGAAGCGTGGCGCCGGCGGTGGCCGGCAGGCGTCCGTGCCGCCGCATGCGCGCGGCCAGCGTCACCAGGCCGGCGCGGAGGCCGGCCATGGGACCGGGCTCAGGACGGGCGAGGGGCGCGGCGGTCCTTGCGCTGCTCGAGTTCCTCGTCGTCGACCAGGACGAGCATGGGCTTGCCGGGCTCGCACAGCATGGTGACGATGAAGCGGAGCGGGATGTCGGCGCGGTTGTTGCCGTCCTGGTAGTGGATGACGTCTCCGCCCGGCTCCCAGAACGCCTCGCCGGCGCGGACGACCCGCTCCGGCTCGCCCTCCAGTTCCAGCAGCATCTCGCCGTCCAGGACGTAGCCGAACGCGGGGCCGGGATGCCGGTGCGGCGGCGCCCCCGGATCGCCGGGCGGGTACTCGACGATCACGGTCATCACGTTCGCCCCCTCGGGGATGAACGGCGGCTCGGCCTCCTGCAGCACGGTGAGCGCCGTCTGCCACGCGGTTGATCTCGATATGGACATGGAAGAGCCTTTCGCTGATCTACTTTCCGGTGGCGGTCCGGTCGAGCCAGTCGCGGTATCTGGTCTGACCGAGGGTGGCGCCCTCCCCTGGCACCAGCGTCCGCTCGCCCGGCACGCTGCCGAAGTAGCGCGCCTGCGGGTCGGTGACCACCTCGCGCGAGTCGCCCCAGGCGGCCAGGGCCTCGCGGAAGAACTCGTCCATCCGGAACTGCTCGGGCCCGGCCACCTCCACCCTGCCGTTCAGCGGCGGCCCCACCGCGACCCGGCCGACCGCCTGGGCGACGTCGTCACCCGCGATGGGCTGGAAGCGCACCGGCGCCACGTGCACCTGGCGATCGACCGTGGCCTCGTCGGCGATGCTGCGGACGAACTCGAAGAACTGCGTCGCGTGCACGAGCGAGAACGGGATCGGGGAGTTCTCGATCAGCCTCTCCTGGGCGATCTTCGCCGCGAAGTAGCCGTTGTCCGGCATCCGCTCGGTGCCCACGACCGACAACGCGACGTGGTGACCCACGCCCGCCGCCGCCTCCGCCGCGAGCAGGTTGCCGGTGGAGGTCTCGAAGAACTCCAGCACCGCGGCCCTCTCGAACGACGGCGAGTTCGACACGTCGACCACCGTGGACGCGCCGGTCAGCACCTCGGCCAGCCCTTCGCCGGTGAGGGTGTCGACTCCGGTGTCCGGCGCGGCGGCCACCGCCTCGTGCCCGTGCTCTGCCAGCTTCGTCACGAGCTTCGAGCCGATCAGCCCGGTCCCGCCGATTACCACGATCTTCATAACGAACCTTCCCTGCCGCCGGGGCACTCGGTCGCCCTCGGTCGCCGGTCACGACAGGACAGCCCCCAGGGTTTGTGACCGCTACCGCGCTGTTCAATCGGCATCGGTCAAGATCTCTTCTCTGCGCGTGCCCGCTGACCTGCGCGTTCGTCACGGACCAGGTCGGCGCGGCCCCACCCGGTGCGGCTTCGTGGGCGGGCCGGTCTCCGTGCGGATCCGCCTCCTGGCCTGTCTTCGAGGAGGCGGAATCCTGGAGCTACAGGCGGGAACCTTGCTCAGACGTGGCGGACACAGCGGTGATCTTGGTCGGGTTCATCATCCACAACACCTGCTCGATGCCCTGGGCCGAGGCGGTCACCGTCAGGACGGCGAACACCTGGCCGTCGCGGCTCAGCAGGGCGGAGGTCTGCCCGTTCGTGCTCGCCCACGCCACGTCGACCCCTGTCCAGAAGTGACCCGCGAACGCCCTGACGTACTTGGCCACCCGAGACGCGCCCACCACGGGGAAACGGGAGGCGCGTACGGCGCCGCCGCCGTCGGAGTAGCTGGTCACGTCCGCGGCGAAGAGCTCTTCCAACGCGGTCAGGTCGCCGGAGCGGGCGGCGGCGACGAAGGCCTTCAGCAGCCTGCGCTGCTCGCCCGTGGTCACGGGCGTGCGACGCTCGACCACCACCCGCTTGCGGGCCCTGCTGACCAGTTGGCGGACGGCCGCCTCGTTGAGCTGGACGATCTCGGCTATCTGCCGGTAGGGGTAGTCGAACGCCTCCCGCAGAACGTACGCGGCGCGTTCGGTGGGAGACAGCCGCTCCAGGAGCAGCAGGACCGCGAGCTCCAGCGCCTCGCCTCGCTCCGCGCCGAGGTGCGGGTCCGCGCCGGTGTCGACCGGCTCGGGCAGCCATGGGCCGAGGTAAGTTTCGCGGCGGACGCGTGCGGACCGGGCGGCGTTGATGGCCAGCCGCGTGGTCGTCGTGGCCAGGAACGCGGCGGGATGGCCGACCGTGGCACGGTCGTAGCTCTGCCAGCGCAGCCAGACGTCCTGCACGAGATCCTCGGCTTCGGTGACGCTGGACAGCATCCGGTACGCGATCCCGAACAGCCGTGGCCGCACGCTGTCGAAGACCGCCGCGGCCTGTTCGAGATCCCGCGCGTCAGCCGCTTCGCCGTCCGCCATCGCCGCTCCCCCATCCTGGACCGCCACCTGCCGCCTCTCCGTCGAGCACCCAGGACGGTTCGCCGGCGGCGCGCCTGCGAGGAACGGGGTGCGGAACGCACGGGTGCGGGGCCGTGGCCGTGCGCCTCGCACACCCGCGACGGCCCGCCACCGCATACGGTGCCACCATGACATATCGCGTCGCCATGGACATCGGCGGCACCTTCACCGACGTGGTCTGCTACGACGAGCAGAGCGGTGCGGTGCTGGCCTCGAAGGCGCCGACCACCCCCGGGGACCTGGCCGAGGGCGTCTTCGCCGCGCTCGGCCGGGTGGTCGACGACCCGTCCCTCATCTCCTTCTTCGTGCACGGCACCACGCAGGGTCTCAACGCACTCCTCGAACGCAAGGGCGCCAGGGTGCTGCTGCTGACCAGCGAGGGCGCGCGCGACGTCTACCAGATCGCCCGCGGCAACCGCGACCGCATGTTCGAGCTGCGTTACCGCAAACCGGCCCCGCTGGTCCCCCGCGGCGACGTCATGGAGGCGGCCGGCCGGCTCGACTGGCGCGGCGAGGAGCTGCAGCCGCTCGACGAGCAGGCCGTACGGCGGGCCGCCCACCGCGCGAAGGCGGAGGGGTTCGACGCGATCGCCGTCACGCTGCTGTTCTCCTACGTGAACCCGGCGCACGAGATCCGGGCGGGCGAGATCCTCCGGCAGGAGCTCGGCGACGAGGTGCTGGTCGTGCTCAGCCACGAGGTGGCCAGGGAGTGGCGGGAGTACGAGCGCACCTCCTCGGCGGTCCTGGAGGCCTACACGGGTCCTGTCGTGCGCCGCTACCTGTCGCGGATCGAGCAGCGCTTCGCCGAGCGCGGGCTGGCCGTACCGGTGCACGTGATGCAGTCGTCGGGCGGCCTGGTCAACGCCGGATACGCGATGAGACGACCACTGCAGACCCTGCTGTCGGGGCCCGTCGGCGGCACCATGGGCGGGGTGGCCGCGGCCCGCCTGCTCGGCCGCGACAACGCCATCTGCGTCGACATGGGCGGCACCTCCTTCGACGTCTCCCTCGTCGTCAACGGGCGCCCCGACGTCAGCGCCGAGGCCAGGATCGAGGGCTTCCCTGTCCTGATGCCGATCGTGAACCTGCACACCATCGGCGCGGGCGGCGGCTCGATCGCCTACACGGAGGCGGGCGCGCTGCGCGTCG
Organism: Nonomuraea sp. NPDC003754; assembly: GCF_053605785.1. NCBI lineage: Bacteria > Bacillati > Actinomycetota > Actinomycetes > Streptosporangiales > Streptosporangiaceae > Nonomuraea > Nonomuraea sp. NPDC003754. The sequence continues at coordinate 126,697 of NZ_JBSGJX010000022.1, forward strand.
GACCGCAGTCGGCGGGAGCCGTACCGGGGCCGGCCTGCTACGGCAGGGGCGGCACGCAGCCGACGGTGACCGACGCCAACGTGGTGCTGGGCCGCGTCGACCCGGCCTGGTTCGCCGGCGGCCTGATGCGGCTGGACGTCGAGGCGGCGGGGACGGCCGTCGCCACGCTCGCCGAGACGCTCGACATGGATCCGCTGCAGCTGGCCGAGGGCATCTGCGACGTGGCCAACGCCAAGATGGCCCAGGCCATCCGCACCCTCACGGTCGAGCACGGGGTGGAGCCGCGCGAGTTCGCGCTGGTGGCCTTCGGCGGCGCGGGCGCCATGCACGCCGTCTTCATTGCGCGCGAGCTCGGCATCGGCGAGGTCGTCGTGCCGCGCTTCCCCGGTGCCTTCTCCGCGTGGGGGATGCTGGAGGCCGACGTGCGGCGCGACCTGACGCACCCGTACTTCCGCCCGCAGGACGACCTCGACGGCGGCGACATGGCCGCCCGGCTGGCCGACCTGGAACGCGACGCGCTGGCCGCGCTCGACGGCCAGGGCGTGCCGTCCGGGCGGCGGCGGGTCGAGCACGCGGTCGACATGCGCTACGAGGGCCAGGACTACACCCTCACCATCCCGCTGCGAGACGCCGCCGAGCCCGCCACGCCCGGCTTCCTGCGGGCCGTCGCCGAGCGCTACGCCGAGGCCCACGTCAGCAGGTACGGCCACGCCACCCCCGAGGCGCCGGTCGAGTTCGTCATGCTGCGCAGCACCGGCTTCGGCACCTTCCCCAGGACGGCGACGGCGCCGCCGGCCGGCGAGACGCACCCGCCCGCCGTACGGGATGTGATCTTCGACGGCCGGGTGCACCGCACGCCCGTGCTGCGCAGGAGCGCCCTGGACGGCGAGATCGAGGGCCCCGCCATCGTGGTGGAGGAGACCGCGACCACCGTCATCCCGCCCGGCTGCCTGGCCGCCGTGGACGCCAACGGATTCCTGATCATCAAGGTGACCTCATGATCGACCCCGTGACCACAGAGATCATCCGCTGCGCGCTCCTGCAGGCGGCGGAGGACATGAACACCACGCTCATCCGCTCCTCCTACACGCCGGTCATCTACGAGGCCAAGGACTGCGCCGTCGCGCTGCTCGACCGCGACCACAACGTCCTCGGCCAGTCGAGCGGCCTGCCGATCTTCCTCGGCAACCTGGAGGTCTGCACGCGCGAGACGGAGCGTCTGCTCGGCAGGGACGTCTGGCAGGAGGGTGACGTCTGGGTGCTCAACGACTCCTACATCGGCGGCACCCACCTCAACGACGTCACCGTCTACGGCCCGATCTTCGTCGACGGGGAGCTGGCCGGGTTCGCGGCCTCCAGGGCGCACTGGCTCGACATGGGTTCCAAGGACCCCGGCGGCTCCATGGACTCCACCTCGATCTTCCAGGAGGGCCTGCGCATGGGCCCGACGAAGATCTACGACAACGGCCGGCCGTGCCGCGACCTGCACGAGGTCATCGCCCGCAACGTGCGCTTCCCGCACGCCACGCTGGGCGACATGCGCGCCCAGGTCGCCTGCGCGATGACCGGGCAGCGCCGCCTGGCCGAGATCGTCGGGCGCTGGGGCATCGAGACCGTCATGGCGGCCCGCGACGAGATCTTCGCCCAGACCGAGCGCCTCGAGCGGCAGGCCATCGCCGCCATCCCCGACGGCACCTACACCGCGGGCGGCTTCCTCGACAACGACGGCATTGACCTGGACACCCCGCTGCCGGTCAACGTCACCGTCACCGTCGAGGGCGAGCGCGTCCACGTCGACCTCACCGACTGCGCCGACCAGGCGACCGGCCCGGTCAACTGCGGGGCGGCCCAGGCCGTCGCCGCCGTCAGGGTCGCCTACAAGCTCCTCGTCAGCGCCGACGTGCCGCTCAACGGCGGCTCCTTCCGCCCACTCGACGTCGTCACCAGGCCCGGCTCCATGCTGGCCGCCCAGTCACCTGCTGCCTGCCAGTACTACTACTCCCACCTCGGCCTGCTCATCGACCTGGTCGTCAAGGCGCTGGCGCCGGTCGTGCCCGACCGGGCGGCCGCCGCCTCCTACGGCGACTCGCTCATCGTCCAGTTCACCGGCACCGACCCGCGCACCGGCAAGCTGTACGTCTCCCAGGAGGCCACCGTCGGCGGCTGGGGCGCGTGGGAGGGCGGCGACGGCGAGACGTGCCTGATCAACAACGTGAACGGCGCGCTGCGCGACATGCCGATCGAGGTGCTCGAGACGCTCTTCCCCGTCCGCGTCACCCGCTACGAGGTCCGTCCAGACACCGGCGGGCTGGGACAGTGGCGCGGCGGCAACGGCGTCGTCCGCGAGTACGAGTTCATCGGCGACACCTCCCTGTCGCTGTGGTTCGAGCGCTCCGTCACCCCCGCCTGGGGCCTGGCCGGCGGTACGGCCGGCGCGCCGCCCCGCGTCACGCTCAACCCCGGCTCCCCGCGGCAGCGCGAGATGCTCAAGGTCAACGCCCTGCCGGTGCGGGCGGGCGACGTCCTGCGCTGCGAGTCGGGCGGCGGCGGCGGGTACGGCCCCGCCGAGCTGCGCGACCCCGAGGCCGCCGCCGACGACCTCGCCCAGGGCATGGTGACGCGCTAGCGAAGGGCGGCCCCGCCGCGTGGCGGGGCCGCCACCCCTACTCCTTGATCATCTCCACCAGCCGGGTGAGGCTGTCAGCGCCGTGCCCCGCCTCGACCGCCCTGTCGATCAGCCGCTGGATCGGCAGCAGCACGTCGGGGCGCAGTCCCAGCTCCTTGGCCGCCTCGACGAAGTTGGGCATGGCCAGCTGGTTCATCGCCAGCGCCGACACGTCGGTGGCGTAGTCGCCGGAGACGATCTGCTCGGCCTGCTCGGGCATGCCCGCCATCATGGCCGACAGCCACGCGCCCAGCATCGGCGCGAACTCGCGCACGTCCTCGCCGGCCGCCCGCACCATGGCGAACGCGTGGAAGACCCCGCCGAGCATGCCGTACATCCCGCTGAGCAGCGCCAGGTCGTACAGCGCGGCCAGGCCCGGGTCGGTGCCCATGAACCGCGCCTGCGCCAGCGCCTCCAGCGTCGCCGCGTGCTCGTGGAAGGCTTCCGCCGAGCCGCTGTAAAGAACCAGCGCGCCGGGGCCGGCGATCATCTGCGGCACCGCCATGATGCCGCCGTCGACGTAGCGGCCGCCCAGCTCGGCCACCCTCGCCGCCACCTCGCGCGCCTGGGCGGGGGTGCCGTTGGTCAGGTTCACCAGCACCCTGCCCGCCAGCGACCCGGCCTCTTCCAGCACCTGGCGCACCGCGTCGTTGTTCACCACGCACACCACCACGAGGGGAGCCGCCGCGACCGCCGCCGCGACGTCGGTCGCGTGTTCCGCGCCGTCCACGTTCCTGCCCGCCGTACGGTTCCACACCGTCGTGCGATGCCCCGCACGCACGAAGGCGCCCGCGAGCGCCTTCCCCATCAGGCCGAGCCCGATCACCGTTACCGAAGTCATGCCTCCACCGTGCGGCACCGCCCTCTCGATCCGCTCTCGATACGGTGTCGCCATGCGCTTCGCCATCCTCGGCCCGCTGGAGGTCCGCACCGACGCCGGCGCTCCCGTCCGCGTCCGCGAGCGCAAGGTCCGAACCCTCCTGGCCGACCTGCTGGCACACGAGGGCCGGGTCGTCCCCGCCGACCGCCTCATCGACGACCTCTGGGGCGACACTCCGCCCGCCGACGCCCAGGCCGCGCTGCAGACGAGGGTCTGGCACCTGCGCCGGGCCCTGAACGGCGCCGAGCCCGGCGCCCGCGACCTGGTCGTCTCCCGGCCGCCCGGCTACCTGCTGCACGCCCCCGAGCTCGACGCCACCCGCTTCCAGGACCTGCTGGCCGACGGCCGCCTCGACGAGGCGCTCGCGCTGTGGCGCGGGCCAGCGCTGGCCGACTTCGCCGACGCCGCGTTCGCCGCGGCCACGATCACCCACCTGGAGGAGCTGCGCCTCACGGCGCTCGAGGACCAGGCCGAGCGGCGCCTCCTGGAGGGCCGGCCGGTCGAGCTGGCCGCGCTGGTGGCCGCCCATCCGCTGCGCGAACGGCTGCGCGGCCTGCACATGCGCGCCCTCTACCGCGCCGGCCGCCAGAGCGCGGCGCTGGACGCCTACGCCCAGGCCCGCGCCCTGCTGGCCGACGAGCTCGGCCTCGACCCGGGCCCCGAGCTGGCCGCGCTGCACGAGGCCATCCTGCGCCACGACCCCTCGCTCGACCCGCCGCCGCGCACCCACCCGCCCGTAGCCCCGTCGCCGGCCCTGCCCGCCGCGCTGACCGGGCTCGTCGGTCGCGAGTCCGACCTGCGGCAGGTCCGCTCGATCCTGGAGCGGGCCAGGCTGGTCACGCTCACGGGTCCCGGCGGCGTCGGCAAGACGCGCCTGGCTCTCGAGGCGGCCGGCGACCACCCGGGCGCCCGCTTCGTGGAGCTGGCCGACAGCGACGATCCCGTCCAGGCCGTCAGCCGGGCGTTCGGCCTGCGCGACGAGAGCGACCTGGCCGCCGCGCTGCGCGCCCAGCGCGCCTCCCTGCTCGTCCTGGACAACTGCGAGCACCTCGTGGAGCCGGCCGCCGCTCTGACGGCCGCGCTGCTGCGCGAGGTCCCGGGCCTGCGCGTCCTGGCCACCAGCAGGGAGGCGCTGGCCGTGCCCGGCGAGCGCGCCTACGCCGTACCGCCGCTCGACGCCGGCGCCGCCACCCTGCTGCTGACCACGCTCGCCCCCGGCCTGACCGGCGAGGAGGCCGCCGCCCTGGTGCCGAGGCTCGAGGGCATCCCGCTGGCCATCGAACTGGCCGCCACCCGCGCGCGGGCGCTCGGTGGCCACGCCCTGGCCGAACGCCTCGACCACCACCTGCTCACCGCCGAGCAGCGCGGCACCCCGGCGCGCCAGCGCACCCTCCGCGCGGTCATCGACTGGAGCTGGGACCTGCTCACCGCACCCGAACGCACGGTGCTGCGGCGCCTGGCCGTCCACGCCGACGGGTGCACGCTGGAGGCGGCCGAGCACACCTGCGCCGAGCCGCACATCGACGTCGCCGGCTGCCTCGCCCGCCTCGTCGACCGCTCGCTGGTGACGCCCGGCCCGCGCCACCGCCTCCTCCAGACGGTCAAGACCTACTGTCTCGAACGCCTCGAGGAGGCGGGCGAGCAGGCGGCCATCAGGTCCCGTCACGCCGCCTACTACACCGCGCTCGCCGAACGGGCCGAGCCGCACCTGCGTGGCGCCGAGCAGCGCGCGTGGCTGTCCGTCCTCGACGCCGAGGCGGCCAACCTGCGGGCCGCGCTCGACCACGCGCCCGCCGGCCTCGCCCACCGGCTCGTCGACGCCCTCGCCTGGTACTGGTTCCTGCGCGGACACCTCACCGAGGCCCGCCGCCACCTGGCGCACGCACTCCGGCGGGGCGCGGACGCGCGCACCGCCGCCTGGCAGGCCGGCTTCGCCCTCCTGGCGGGCGAACCGGCCGACCCCGGCGCCGCCCTCGCCCTCTTCCACGACGATCCCGCCGGGCTCGCCCGCGCCCAGTGGTTCCTCGCCTCCGCCCAGCGCGGCATCGGCGAGGCCGGCCCGCTCGCCGACACCGCCCTGACGGGCTTCCGCGCGCTCGGCGACCGGTGGGGCGCCGCTGCCGCCCTCAGCACACGTGCCGGCAAGGCGCTGCTCGCCGGAGACCTCACCAGCCTCCACGACGACGCCACGGCCGGCCTCGAGGCGTTCCGGGCGCTCGGCGACCGGTGGGGGCAGTCCCGCGCCGCCGACCACCTGGCCACCCACGCCGAGATCACCGGCGACTACGCCCGCGCCACCGCGCTGCGCACCGAGGGCCTGCGCCTCATCGAGGAGCTCGGCCTCACCAGTGAGGTCTCCTGGCGCCTGTCCGGGCTCGGCCGGCTGGCCCTGCTGCGCGGCGACCACGAACGCTCCCGCGAGCTCCACACCCGCGCCAAGCAGCTGGCCGCCGAGCAGGCCAGCAAGCCGGCCGAGGAGTTCGCGCAGACCGGCCTGGCCCTCACCGCCAGGCGCCAGGGCGACCTGGACGAGGCCGAGGCCCACCTGCGCACCTGGCTCGACTGGATGCGCCTGCTCGACGCCAGACCGGGCACCGCGCTGGTCATGGCCGAGCTCGGCTTCGTCGCCGAACAGCGCGGCGACGCCGCCGGCGCCCTCGACCTGCACCTGCAGGGTCTGACCGCCGCGCGCGCCAGCGGCGACCCCCGCGCGGTCGCGCTCGCCCTCGAGGGCCTGGCCGGCGCCCACTCGCTGGCGGGGCGCCACCACCTCGCCGCCCGCCTGCTCGCCACCGCCGCCGCCACCCGCCGCGCCGTCGGCGCGCCACTGCCACCGGCCGAGCGCGGCGACGTCGACAGGATCGAGTCCCGGGTACGGCAGGCGCTGGGCGACGCGCGGGTGGAGGAGCTTCCGCTCGACGAGATGCTCATGCTCGTCGAGCAGGCGTAGCGCACCGGACCAGGCGGCGCGGCGGCCCTTGGTGGCTCTGGTGGGGGCTCGGTCGGAGGGGTCAGGTGGCCGGCCGGGGCGGTGGCGCGGTGGAGCCGAGCACGTGGCAGGCCAGTTGCAGCGCCAGCCTCGTGGCGCGGTCGTCGAGGTCGTAACCCGCCTCCCTGATCCGGTCGAGGCGGGCCGTGACGGTGTTGCGGTGCACACCGAGGCGTTCGGCGGCCCGCACCGCGCCGCCCTCGCCCAGCACCGCGCCGAGCGTCTCCAGCAGCGTGCCGTCCCTGTCCATGGCCAGCAGCGGCTGGAGCACCACCGTCGCGGGGGCCATGAGCGCGCTGGCCGGGATGGCGGCCAGGAGCTCGGCGGGGCCCATCCGGTCGGCGCGCGCGACGCTTCCCGCCCGCGCGAGGAACGCCGCCGCCTCGGCGCCGAGCAGCGACTCCCCCATCGCCCGCAGGTCGGCGACAGGAGTGCCGACGCCTGCCGCGCACGGCCACGGCAGCGCCTGTACGGCCCGGCCGAGCCGTTCGGCCAGGTGCTCGGGAGGCAGCGCGGACCAGCCCGCCCAGCCTCCGCCCCTGGCGACGACCGGTACCTGGCCGACGGTCGCGACGATCACGGCGCGTGCCCGTTCCGCGTCGCCGGGGCTCGGCCCGCGGCCCGTCGGCCTGATCATGAACGCCGCCATGGGTCCACGCACGGCCCATCCCAGCGCCACCGCCCTCGCCCACACCCCTTCACCCGCGGGCTCCTGCTGCCCTTCACCGCCGCGACCCGCGCCTCCACGGACGGCGCCTCCCTTACCCGGGCCTGCTTGGAAGGCGTCACCCCGACCCGCGTCTCCCCGACCCGCGTCTCCCCGGACCGCGCCACCCCTGCCCGCGCCTCCCTGAAAGGCGCCACCCCTGCCCGCACCTGCCGACCAGGCACCACCCGGGCTCTCACCTACCGGCCAGGCACCACCCGGGCTCTCGTCCTTACCGATGGCACTACTCTCGCCCTCGCCCTTCCGGATGCCACGACCCGGGCACGCGCCGGTCGGAGACGCACCGGCTCTGCCGGTGGCCTCCTGGCGGACACCACCGGCGCCCTGTTCTTCGGGGCGAGGAGAGACCTCCCCGGTGCCTGTGGCGACACCCCCGATGCCCGTGAGGGCGGCCTCGGTGCCCGCCGCTCCGGTGGCGGCCTCGGTTCCCGTCGCTGTGGTCGCGGCGTCGCTGCCCGTCCGCATGCCCTCCTCAGTGCCCTTGATGGCGGCCTGGATACCCGTCGCCGTCGTGGCGGCCTCGGTGCCCGCCGGCGCGCCTTCTGCGCCCGTGATGGCGGCCTCGGCCAGGAGACGGTCGGCGAGGGCCGACTGGAGAGCGAAGTCGCTCGACGCCGCCAGCCGTTCGGCCGCGACCCACGCCGTCATTGGGGCGACGGCGAGGCCGAGCACCGCGCGCACCACCGCCGGCCACCCCGCCGACCGTGCCGGCCCGGCCGCCACCAGCCTGCCCAGCGCCGTCCCTTCAGGGCCGGTGACCTCGACCTCGACCGGCCACGGCCCCTGACCGGCCGGCGCCAGCGCGGCGGCACGCCCGGCCAGGCGCGTGCCGTACGGGTCGACGAAGGCCACGGAGGTGCCGGGCAGCTCCGCGTTGAGCACGCCCAGCACCCGGCGCGCCGAGGCACCCGCCTCGGCCAGTCTGGTCGCGCAGCGGGCGACGAGCTGGGTACGCGCGGCAGAGGGACGCGCCGCCGCCGACGCCACCTCCACGGCCGTCACCAGCGGATCGGCGGCCACGACGATCAGCGTGATGCCGAGGCGTTCGGCGAGCACCGCGCTCGATCCCATGCTCGATCCCGTCCCTGCCGCTTCGGCGGGCGCGATCACGCACGCTGCCGCCTGCTCCCACGCGCGCCGCATCGCCATCTCCACCGCCCAGCCGCCGCTGGCCGCCGCCCCGATGAGCACCACGGCCGTGTGCGGCGCCACGCTGGAGAACACCGACAGGTCGTCGACGATGCGCACCTGGTGGACGGGGTGCTCGCCGCTGCCGTACATCCGGGCACCCGCCAGCGGCCCGCCGTTGACCAGCTCGGCCACGGTGACCGGCGCCTCCCAGCCCCGCACCTCACGCCCCTGAGAGCCACTCACCTGCATCTCCCGCCTCCGCGCCCGGCGCCGTGCGCCTCGTACCCGCACGACCCCACCGCGCCCCTGACGACCCTGAGCACCGGCCCCGGGCACCTCGCCTTCACGACCCTCCGCACCTCCACCGGGCAGTAGGTGACGCACGACGACGGCGTCATAGCGGGACCCCGAACGCCCGCAGCCCGCCCAGCGCGCGCCCCTCGTCGGTGTGCCAGGCAGGAGCGGCACGCAGCACCAGGACCTCCACCCGCATGCCGGGCCTGGCCTTGTCCACGTCCACCACCATCCCGTCGGCCGAGGAGATCATGCAGATCTGGTCGGGCGCCATCGCCACCGGCGCCCCGTCGGCCAGCGCGAGCACGATCTCGTTGTGCGCCTCCAGCCGTACCAGCCTGCCGAGTCCCTCGCTCTCCTCCACCACGATGCTCGACGGCAGCGACGGCATCGCCAGGTCCGCGCCATGTCCGCTGCTGCCCTCGACCGCGACGATCCGTCCCACGCACAACCGGCGCACGCCGTACGGGGCGGCGGCCGAACGCGGCGCTCCCGGCTGTCCCGCCGCCATCAGCATCGACACCGTGCCCGGAACCAGCACCCCGGAGAGGTCGGCGGCCCGCATCGGGTAGCAGGCGGCCAGCCCCCACCCGCCGAACGACAGCACCAGCGGCCGCAGTGTCTCCTCCACCCTGCCGGGCGCGGTCTCCAGCAGCACCAGTTCCCCGGCGGGGCCGGCCAGCGCCAGCGGGGTGGGGCTGATGCCGCCCAGGGTGTAGGTGGTCTGCTCCACCAGCGGGAACACCCTGCCGGAACCGTCGCCGTCCACCAGCGGCAGGCCCAGCGCCGCCGCCGCGATCAGCGGGAGGAGGGCGTTCTCGGCGGCCAGGTTCAGCGCCACGACGGCGCCGGCGCGGGTGCCGAGCCGGCGTTCGAGGGCCTGTACGGCTCGCGCGGGCTCACCGCCTTCGGGCAGTTGCTCCCCCATGGCCGTCGTGGAGCCGACCAGCGTGACAGCGACGCACAGGGTGTCGGACGGCAGGTCGGTGGCCGGTACGAGCCGCACCGGCGTGTCGAGGACGGCGCCGGCCCAGTCGACGGCCAGGTGGAAGGCGGACTCGGCGGCGCCGGTGGCGAACAGCCGCGACCCCGCGGCGAACACCGGCAGCTCCGCCCGCCCGATCATGTCCGACCGCCCGATCACGGCCGCCTCCGCCACGCGGTCCGCTGCCAACCCAAGGACTGCACGGAGGGCCGGACGTGCGAGGCACGACCCGCCCGAGCTCGCAGCCGCCGGCCGAGGGCGGACGGCGCGGCGGTCATGGGGTGGTCCCCTCGGCGGTGACGCGTACCCGGTAGAGGCCGTCGGGAAGGTACGACAGCGGGTTCACCGTCAGCGCCTCGATCCGCGCCGAACCCGGGGCGGCCCCGGCGCTCACCACCCGTGTCAGCGCCTCGTCGCGGGCGTCGTCCACTTCCCTGTCCAGTTCGGCCCTGCCCCGTGCCCGCACGATCCGTTCCACCCCGGCCACGGGACTCGCCAGCGTCGCCCCGTAGGCCGCCGCCTCCCCTGCGGGGTCCGGAGACGGGTCACCACCGGCGGCCGTGGGCGGGGCCGGCCGGCCGCGCAGGGCGGCGGCGGTGCCGCCACGGGCACACACCAGCGGGTAGCGGCGGAAGTAGGAGGAGGACACCAGCCCCTCGCCGGTCCGCGCCACGTACAGCGGGATGCCGGGCAGCCACGCGGCCAGCGCGTCGGCCACCCGTTCCGCCTCGGGTCGCAGCGACGCGTTGAGTATCGCCTCGCGCTCCCTCTCCCGCAGTCCCGGCCTGCCGAACTCGTACGACAGCGTGATGCGCGCTCCCGGAACCTCGGCGGCCACGAGGTCGGCGACGGCCAGCTCGTGGTCGGCGAGAGTGGGCGAGCCCGTCGCCGTCACCGCGAAGTCGAGCAGACCGCAGCCGGCGGCGAAGAGGCGGACGGCGTCGGTGTCGAGAGGGGCGAGTGGGCGGCCGGTCAGGCTGTGGCCGCCGCGGACGATCGTCGCCCTGCCTCTGGGGTGAGGGACGTGCGGGCCGAGGACGGGCGGGCACGGTCCGCCGACCCTGATGGCGGCCACCGGCGCGGCCGGGACGTCGGCGAGGTCGATGGCCAGGCAGGCCGCGCGGATCTCTTCCGGTCGGATCGTGATACGGGTCTCGGGGTGGCCCGTCCGGCTTCCAGGGCGCTCGTTCCCGCGGCGCCCGCCGGGGGAGCCTCCGGCGCCGGTCGGGCCGGACGCGGCGCGACGGCCGGGATCGCCGGCCCGGCCGGGCGTCCCCCGATCAGCGGGAGCCCCTGGAAGGCCGGGCGTCCAGGGAAGACCGGGCCTGCCAGGAAGACCGGGCCTGCCAGGAAGACCGGGCGCGGCAGGAAGACCGGAGGTGCCAGGAGGACCAGGGGCGCCGGCAAGACCGGATGCCCCAGCAGGGCCGGGCCCGCCAGTAAGACCGGATGCGCCGGCAAGACCGGACAGCACGAAGACGTCCGCAAGACCGGGCAGGAAGGGGCCGAACTCGTGAGAGCCGACAGCGTGAGGGCCAGCAGCGGGGGGATCGACAACGTGAGGGTCGACAACGTGAGGGCCGGCAGCGTGAGGGTCGACAACGTGGGGGGCGACAACGTGGGGATCGGGGCCGGCCGCACCGGAGGATGACCACGAGGCGATCGGGACGCCGTCGCGGACGGCCACGACGGTGGTCGCGTGCCGCCCGAGCGCGACGCCGAGGATCATTCCAGCTCGCGCCCCTCGGTCTCCGGCAGCGGCACCGCCAGCAACGCCGTGACCACCATGAACGCGTTGATCACCAGCATCGTCGCGGTGAACCCGGTGGCGTTGGCCAGCAGCGCGCCCACCGCGGAAGGCGCCAGCGTGGTGGCGATCAGCTGGGCGGCCGTCGCCCACGAGTAGCCGGTGCCGCGCAGCGCCGTCGGGTAGAACTCGCCGTTCCAGGTGTTCCAGACGCCCCACGCGCCCAGGCTGAAGAACGACAGCACGAAGTTGCCCGCGTACAGCTCGAAGGTGGAGTCGGCCAGGGCGAACCACAGGCCGCCGAGCGCCGCCGCCACGACGTAGACGAGGAAGACCTTCTTGCGTCCGAAGCGGCCGGTCAGCAGGGAGGCGCTCACGTAGCCGGGGATCATCATCAGCGCGCTGAGCGCGGCGAAGCCGAGCGAGGCGTCGAGGGTGAGGCCCTTCTCCTGCAGCAGCGTGGGCAGCCAGGTCTGCAGGCCCCAGTAGCCCCAGTTGAAGGCGAAGTTCAGCAGCAGCATCGCCACGGTGATCTTCGTCAGCCCGCCGCGCAGCAGGTCGAGCGGGTTGCCCACACGCCGGGCGGCGACGGTGAAGGTGGCGTCGGTGTCGGGGCTGCCGAGGGTGCGCAGCACCTGGCGGGCTTCGTGCTGGCGGCCGCGGGCGGCCAGCCAGTACGGCGACTCGGGCACCCACGCCCTGATCGCGAACGCCCACAGCCCGGCAGCCGCGCTGGCGATGACGACGACGTGCCAGCCGAGGTCGCCGAGGGCGACCGAGGCGCCGATGGCGGCGAGCATGCCGATGGGCCAGCCGATCGACAGGTAGACCGCCGCCCTGCCGCGGCTCCTGGTGGGCAGCAGTTCGAGGAAGTAGGGGAAGGTGACGGTGTAGACGCCGGCGAGGGCGAGCCCGGAGGCGACGCGCAGCGTGACGAGGGTGGCCAGGTTCGGGGCGAAGGCGGAGGCCAGGGCGATCACGCCGTAGGACAGCAGCGACCAGAAGCAGGTGGGCTTGCGGCCGATGCGGTCGGCGAGCGGACCCCACACCAGCGCGCCAGGGATCATGCCGAACGCCACGGCCGACAGGACGACGCCGACGCCCGCCTGCCCGATGCCGAACTCCTCGCCGAGGTCGCCGGAGACGTAGATGAGCGCGAGCTGCTCCCACGACTCGATGACGAAGGCGATGAACAGGGCCAGGGCGATCAGCACGTGCCGTCGGGTGAACGGCATGCGGTCGAACGCGGACCCGATGGGCAGGGTCCGGGCGTCGGTGGCGGTCATGGGTGCTCCTCGGAGGAGGGGGGCGCTGCACGGATATGGCGCACCATAGGACCGCCCCCTCTCGCTCTCCGTGTGCACGACGCCCATGCGGGCGGGCGCGGCCTGTGCACCACGCCCTCGCGCTTCAGGATACGCCCAGGTCAGAGGGTGTTCTCGTGGACGTGCACGATGAGCCACTCGTCGTCGGAGCGCCGCAGCACGGTGGTCGTGCGCACGGTCTCCGACGCGCCGGTGGCGTAGTCGACGCGCAGCAGGTAGCGGGCCAGCGCGGTGTCGCCCCACACGTCGACCACCTCGTCGTAGGCGGTCACGCCCGTCTCCTGGGGGCCGTCGGTGGGCCGGGCGTCGCGCACCTTTTCCAGCTGGGCCCTGCTGGTGATCAGGTCCGGCGCGGCCGAGTCGAAGATCGTCGCCTCGGGGTGCAGCAGGCGGTCGATGCCCGCCCTGTCGCCTCTGGTGTAGGCGTCGTACATGCCGGTCACAACCGCCCACACTGCCTGGCGTGTCATCGTTGGCCTCTCATTCCTGCTCGGTATCCGGTAGACCCAGACACTTTAGAGCGACCCGGGAACCGGCGGGTCACCCGCACCACAGGCGGTGGAAGACGTAGCCGCGTTCCTTCAGCGTTTTGATGATCTTGGGGAGGGCGGCGACGGTCTGCCGCCGGTCGCCGCCGCCGTCGTGCAGCAGCACGATCCCGTCCGGCTCGACCTGCTTCAACACCCGTCTGGCGATGGTCTTGGCGCCGGGCCTGGCCCAGTCCTGCGGGTCGACGGTCCACAGCCGCACCCGCTTGCCCAGCGCCGCGGCCTCCCTGCGGACCTTCTTGTTGACCGCCCCGTACGGCGGGCGCAGGCATCCCGGCGTGTAGCCGGTCTGCTTCCTGATCTCGGCGTCGGTTCGGAGCACCTGGCGTTTGAAGACGGGCCACGGCAGGAGCCGCAGGTCGGGGTGCGACCAGCTGTGGTTCTGCAGGCTGTGCCCCTCGCTGAAGATCCGCCCGGCCAGCGCCCTGTGCTCCTTGATGTTGGCGCCGAGCAGGAAGAAGGTGGCGTGCACGTCGTTGGCGCGCAGGATGTCGAGCACCTTGCCCGTGTACTCCGACGGCCCGTCGTCGAAGGTGAGGTAGACCACCTTCTGCTCCGGCGCCACCGCGGCGTGCGCGGCGGGCGCCGGGCCCAGGCCCACCGCCGGTCCCGCCGTCACCATCGTCGTCGCCATCGTCATGGCCACGACCGGCACCAGCGCACGCCAGCCCACCATCGTCCCCCCTCGCCCCCGGTTACGTATCTCGCTTATCCATCCTGTCGCATACGAACGGGGCATAAGATCTCTATTACCGCATCAGGTGTATCACTCTCTGGTGAGCTCATGCTCCAGCTGCTCCAGCTCGGCCCCTCCGGCCATGAGGGAGGTCAGCTCCTGCCGGCTGATGTCGGCCTTGCCGTACTCGCCGAGGCTGGTGCCCCTGTTGAGCAGCAGGAAGCGGTCGCCGACCGGGTAGGCGTGGTGCGGGTTGTGGGTGATGAACACCACGCCGAGGCCGCGGTCACGGGCCCTGGCGATGTAGCGCAGCACCACCCCCGCCTGCTTGACGCCCAGCGCGGAGGTGGGCTCGTCGAGGATGAGCACCCTGGCGCCGAAGTGGACGGCCCTGGCGATGGCCACCGACTGGCGTTCGCCGCCCGACAGGGTGCCGACCGGCTGGTCGACGTCGCGGATGTCGATGCCCATCGCCCGCAGCTCCTCGCGGGCGACGCTCCTGGCGGTGGCCACGTCGAACCTGCCCAGCGACTTGACCGGCTCGGAGCCGAGGAAGAAGTTGCGCCACACCGACATCAGGGGGATCATCGCCAGGTCCTGGTAGACGGTGGCGATGCCCCGGTCGAGGGCGTCGCGCGGGCTGGTCAGCCGCGTCTCGCGGCCGTCGATGAGCAGGGTGCCCGAGTCGTGCTGGTGGACGCCCGACAGGATCTTGATGAGCGTCGACTTGCCCGCGCCGTTGTCGCCGAGCACGCACGTCACCTGTCCAGCCGTCACGCCCATCGAGACGTTCCGCAGCGCGAGCACGCTGCCGAAGCTCTTGCCGATGTCCCGCGTTTCCAGGATCAATGCTTCACCTCTTCCGCGTAGCGGCGGACCATGTTGTTGGCGAGGGTGGCCAGCAGCAGCATCGCGCCGAGGAAGAACATGAACCAGTCGGCGTCCCAGCCGAGGAAGACGATGCCCTTGTCGGCCATGCCGAAGATGACCGCGCCGATGGAGGCGCCGATCGCCGAGCCGTACCCGCCGGTGAGCAGGCAGCCGCCGATGACGGCGGCGATGATGTAGATGAACTCCTGGCCGATGCCCGCGTTGGCCTGCACGGAGGTGTACCGCAGCGCCATGATCGAGCCGACCAGCCAGGCCGCGCACGCCGTCGTCATGAACAAGGCGATCTTGGTACGGGCGGCCGGCACGCCGACGGCCCTGGCCGCCTGCTCGTTGCCGCCGACGGCGAAGATCCAGTTGCCGGCGCGGGTGCGCATCAGCACCCACGTGGCCACGATCGTGATCAGGATCCACCACAGGATCGCGACCCTGAACCCGCTGTCGCCGATGGTGCCGCCGAACACCGTCCGTGCCGACTCGTAGCCGGAGGCCCGGCGCAGGCCGCTGACCTGCACAGTGCCGGTGATCATCTTGGTGACGCCCAGGTTGATGCCCTGCAGCATGAGGAACGTGCCCAGCGTGACGATGAAGCTGGGCAGCCTGGTCCTGGTGACGATGAGGCCGTTGGCGAAGCCGACCGCCAGCGCGACGACCAGGCCGGCCAGCATCGCCAGCCAGACATTGAACCCGAAGCGGGTGGCCAGCGTGACCAGCACCAGCCCCGTGGTGCCGGTCATCACGCCCGCCGACAGGTCGAACTCGCCGCCGATCATCAGCAGCGCGATCGCCACCGCCATGATGCCGAGCGTGGCGGCCGGGTCGAGCCAGTTGGCGATGCCGCGCACCGAGCGGAAGACCGCCGACTGGCTCGCGAAGAAGGCGAAGACCACGATCGCGCCGACCACCGCGCCCAGCTCGGGCCTGATCAGCAGGCGGCGGACCCGGCCGACCTCGCCCAGCCGTTCGTCGGCGGTGACCGAACTCATCTGGTGCCGCTCTCTGCCAGCTTGGCGACCTGCGCGGCGTTGTCCTTGGTGACGAACCCCGGCCCGGTGTTGACGGGCAGGCCGCCGCCGACGGTGTTGAGGTTGGTCTTGTACAGGTACAGGAACGTGATCGGCAGGTAGCCCTGCAGGTACTGCTGCTGGTCGACGGCGAAAAGGATCTCGCCGTCCTCGATGGCGGTCACCACGTCGCCCGACAGGTCGAAGGTGGCCAGCTTGGCCTGCGAGCCCGCGTCCTTGAGCGCGTCGCGGGCGGCGACGGCCACGCCGGGGTTCAGCGTCAGGACGCCGTTGATGGACTCGTCGGCCTGGACGCGCGCGGCCACCTTGGAGCTGACGTCGGCCTGGTTGGAGCCGTCGACCTGCAGCCGCTCGACCGAGCCGCCCAGCGTCGCCTCGGCGCCCTTGCACCGCTGGTCGAGGCCGACGTTACCGGCCTCGTGGATCACGCACAGCAGCTTGGTGACGCCCGCGGCCTTGAGCTGCTCGCCCGCGCCGCGGCCGGCCACGTCCTCCGACTGGCCGACGTGGGTGAGGGCGCCGAACTCCTTGGAGCGCTCGAGGCCGGAGTTGATGGTGATCACGGGGATCTTGGCGGCGACCGCCTTGCCGATCGACTCCTTCAGCGCGTCGGGGTTGGCCATGGAGACCACGAGCCCGTCCACCTTCTGGGAGACGGCCTGGTCGATGAGCTGCGACTGCTTGCCCGCGTCGCCGTCGCCCTGGTAGGTCACGGTGACGCCGTACTGCTTGCCGGCCGCTTCGGCGCCGTTCTTGACCACGTCCCAGAAGGCGTCGCCGGGTCCGGCGTGGGTGATGACGGCGAAGTTCATCCCGCCGGCGGGCGCGGGTGCGGTGGTCGGCGAGGCGCTCGCCGAGGCGGTGGCGGCGGCCTGGTCGCCGCCTGCCGAGCATCCCGTGAGGGTCAGCGCCCCCAGCAGGGCCAGCACTATCGGGGTCCGGTTCATGCGACACCTCCATGACCATCTGGCTCGTCCTCGATGTAACCGCCGCATTACCCCTGCGTCAACACTTTGTCGTGACATTAGGACTTATAGATGTTCTTGTTACCCCGGGTTGCCTCGGCGGCCTCGAATCGTCGTCCCCTATGTCGCCATTCTCCGCCGTGACCTGCTGCGGACCGAAGCCGCCACCGCGATCGCGGTCGCCGGCACCTACACCGGGGTACGGATCACGTTCCCGCGGCCGACCTGGCGGCGAGCCGTTCGACCGGCACGTACGGCTCGCCGAGCCCGAACGCGCCGGGGCCGAAGCAGTCCAGCGCCGCCGGGGTGCGCATGATCTCGGGCGTGGAGATGGCGTAGACCGTCAGGCGCTGCCCGTAGGCCAGCGCCTCGGTGGTCACCGGCGCCCCGGTGTCGGTGTTGAGCGTGCAGATCAGGTCGGGGACGATGGCCACCACCTCGCCGTCGCGGCGGGCGACGAGGTGCTCGTTCTGGAAGGTGATCACCATCCGGTCGCCCGGATCGTCCAGACTGGCCAGCGTCACCTGGCCGCGGGCGAACCCGGCGACGGTCCTGCGGTCGATGTCGACGACCTTGCCGCGGAACAGGACCAGGCCGTGGCTGTAGATCGTGCCGGCCAGCGCCGCGGTGAGCACCTCGAACGGGTCGTCGTGCCGGGCGCGCGCCTGCCGGAGCGCGGCGCCGATCCGTTCGGCCAGGCCGAGCGTGCCCGGTACGGCGGTGCGGCGCACGGTGGCCGCGTCCATCGGGTAGTCGCAGATGTAGGCGGCCCCGCCCATCTCGACCGTCATGACGCGGGCCAGCCGTTCCATGCGCACGTTGTCGTCGCGGGCGTCGATGATGGCCACGTCGCCGTGGTCGGAGGCGATCGACATGGGCGAGCCCGGCACGCCGTACACGGCGAAGGTCTCCATCTGCAGTTCGGGGAAGGCCCTGCCCATCCCGTCGGCGTCGATGACCGGCAGCCCGAGCTGGGCGCCCAGCAGCAGCGGCATCATGCTGTTGAGGCCGCCGCACTCGATGGGCATGGTGGCCGCGGCGGTGCGGCCGAGGTGTTTCTCCAGCGCCCGCAGCGCGGCGACGTTGCCCTGGCCGGACGGCGGCCGTTCGACGAAGACGGTGGGCGCCCCCATCATCGCCGAGGGCAGCACCAGGGCGTCGTCGGGCAGCTCGTCGACCGGGATGATCGTCACCTGGCGGCCCGCCCGCAGCTGCCGCTCGACCAGCAGCCTGCCGATGTAGGGGTCGCCGCCGCCGCCCGTGCCGAGCACCGCCGCCCCCTCGGCCAGGTCCCGCAGCCCCTCCAGTGTCAGGTTCTCGCCCATCACACCCGCACCTCCTCGATGCCGGCCGGGCCGCTCAGTCGCAGCTCGCCGACCGCCTTGACCCTGACCCGTACGGCGTTGCCCGGCAGGTAGGCCACATGGATCTCGTCGATGTCGACCACCTCGACGGTGCCGGGGTCGGCGCCCGCCGCGATCGCCCGTTCCACGGCCTCGGCGCGGGCCTGATCGAGCACGTCCGCGCGCGAGCAGGTGGCGGTGATGGCGAACAGCCGGTCGACCTCGCCGCCGATCTGGCCGGTCGCCGCGCCGATGGCGTTGGCCACCGCGTGATGCTCGGGCCGGTGGACGGCGGGCACGCCCTCCAGGCGGTCGGGCATCAGCACGCTGCCGCCGCCGACCACGACGACCGGCAGCGGGCTGGCCGAGACGCGCATCCGGTCGACCAGTTCGCTCACCCGGCCGGCCATCCAGGCCACGCCGCGCCTGACCAGCTCGCGGTCGAGGTGCCGGACAAGGGAGGGGTCGCCGATCTCGGCCATGCCCGCGGCGACCGCCAGGTCGGTGGCGGTGACAACCCGGCCGCCGAAGACCAGCGCCTGGCCGGTCAGCTCGTAGCCGACGCTGTCGGGGCCGATCCGCAGCGCGGGCTCGGCGGTGACGCGGCTGCCGCCGCCCAGCCCGATCGACAGCACGTCCGGCATGCGGAAGTTGGTGCGCACGCCGCCGATGTCGACCTCGCCGGTGGCCTGGCGGGGGTAGCCGCCGCTGAGCACGCCGACGTCGGTGGTCGTGCCGCCGATGTCGACCACGGCGCAGTCGGCCAGGTCGGCCAGGAAGGCCGCGCCGCGCATGGAGTTGGTCGGCCCCGAGGCGAAGGTGCGCACCGGGTAGCGGCGGGTGTGCTCGGCGTCCATCAGCGTGCCGTCGTTCTGCGACAGGTAGAGGGGCGCGTGGATGCCGACGGCCCGCAGCGCCCCGGTGAAGGCGTCGACGATCTCGTCGGCCAGGTCGCGCAGGCAGGCGTTGACGACGGTGGCGTTCTCGCGCTCCAGCAAGCCCACCCTGCCGATCCGGTGGGACAGGCTGATCCGCAGGTGGGGCAGCTCGGCGAGCAGGATGCCCGCCGCCGTCTCCTCGACCTCGGCGTTGACAGGCGAGAACACCGAGGTGACGGCCACGGTGTCGATCTCCTGGGCCGCCAGCCCGGCCGCGACGCGTTTGAGCTGGTCCGGGTCGAGCGGGGAGATCGGCCTGCCGTCGAACTCGTGCCCGCCGTCGCACAGGTGGACGCTGGGATCGACGGCTCGCACCAGCCGCTCGGGCCAGTCCGCCAGCGGCGGCAGCGCCGCCGTCGCCGGAAGGGCCAGCCGTACCACCGCGGTGCGGGCCAGCCGGCGCCCGGTCACCAGGGCGTTGGTGAAGTGCGTCGTGCCGATCATCACGGCGGTCACGCGGGCGCGGTCGACGCCCGAGGCGGCCAGCAGCTCGCGCAGGGCGGTGACGACGCCGCCGGTCACGTCGACGGTGGTCGCGGTCTTGATCTCGGCCAGGACGGTGGTCCCGTCCATGAGGACGGCGTCGGTGTGGGTGCCGCCCACGTCGATCCCGACACGCACAGAGGAGCTCCTGTCTACGCGGAGAGGGGTGGGAGGGGATGTCAGGCGGGGCCGGTGGTGCCCTTCGGGGCGGCGGCGGTGAGACCGAGCCTGCCCGCGATCGCGTAGGCGGCGAAGGCCACCAGCAGGGCGTTGAGCGCGGGGATGCCCCACGCGACGTACTTGCCGACCAGCGCGGCGCCGAGCCAGATGGCCAGGGCGGCGGGCGCCCACCCCGGGGCCGTCTCGGGCAGCGTGCCCGCCTGCCGGGAGGCGTCCAGCGCGGGACGCCAGCGGCGCACCACGAAGTACTCGGCGACCATGATGCCCGCCACCGGCGGGATGGCCACGCCGAGCAGGACGAAGAAGTCGACGAGATGGTCGAGGATGCCGGCGGCGGCCAGGCCGGTGCCGATCACGCCGAGCGCCACGGTGACCGCGGCCCTGCCGGTGCGCAGGCCGAAGGCGGTGTACAGGGTGTTGGTCATGCCGAGCGAGGCGGCGTAGAGGTTCCAGTCGTTGATCTTCAGGGTGGCGGTGACCAGGACGATCGTGCCCACCGCTCCGGACGTGCTGGTGACGATGGCGATCACGTCGCCGGTGCGCAGCGCGTGCGCGAGCAGCACGCCGACCAGGGCCACGGCGTACTCGCCCAGCGTGATGCCGAGCACGGTCTGCTTGACCACGTCGGCGGCGCTGCGGTTCCACCGGCACATGTCGGGCGAGATGACCGCGCCGACGATGAAGCCGCCCGCGACGATGGTGGCGCCCTCGGCCAGGCTCAGTGCCGGTCCCGGCGGGGCCGAGGCGACCAGCGCGCCCAGCGGCTGCTTCGACAGCTCGACCGCGATCGCCCAGCCGGCCAGGGCCAGGAAGGCCGGGACGGTGATCCACGCGGTCCAGGCCATCCCGGCGAAGCCGTGCACCACGATCGCCGTCACCGCCAGCCCTGCCATGATCGACCAGACCCACACCGGCGGCCCGCCCAGCAGCGAGGCCAGCCCCTGGGCCAGGACCGCCGACTGCACGCCGAACCAGCCGAGCAGGCAGACGGCGACGACCATGCCCACGATGCCGGCGCCGTAGCGGCCGAACCCGGCCCACCGGGCCAGCACGGTCGTCGAGAGGCCCTCGCGCATGCCCGCGATGCCGACGGCGATCGCGACGATCTCGAGGATGACGGCGCCCACGGTGATGGCCAGGACGGCGTCCCAGAAGGTCATCCCCATGCCGAGGGTGGCACCGAGCAGGAACTGGCTCAGCGCGCTCAGCATGCCGAAGCGCTGGACCGCGACCGTCAGCCAGCCGTAGCGGGCCGAGGCGGGCACCCGCTGGAGCGCGTAGTCGTCACGTGCGAGGCCTTCGTCGGATAACGCGGGGGTGATCGCCGCATCGGACATCCAGCCGCCCCTTCCCGTCAGGCGATGTATGGGGTGTCTGCTGCGACGCTAAGGTCCCCGGCGATCATTGGGAAGAGGCTTGATCACATCCATCTAGAACGGAATTGTATGTTCCGCTATATGCTGGGGGCATGACAGCAGCACCCATGAGCGGCCGCCGTGCGCAGGCCGCGCGCAACGACGAACTGATCCTGCAGGCCGCCAGAGCCGTCTTCACCGCCGACCCCGGCGCCCCGATCGCGGCCGTGGCCGAGCGCGCGGGCGTCGGGATCAGCGCCCTCTACCGGCGCTACGGCAGCAAGGAGACGCTGCTGCAGAAGCTCTGCGGCGACGGGCTCAAGCTCTACATCGCCGCCTGCGAGAAGTCGCTGGCGATGGACGGCGACCCGTGGGAGGCCTTCGCGGCCTACATGCGCGACATCGTCGAGGCCGACAGCAGCTCGCTGACCATCGCGCTCGCGGGCACCTTCCAGCCCACCGAGGAGCTCCACCGCGACGCCGCCCGGGCCGCGGAACTGGCCACCGCGGTGCACCGCCGGGCGGTCGAGGCGGGGGTGCTGCGCCCCGACGTCACCACCGCCGACATCGCGCTGCTGTTCGAGCAGCTGGCCTCGATCAAGCTGGGCGAGCAACCGCGCACGGTGGAGCTGCGCCACCGCTACCTGACGTTGATGCTCGACTCCATGCGGCTGCCGCCCGCCCACCGGCCGCTGCCCGGCCCCGCCCCTTCGGACGAGGAACTGTCGCGGCGCTGGGCCCCCCGCCCCTGACGCCCGGCGAGCGCGGACCCCGGCCCGGCGGGGCGTCAGCGGGCGCGGGCCAGGGAGCGGCGGGCTGTTCAGCGGACGCGGGCGGGCGCCAGCGGGCACGGGCCGGGACGCGGCCGGGCGCCAGCGGGCACGGGCCGGGACGTGGCCGGGCGCCAGCGGGCACGGGTCCGGGCGCGGCGGGGCGTCAGCGGGCCAGCCGGTCGGCCAGGTCGAGGGTACGGCGGGCGCGCGCCACGACCGGCGCGTCGACGAACCTGCCGTCGGGCAGCGCCACCGCGCCCACGTCGCCGGCCAGCTCGGCGGCCGCGACGATCTCCCGCGCCCTGGCCACTTCCTCCGGGGTGGGCGTGAACGCCTCGCGGATCACCGGCAGCTGCCGGGGATGGATCGCCGCCCGGCCGTACAGCCCCAGCGCCCTGCCCCGCCTGGTGGAGGCCAGCAGCCCGGCCTCGTCGGCCACATCGGCGTAGACCGACATCGCCACGGGGGGCAGCCCCGCCGCCGCCGCGGCCAGCACCGCCTGCACCCGCAGGTGGTCGAGGGCCGCCTCGTCGGTGATGGACAGCTCGGCCATCAGGTCCTGCTCTCCCAGCGCCACCCCCGCCACCCTGGGGTGGGCGGCGACGGCGGCCGCGTTCACCACGCCGGCGGCCGACTCCAGCAGGGCGTGGACAGGGACGTCGAGATCCACCAGGTCCAGCGTCGCGACCGAGTGCACCTTGGGGACCCGCACGGCGGCGAGCGGCAGGCCGGCCAGCGCCCGCAGGTCCCGCCGCCCGTGGTCCGTGGCGGGGTCGTTGACCCGCACGTGCACGGACGGCCCGCCCTGATCCCAGCCGGCGCCGTCGACCCGCGCGCCCACCACCGGCGCGCCCTGCTCCCCGGTGGAATCGCCGGCACGCGCACCCGCGCCGGGCCCGCCGCGGTCCCCGGCGGCACCGGCGGCATCGTCGGCGCGCGTTCGCGGGGACGACGGGCCGGTACGCAGGAAGTCGACGACGTTGCGCCTGGCCGCGTCCTTGCGGGCGGGCGCGACCGCGTCCTCGAGGTCGACGATGACCACGTCGGCCCCCGACGCCATGGCCTTGTCGAACCGCTCGGGCCGGTCCCCCGGCACGTACAGCCAGGTCAGCGTCACGCCACCACCCCGTTCTCGCGCAGCTTCGCGATCTCCTCGAGCGCGTAGCCGAGCTCGCCGAGCACCTCGTCGGTGTCCTGGCCGAGGCGGCGGCCCGTCCAGCGCACCTCGCCCGGCGTCTCCGACAGCCGGAACAGCACGTTCTGGACGGTGACCGAGCCGAGCTCCTCGTCGGGCAGCTCGATGAAGGTGTTCAGCGCCGCGTACTGCGGGTCCTCGGCGATGTCGCGCACGTCGTAGATCGGGGCGATCGCCGCCTGGGCCTCCTCGAAGCGGGCGACGACCTCGTCGGCGTCGCGTTCGGCGATCCAGGAGCCGACCGCCTCGTCCAGTTCCTCGACGTGCTCGACCCGGCCCGCGCCGGTGGCGAACCACGGCTGGGCCACCAGGTCGGGCCGTCCGACCAGGGTGACCACGCGCTCGGCGATGGTCTGCGCGCTGGTGGAGACGGCCAGCCAGCGCCCGTCGCGGGTGCGGTAGGTGTTGCGCGGGGCGTTGCTGCTCGACCGGTTGCCCGTACGCCGGGGGACCGCGCCGAGCGCCTGGTAGGCGGTCATCTGCGGCCCGAGCAGGCCAAGGATCGGCTCGATGATCGCCATGTCGACGACCTGCCCGCGGCCGGTCCGCTCGCGGGCGTGCAGGGCGACCATGATGGCATAGGACATGGCCAGGCCGGCGATGCCGTCGGCGAGGGCCAGCGGCGGCAGCGTCGGCGGGCCGTCGGGCTCGCCGGTCATCGCGGCGAAGCCGCTCATCGCCTCGGCCAGCGTGCCGAACCCCGGCCGCCCCGCCATCGGCCCGGCCTGCCCGAACCCCGTCATCCTGGCCACGATCAGGCGCGGGTTGAGCTCCATCAGGTGTTCGGGCCCGAGGCCCCAGCGTTCGAGGGTGCCGGGCCGGAAGTTCTCCACCAGCACGTCGGCGCCGCGCGCCAGGCGGCGCAGGATCTCCTGCCCCTCGTGCGCGGACAGGTCGACGGCGGCGGCGCGCTTGTTGCGTGACAGCGACTTCCACCACAGGCCGACGCCGTCCTTGGCGGCGCCGTGCCCGCGTGAGGGGTCGCCGCGGCGGGGATGCTCGATCTTGATGACGTCGGCGCCGAAGTCGCCCAGCATCATCGCGGCGGACGGCCCCGCGAACAACGTCGCGACGTCGATCACCCGGATATCGGCAAGACTGGTCATAAGTCCTATATCTTATAAGTTATGCGACAGCCCATGAGCAAGGCGGACTACGTCTACGAGGTCCTGCTGGACGAGATCCGCACCGGGCAGATCCCCGGCGGCACCGCCCTGCGCGCCGCCGCCGTCGCCACCCGGCTCGGGGTGTCGGTGACGCCCGTCAGGGAGGCGCTGCGCCGCCTGGAGAAGGACCGGCTGATCAGCTACGAGGCCCACCACGGGGCGACCGTGGTCGACCTCGGCGACGACGCGCTGGAGGAGTTCTACGGGGTGCGGGCCGTGGTCGAGGGCCTGGGTGCGCGTCTGGCGGCCGGGCGCATCGCCGCGGCGCAGCTGGCCGAGCTCAGGCGGCTGCACGAGTCGATGGTCGCGGACGCCGCGGCCGGGCGGCACGACCTGCTGGGCGGCCAGTCGGAGGAGTTCCACCTGCGGATCGCCGACATCGGCGGGCCCGCCTTCCTGGGCCGCCACGCCAGGGCGGTCAGGGCCAGCTTCCCCGTGCCGACGGGGGCGTCGCTGTGGCTGGACCCCGAGGTGGCCGAGCGGCAGCTCGACGCGCACGAGCGGATCCTGATGGCGCTGGAGCGCGGCGACGGGGAGACGGCCGAGCAGATCATGATCGAGCACGTGAAGGCGGGTGCGGCCCACCGCCGGGCCTGACGGCGGGCCCGGCGGGCGCCGCGTCGAGCGGACGGGCGGGGCCGGAGCCCGCGCGCCGAAGCGGTCGCGACTGTCCGAGAGTCGCGCGCCGGAGAAGACCGGCCCCGCGCGGTCAGGCGGCCACGTCGGCGAGGGCCGAGGCGGCGAGGTCGAAGCCGCCCACGTGGGCCAGGTAGTCCCCCGGCACCAGGGGGTCGCCGAGGTAGACGCCGCCCGCCTGCCGTACCAGGAGCGCCCCCGCCGCCACGTCCCACGGGTTCGACAGCCGCCCGTAGGCCACGTCCGCCCACCCGCCGGACACGTGCGCCAGCTTGAGCGCCGCGCTGCCCAGCCGCCTGACCGCGGCGAAGGAGCGGACCACCGCCGCGTAGCGGTCGAGCGCGGCCTGGCCGTCCTGGTCGAGGTCGCGCGGGGTGGGGTAGCTGCTCAGCAGCATCGCCTCACGGTCGCGCACGGCGCCGCGCGAGCGCAGCGGGACCCCGTTGCACCAGGCGCCCTCGGTGGAGGCGGTGAACTCGTCCTCCCGCACCGGGTCGTAGACGACGCCCGCGACCAGCTCGCCCTCCACCGCGGCGGCGATCGACACGCAGAAGAACGGGATGCCGGCGGCGAAGTTGGCGGTGCCGTCGATGGGGTCGACGTACCAGGTCACCTCGCCGGATCCGGTGGTGCCACCCTCCTCGCCCACGATCACGCTGTCGGGGCGGTGCGAGAGGATCACCTCGCGGATCGTCTCCTCGGCGGCGCGGTCGTGCTCGGTCACCGGGTCGTGGAAGTCGCGCTTGGTCTCGACGGGCGGGCGGGAGCGGAACGCCTTGCGCAGCGGCCCGCCGACCGCCCTGGCCGCCTCCGACGCGATGTCCAGTAGTTCGGTCATGTCTCATATCCTTGCCGCTCGGCACGCCAGCTGCAGCGCCAGACGCTGCTGCGGGTCGTCGAGGTCGGCCTGCAGCAGCGTCTCGATGCGCCTGATGTTCCTGCTCACGGCGTTGCGGTGCATGCGCACCTCCTCTGCGGCCTTGGCCGGCGAGCCGTGGTGGTCGAGGTAGGCCCTCAGGATGTCCAGCAGCAGTCCCGCCCTCTTCTGTTCCAGTATCGGCTGCAGCAGTTCCCGCACCGCCTGCTGGGCCGCGTCGGAGGAGTACCACTCCTCCAGCATCCGGTCCAGCCCCGCCAGGTCGTAGGTGGCCAGCGCGGCCGGGCTGCGGCGCAGCGCCGTACGGGCCTCCGACGCGGAGGTGCGCAGCCCGAGCAGGCCCTGGTGGGCGGTGCTGACGCCGCAGCGCAACCGGGCGCCCGCCGGCGGTACCCGCTCGAGGAGCAGCGCGGCGTCCGCGGCGGCGGCGCGCAGCCCCGCCCGCCCCTGGTCGCGGGGCGTGGTGCGGACCACGATCAGCGCGCCGTCGGCCATCGCGACGCTCCATTCGGGACCGACCAGGTCACGCACCACGCGGCCGGCCCGCGCCGCGACGGTGTCGAGCAGCGCGTACGGCTCGGGCCCCTCCACGCGCAGCACCACGTGCCAGCCGTCGACGGGCAGGCCGAGCGTCCGCGCCCTGGGGGCCAGCTCCTGGGCCTGCTTCTCCGGGGCGATCAGCAGCTCCGTCAGCACCTGGGCACGCGAGCGGGCGGGCGGCTCCTCGGCCGGTCCGGCGGCGGCGGCCAGCTCGGCCAGCCGCAGCACGATCCTGGTCGCCCGCCCGAGGTGGTCGTCCCGTTCGGGCGCGGAGAAGTCGGCTCCCACCTCGACGCCGAGCGCCGCCCCCGCCGCCTCGGCCATCCGGGCGGGCACGCCGCCCGCGCCGAGCACGCCGCGTACCGCCTTGTCGGCCCGGACAAGCGCGTCGGCGGCGTCGCCCGCGATGGCCCTGTCGAGGGCGACCACCAGCTCGGCCAGGTCGCCCTCCGCCGCCAGCAGGGCGATCCCGGCCCGTTCGGCCAGCGCGGCGGCGCCGCGTCCCACCTCCACCGGCGCCGTCAGCACGAGCGCCGCCGCGCCGGCCGCGCCCGCGTCCCGCAGCGCCACCTCCAGGCGGTATCCGGCCGCCTCGCGCGCCGCGGCGGCGGTCAGCACGAGCACGGCTCCGCCCGGCTGTGACACGATCCGCCGCAGGTCCTCCACCAGCCGGACACCGGTGGCCCGGCGGCCGCTCATCGGCCCGGCCAGATGCCGCAGGCCGTCCACGCCATCCATCTCCGAAGTGTGCCACGGGCACACTGACCATCCAATGAGGTTCTGCCAGCACACCATGCATGACCTCGGAGTTCCTACTGTGGGGACATGCGCATCGACACCGCGTCACTGCCCGCCTACGCCAGGGGATGCGCCGTCCTCGGCTCGGGCGGCGGCGGCCCCGTGACGATCGCCAGGGCCGCCGCGCTCCAGGCGCTGGACGACCACGGGCCGGTCCGTGTCGTCCAGCCCGGCGAGCTCGACCCCGAGCTGCTGGTGATGCCGGTCGGCAGTGCGGGCTCCTCCGCGGTGATGTCCGAGCGCGTCGGCGGCACCGACGAGCCCGTGCACCTGCGCCGGCAGATCGAGCAGCGGTACGGCACGCCCGTCGGCGCCGTGCTGGCCAGCGAGATCGGCGGCGCGAACGGCTGCCTGGCGCTCACCTGGGCCGCCCGCCTCGGCCTGCCGCTGGTCGACGCCGACGGGATGAGCCGCGCCTTCCCCCGCATGAACCAGACCGTGATGGAGCTGCGCGGCATCTCCGCCACTCCCGCGGTGATGTGCGACGGCCGGGGCAGGACCGTGGTGATCGAGCACGTGGACGGGCGCTGGCTGGAACGGCTGGTGCGCGCGGCGCTCGAGCCGTTCGGCGGCCAGGCGGCCACCACCGAGTACGTCATGCGCGGCCACCAGGTCGCGTCGGCCACCGCGCTCGGCTCGGTCACGCGCGCGCTGCGCCTGGGCACCGAGCTGCCCGCGCCCCTCGTCTCCGGGAAGATCGCCGAGACCGGCTCGATCGTCATCGAGGGCCTGGGCGCCGATCTCGGCCGGCTGGTGCGGATCGAGGCGGGCACCGAGTTCCTGGCCGTCCTGGAGGACGGCGCGCCGCTGGCGGTGGTGCCCGACGTGATCGCGCTGCTCGACGCCCGCACCGGCGAGGTCGTGGACACCGAGCACGTCAGGTACGGCCTGCGGGTGTCGGTGGTGCGGGTGCCCTGCGACCCGGTCTGGTACACCGAGGAGGGGCTGCGCCTGGCCGGCCCCGAGGCCTTCGGCCTCACCGGCCTGGCCGTTCCCGTCCGCGGTCTCCCTGACACCCCCTCCGCTCCCCCTTCCGCACGGCGACCAGCCCTCGCTGCGCCGTGGGTGCCGATGCGCCAGTAGATGTCAACCGGCATGGACGTCCTCCCTGG